>JAWOHG010000113.1:0-3350 GCA_046485245.1 bacterium
GCCGTCCGAGTAGCCGAGGATCTCACCTTCGCCGAACAGGCCCTGGTCCCACACGCGACGCTGGTTCTGGGTCCAGGTCTGCGCCACCCACTGGCAGTTCGCGTTCTCGGCCTCGGCCGGGTGCCACTCCTCCATCGACATCACGAAGGACAGCGAGGCAAGCCGGGCAAGGTCGTCGCGCGAGCAGTCGATGTCGATGGCCTTGCAGGCCTCGGATACGCCGGTCGCGGCGACCGTGATGCCCAACTGCTGGATTGCCGCAACCGCGGCCTCGATGTCCTCGGGGTAGAAAAGAATCACCGACACGCGGCCAAACCCCTCGTCCGCGAGTGTGCCCGGCCAAAACTTCAGTCCCGGCTGGTAGATGCCGGTCCAGCGCACGAAAGGCAGCGCGGCGACCGCGCCCATCTGGGCCGAGCTCGCCTTCACGAACGCGACCGTGCGCGAGTGGAAACCCTGGAAAAGCGCCCCGGTCCGGCGCAGTTCGGCGACCTGGTAGTGGAATACCGGGCCGGAGAACTGGACCAGGTACCAGCCCGTGCCGTCGCCCGGGTAGGCGCTGATGCTCAGGCCCTCGCCCAGTTGCGGGGTTTCCTGCAGCGGGTCGAACAACCGCTCGCCCCAGAACGCGACGCGGAAATCCTCGATGCTCGCCGCCGGCGCGAAGCCGCCGCGGCTTGCCTGCGACAGCGGGTTGGCGGCAAATGCGACGCACGCCGCGAACGCGCAGAGAACCATTGCTCTCTTCATCTTACCTCTCTTGGCCGAAACGGCCGGTTTTCTGAGTTGCCCGAGGCCGACCCCCTCAGACCAGCCTCGGACTAATGATACCCTGCCCATCCCGGGTCTGGCAAGCGCGGATTTGCCGCCCGGCAAAACCGGTTGACACCTTCCGTGCGCCTGCGATACTCTGCCCGTGCAGGCAGTGCTGGAACTCTCGGTCGTCACACCCACCCACGCCCCGCTGGTCGGGGCCAAGGCCGCGAGCCTTGCCCGGATGAAGCGCGCCGGGTTGCCCGTGCCAGACGGCTTTGTCGTGTCGGCCGACGTCTACAGCGCCGCGGTCGCCGGCCTATCCCTGCCCGACCGCGCCGGCCTGGCCGCATTCCGCTCGGCAATCGAGTCTGCCCGGGTCGCGCCCGAGCGCGCCGAGGAGATCCGCACTGCGTTCGCCGCGCTTGGCTCGGCTGCGGTCGCGGTGCGCTCGTCCGCGACCGCCGAGGACCTGCCCGGCCACTCGTTCGCCGGGCTCTACGACAGCTTTCTCGAAACAACCGATCCCGATGGCTGCGTCGCGCTGGTGCGCCGGTGCTGGGCATCGCTGTGGACCGACCGCGCCTTCGACTACCGCGAGCGCAACGGCTTTGTCCACGCCGACGCCGCGATGGCGGTTGTGGTCCAGCGGCTGGTGCCGGCTGAGAATGCGGGCGTCGCGTTCACCGCCGACCCCGTAACCGGCGCGCAGGACCGCATCGTCGTGGAAGCAGTCAGCGGGCTTGCCGACAAGCTCGTATCCGGCAGGACTGTACCCGACCGGTTCACGCTCGACCGGCGCCGCCTGCGCGTGACTGCGCGCACGCCGGCCGGCACGACCTTTGTGATTGCCGACGCACAAGTGCGAGAGGTCGCCCGCCTCTCGCAGCGCGCCGAGAAGCTGGCCGGCTCGCCCCAGGACGTGGAGTGGGCCGCGAGCAAGGACAAGGTCTGGCTCGTGCAGTCCCGGCCGATAACCGCGCTCAAGCGCCGGTCCTGGGCCGACCGCCAGGTGTGGTCCTCCTCCAACGCGGCCGAAGTCCTGCCCAGTGTGCTCACGCCGCTGGTCTGGTCCACGCTCGGCCAGTACCTCAACCGGATTCTCGGCGCGGTGTTCGAACGCATCGGCGTGTCGTTCGGCACCCACCCGCTGTTCGGCGAAGTCGCGGGCCGGGTCTACACCAACCTCAACACCTTCACCGCGATGGTGCGCCGGATGCCGTTCGCCAACCGGATGAGCCAGGCCCAGATGTTCGGCGGCGCCGCGCTGTCGCCCGAGGACCGCGCCCGCCTCGAACTGGACGCCGACGAGATGCCCGACATCCAGGCCTCGGCCTGGCGCACGCTCGTCCGCCTGCCCGGCTTCCTGTTGTGGCTCTCGCGCCACGGCACCGGACGGGGCCGGCGCTGGATGGCCGACATCATCGCACGCAACAACCGCTCCGAGCGGCCCGACCTCGCGCGGTTCGACGAGCCCGGCCTGCTCGCGCAACTCGACAAGACGCTCGCCGGCCTCTCGACCGGCGGCGACGGTCTGGGCTATGCCCTCGTCGGGATGATGTACACCAGCGTGCTATACGACCTGTGCCGGCGCTGGCTCGGCGATACGAGCGGCGCGATTGCCAGCCGCCTGCTGGCCGGCACCGGAGAGCTCCTGAGCGCCCAGGCCGGCATCGAACTCTGGCGCCTCGGCCGCGCTGCGGCCGCATCCGAGCCGGTCCGCGCCGCGGTCCTCGCCGGTCAAGCCTGGCCCGAGACGCGGGCCGCGCTCGAGGATTCGGACCCGGGCCGCGACTTCCTCGCGAGGTGGGACTCGTTCGCGCGCCGACACGGTCACCACGCGCGCGGCGAGATGGACCCGTTTCAGCCGCGCTGGTCTGACCAGCCGGGATACCTGCTCGGCGTGGTGCGCGGATACGCAGCAGCGTCCGGCCACGACCCCGAGGCGGACATCGCCCGCCGCGCCGAGGAGCGCGACCGCCTGGCCGCGGAACTGCACGGCCGGTTCAAGAACCCGCTCAAACGCGTCCTGTTCCGGCACGTGGTGGCGCAGGCGCAGCGCTCGGCCGCCATCCGCGAGAACCTGAAAGACATCGCCATCCGCGTCATCACATCGGTCAGGGCGGTCATCTGCGAGATTGGGCGCCGGCTCGTCATTGCCGGCCGCACCGAGAACCCCGACGACGTCTTCTTCCTTGAATTGGAGGAAATCGCGCCGGCGCTGTCCGGCAAGGCGCAGTTCGCCCCGCGTGAGCGCGTGGCCGCGCGCCGCGCCGAGTACGAGCGCAACCTAGGCCTCACACCGCCGGCGATCGTCGTCGGCCGCTACGACCCCGCGACGCACCGCGCTGTCCCGTTCGACTCTTCGGCGCGTACGCTCAAAGGGCTCGCGGTCAGCCCGGGCCGCGTGACCGGCCCGGCGCGGGTGGTGCTGCTGGCCGACGCGACCGTGCAGGTCATGCCCGGCGAGATTCTCGTCGCGCCGTTCACCGACCCGGGCTGGACGCCATACTTCATCCCCGCCGCCGGTATCGTCATCGACCAGGGCGGGCTGATGAGCCACGGCAGCATCATCGCCCGCGAGTACGGCATCCCCG
>JAWOHG010000130.1:0-3044 GCA_046485245.1 bacterium
CTGATGATCGGCGAGTGGGCCATCGCCATCGGCAACCCGTTCGGCTTTCTCATCGAGGACGTTCAGCCGACCGTCACCGTCGGCGTCATCTCGGCCCTGCGCCGCGACGTGCGCTCGGACCGCTCCGGCGGCGTGCACACCGACATGATCCAGACCGACGCCGCCATCAACCCGGGCAACTCGGGCGGCCCGCTGGTCAGCGCCGCGGGCGAGGTCGTCGGCATCAACACGTTCATCTTCAGCCATTCGGGCGGGTCCGAGGGCATCGGGTTTGCCCGCCCCATCAACGACGTCAGGCAGTTCATCAAGGAAGTGCGCGGCACGGCCGGCGGCGGTTTCGAGAAGGTCGCCACCGGCATCGGCGCCGTGGTCGCCGACATCAACTCGACCCTGCGCGGCACCTATCGCCTCGGCCAGAGCCGCGGCGTGGTCGCGGTCGAGGTCAAGCCCGGCTCCATCGCCGAGACAATCGGGATGGCCCCGGGCGACGTCATCCTGATGGCGCAGGGCAAGGCGGTCGGCTCGGCCGCGGCCTTTGCCCGGGCCTACGCCGAACTCGGCCGCACCATCGACATCGTCATCGACCGCGGCGGTGAGCAGATTCGCCTGCTCTACCGCCTGCGCTAGAGAGGCCGGCCGCAATGAGACAACTGGCCGGCAGGCTGGCGACGCAGAATCGCAGATTGGAGACACTATCGTGATTACCCGATACGAGACGCCGCAGATGGCCGCGCTCTGGGGCGAAGACGCCAAGTTCCGGTCGTGGCTGCTGGTCGAGAAGACCGTCGCGCTCGTCCAGGGCGAGCTGGGCATCATCCCGAAGTCCGCGGCCCGCGCCATCCAGCGCGCGACGTTCAAGCTGGCGGAAATCGAGCGGTTCGAGCGCGAGACCAACCACGACGTCATCGCGTTCACCCGCAGTGTCGCCAGGAGCGTCGGCCCGGCCGGCAAGTACGTCCACTTCGGCCTGACCTCCTACGACGTGGTCGACACCGCGCTGTCACTGCGCTGCGTCTCGGCGCTGGACATCGTCATCGCCGCGCTCGGCGACCTGCGCGTGCAGGCCGCCCGGCTCGCGCTCGAGCACAAGCGCACCCCGATGATGGGCCGCACCCACGGGGTCCACGCCGAGCCCATCACGTTCGGGCTCAAGGCGCTGTCCTGGTACGCGGAAATCGGCCGCAACGTCGCGCGGCTGCAGGCGGCGCGCCGCGACCTCGCATTCGGCAAGCTCTCCGGCGCGGTCGGCTCCTACACCCAGGGCCCGCCCCGAGTCGAGGCGCTGGTGATGGCCCGGCTCGGCCTGAAGCCCGAGCCGGTGTCGACCCAGGTCATCCCGCGCGACCGCCACGCCGCCCTGCTCTCCGCCCTTGCGCTCGCCGCGACCGGGCTCGACCGCATCGCCACGGAAATCCGCAACCTCCAGCGCACCGAAATCGGCGAACTCGGCGAGCCGTTCGGCAAGAGCCAGCGCGGCTCCTCGGCGATGCCCCACAAGCAGAACCCCATCATCTGCGAGCGCGTCACCAGCCTCGCCCGCGTGGTCCGCGCCTACGCCTCGGTCGGGCTGGAAAACGTCGTGCTCTGGCACGAGCGCGACCTGACCAACTCGGCCAACGAACGCCTCGCCATACCCGGCGCCCTGACCCTGCTGCACTACATGCTGCTCAAGTTCACGCCGGTGCTCGCCGGGCTCGTGGTGCGCACCGACCGGATGGCCGCCAACCTCGAATCGGCCGGCGGCGTCTACTTCTCGCAGGCCCTGCTCCTCGCGCTCGTCGACCGGGGAATGGACCGCGACTCGGCCTACAAGCTCGCCCAGGGCCTCGCGTTCCGCGCCCGGGCCGAAGGCAGGCGCTTCACCGACCTCGCCGCGGCCGACCCGCAAGTATACGCCAGGCTCGACCGCCGCGCCCTTGCCCGCGTGTTCGACCTCAAACGGCTCCTGCGCAACGTCGACGCGGCGTACCGGCGGGTGGGGCTGACGGCGACCCGACGCTAGACGCTTGACGGAGAAAGGAAAGCAATGCCGATAATCCACTTGAAGTCCGGTGGTACGGTAAGCTGCACGATGTACACGCTGAAGGAAGGAATGATTCGCGCGGTCGACGTCAAGTTCAAGGACGTACCCGGCGTGCCCGAGGAGAAGTCCTCGATGACCAACGCCGACGTCTCCCCCGCGAACATCCTGTACATCACACCGGGGAAGTAGCCCTGCGGGCAGCAATACGCTTGAAGCTCGACGCAGTACGCCGGACAGGCGACCGGCTCGCTGTTCAGTGCCCGGCGTGAAGCGTGATGCGTAATGCGTGAGGCGTCAAGCGTGAGTCGCCCCCGCGTCCTCGTCCGCCGCGTGACCGACCTCGGGGCCGTGGTCGAGGAAGCCATCGACTTCCTCGGCTACGACTTCACGGGCAAGCGAGTCTGGGTCAAACCCAACCTGCTCGCCCCGCACCGGCCCGAGGCCTCGGTCACGACCGACCCCGAGCTGGTCCGCCTCGTCGTCGCCGGGCTGCGCCGGCGCAACGCGGCCGAGGTGTGGGTCGCGGACAACCCGGGCGGCGCGCTCCATGGAAGCGTCGCCGACTACATCGCGAAGACCGGCGTGCCCGCGGCCTGCCCCGACAGCTTCCGCGACATCTCGGCCACGCCCGTGCCGCTCAAGCTCAGCTCCCGCTTCGTGCAGGAAATCCACGTCTCGCGCATCCTGACCGAGGTCGACGTCATCGTCAACCTGCCGGTGTTCAAGACCCACGCCCTCACCCTGCTCACGGGAGCGGTCAAGAATCTCTTCGGCATCATCCCGGGCGGGCAGAAGGGCCACTTGCACACGCTCGCGCCCAACCCGCTCGACTTCGCGGAACTACTCATCGACATCTACCAGGCCGTGCCCGTGCCGGTGCTGACCATCGTCGACGCCCAGCGCGGGATGGACGGCCAGAACGGCCCCAGCGGCGGCCGCGTCATTGCCATCGGCAAGCTCATCGCCGGCGCCAACCCGGTCACGGTCGATTCAATCCTCGCGCGGATGGCCGGGGCCGAGC
>JAWOHG010000159.1:0-4899 GCA_046485245.1 bacterium
CAATGGGACAACCTCGACAAGTGGCCATTCGGAGTCCACCCGCAGCGAGCGCTCGAACTCGGTGATGTCGACAGCGTTCTTCCAGAGGACGAACGAGAAGCAAGCCTCCGGGAGCACTTTCAGTGGTTCGGATGGGATATGATGTCAGAGTTCGCCCACTTCACAGCTCCTAGGCTCAGTGTCACATCATCTGAGTACGCGCTCATAGCAGTTGCGCACGCCGCCATGAGTCTGTCGGTCGCCACGTCAATGCTCCGGAGACAATGCGCCTGGGCAGCCAGTCTCGGTGCAGTTGGGTTAGTCGACATCCTGGGACACTGTCAGGCACTCCTCGACGATTCTCCTGCCGATCAAGGAGTCTAGCCGTTTCCCGTTCGCGCGCCGCTGAGCGCGTAGCCCAATGCCGAAGGGCTGACGGCTGACAACTGACAGCTTGCGGCCAAATCCTGAATCCCGACCGTTGATTCGCCCTAAGTTCGGACCTGCCGTCTTCTCTAAGCGCATCCCGCATGGCGCGCCTGAGATAGGCAGTCTGTACCTCCTATTGACAAAGGTCGTGTTCGGTTTACCATGGATATGTCAGTTGGGGCGCGAGTCAGCAAATGACCGCAACGATAGGAGGTCGGACAGTGCCAAAGTCAAGGAGGCCGCGTCCGCTAGTGAAGCTCCCTGCGTACGGGAGCAAGCCCAAGTCAAAGTCCACACCGTTCGAACTGCTCAATCCAGGCGGCGACGAGGTCTTCAAGGTCAAGCAGCGGTACCCGACCGTGCCTGGTCAGCGGCGCTGCAAGATTCAGGTGTTCTGGAAGGGTGGCCCGCCGGGATGCCAAGTATATATCTCGCTGGCCGACATGAAGAACTGGGTCTGCGCGCAGTCCATTGCTACCGTTGCCAACGTACCCCCGGGCGAGGTCGGCAGGGTGACGTGGAAGATACCGGCCAAGTTCCAGCCGACGGATGACTGTCCCACAACATCGGTGTTCCCGCAGTATCCCGGGCAGTACTGCATATACATCGCGGATACTCAAGCCACGACGTGGACGTATGGTCCGCTGTTCACGATTGTCTGGAGCGAGTAGCACACTAAGCGCACGCACAGCCGAGCAGTCGACAGACATAGGACGTCGGAGTGAGGCCCGCCGGTCGCTTGGCGGCCATGCCCGACGCGCCGCAGCGCGCAAGGCCAAAGGACCAAGTCTGATTGACACTTGGTCCCTTCAGCGCTCGGTTTGTCATCAGCACTTCGTCATTCGTGCTTGCCCGCAAACCTCGGGACAGTCCCGTCGCCCCGGTCCGCTAGGGACAATCCCGGGTTTGCTCTTCGTCCTGTCCGCGCTTGACCGGGCCGCGCCGGGCCGGAGACTCTTACGATGGCACAGGCAGAGACCGGGACCGACAACTGCGTCTGCGGCCGCGAGGAGAAGTCGGCATTGAAGGCGAAACCGCCGCGTCCCGGTAGCGGCTACCGGCGGGCGTTGGTCCTTTCGTGGGTTACCGTGTGCTACAACATCGTCGAGGGCGTGGTGGCGATTGCCTTCGGCGCGGCCGCGGGCAGCATCGCGCTGGTCGGGTTCGGGCTGGACAGCTTCGTCGAATCGCTGTCCGGCAGCGTGATGATATGGCGGTTCGGCAAGCACGGCCGGATGACAGAGGAACAGGAACGCAGGGTGGAACACCGGGCCGTGAAGCTGGTCGGCTGGACGTTCTTCGTCCTCGCCGCCTACATAGCGTTCGAGGCGGCCAGGAAGCTCATCACCCGCGAGATGCCCGAGCCGAGCCTGCCCGGCATCATCATCGCGCTGTTCTCGACTGTCACGATGCCGACCCTGTTTCTCCTCAAGCACCGCACGGCGCGCGCCATCGGCAGCCACAGTCTGGCCGCCGACTCCAAGCAGACCCTGGCCTGCTGCCTGATGTCGGTCGCCCTGCTCGCCGGCCTGCTGCTCAACCAAGTGTGGGGCATCTGGTATGCCGACCCGATAGCCGGGCTCGCCATCGCGGCGTGGCTGGTGAAGGAAGGCGTCGAGACCCTGCGCTCTGGCGAGCTGTGCTCGTGCTGACTTGACGCGCGGGGCGCGGGCGATTAGGATTGACCCGATGAAGACGCAGGTTCGCAGCCGAACGAGGCGAGTGCCGTGACTCCGGCAATGAGCCGGGGCCGGGCGCCCTGGAGACTGCGGACCGAGCACGTCGCTACTCCACCAGCACAATCACAAGCTCCACAAGCCGGCAACAGCCGTGTTCGCGCAGGCGGCACCTGCGGGCGCCGGGCGGCCGCATCACCGGGGCCGATGCCGTGACCAATTCCTGTCGGGGCCGGGCGCCCCGAAGACCGCCAGGCTCGAACCTCCGTCCCCGGCTGACCATCAACAACAAACGGAAGCCCGGCAGGTGACCGCCCGGCATTGCGCCGGCAGTCTGCCGGCTGACCATCCAGTAACAGAAGTGGACCCGGGCCGGGCGCCATCGGGCGCCGGCCGGGCAACAGGATCGGAACAAGAACCTTAAGGAGAACAAGATGCAGAAGCGGTACGACTACACCGGCAAGGACGTGCAGGACGTGTACGACGGGCCGGGCGGCTTGCTGTGGGAAGCGGTGATGAGCGAGCAGATTCACTCGGGCAAGGACGAGGTGACCGACCGGATGGCGGCGGCCGTGGGCCTGAAGCCCGGGCTGCACGTGCTGGACGTGTGCTCGGCGCTGGGCGCGCCGGCGCGGCACATCGCAAAGAAGTACGGCGTGAAGGTGACCGGGCTGGACTTCACCAAGACGATGAACGCCAAGGCAATCGAACGCAACAAGGCCGCGGGCCTCGACAGCCTGATAAGCATCGTCGACGGCAACGCGATGGACATGCCGTTCAAGAAGGACACCTTCGACGTGGTCTGGGGCCAGGAAGCGTGGTGCTACGTCACGAACAAGGACGAGTTGGCGCGCGAGGCGTTCCGCGTGCTCAAGCCCGGCGGCAAGCTCATCTTCACAGACTGGGTCATCACCGGGAAGATTGACGAGGCCTTGCTCGCCAGGCTGTACGAGTCGATGGCCTTCCCGTATATGGAAACCCTGCAGGGCTGGGCCGACGTGCTCACGGCCGCGGGCTTCAAGGTGCTGGAGGTGAAGGACCAGACCGACGAGTACGCCAAGTGCTTCGACGAGTACAAGACGATGGTCGAGGTGGACCTGAAGCCGGCCATCCTGAAGAACTTCGGGCCGGACCTGTTCGCGTTTGCGACCGGGTTGGTCAACCTGTGGCGCGACGCGGCGCACGCGCACCAGGTCGGCCGCGGCTGGTACATCGCGCAGAAGTGAGAGACTACCAGCATGAACCTGACGGACACCGACCGCGCGAACATCGAGCGCGCCCGCCGGGTGGGCGAGAAGCTCGGCCTGGTGCTGAACCCGGACACGACGCGCACGCTCAAGGTCTGCACGCTGCTGGCGCGCAACCACCAGCAGCACGGGAAGTACTTCTGCCCGTGCAAGCAGTCCGAGCCGCTCGACCCGGCCCGGGACGTGCTCTGCCCGTGCCCGACACTCAAGGAGGAAATCGCAAAGGACGGTCACTGCTTCTGCCGCCTGTTCTACACGCCCGAGGCGGCGGCGGCGGCCGGCAAGTAGTGCGATGCCGGCCGGTTGATGTTGCGGGGCTGACGCAACGCGATTAGGATGTGAACCATGAGTGAGCTGTACGGACGGCTGGCCGATGCGGTCGCCGCGATGAAGCCGGAGTTGGTCGCCGAGCTGGCTCGGCAGGTGCTCGAGCAGAACCTGAGCGCGCAGGCGGCCATCACAGAGGGCCTGGCCACGGGGATGCGGCGGATGGGCGAGAAGTTCGCGGCCAAGGAGTGCTTCGTGCCCGAGGTGTTGATGGCGTCGCGGGCGATGTACGCCGGGTTCGACATCCTCAAGGAGGCGTTGGGCACCGCCGGCCCGTCCAGCCGCGGCCGCGTCATCCTCGGCGTGGTGCAGGGCGACATCCACGACATCGGCAAGAACATCGTAAAGGTAATGGTGCAGGCCGCCGGGTTCGAGGTGGTCGACCTCGGCCGCAACGTCGCGGTCGAGGACTTCCTGCGCGCGGCCGAGGCCGGCCCCGCGGTCGTGGGCATCTCGTCGCTGATGACCACGACGATGCCCCGGATGCGCAAGGTCATCGAGGCGCTGGACAAGCGCGGCCTGCGCCCGGGCGTGAAAGTGATGGTCGGCGGCGCGCCGGTCACGCGCGAGTTCGCCCAGCGCATCGGCGCGGACGGCTGGGCCCCTGACGCGCACGGCGCGGTGCTGGAAGCGGAGAGGTTGAGTGGCCGGGGGCGAGGGGCGGGGGATGAGGGATGAGCGATGCAGGGCGCGGGCCGGGTCGGCGGGTCGAGCGGTTGACCGAGTTGGTGCGCGGCGGCGCGCCCGCTCAACCGGTCGTGTTCCCGATGGTCGTCGCGGACCACGCGGCCCGGCTCGAGGGCTACTCGGTTTCCGAGGCGGTGACGCAGGGCGACACGCTGGCGCGGGTGCTGTACGCAGCCTACCGCCGCTATGGCTACGACCTGGTGCTGGTGTTCGCCGACACCACGGTCGAGGCCGAGGCGATGGGCGCGCAGGTCATCATCCCCGAGGATGACAACCCATTCATACTCGAACCCGCGCGGGTGACGCGGCTGGAGCCGGCGCAGCCCGAACAGGACGGCCGGATGCCGGTGGTGCTCGAGGCAACCCGGCGCCTCGCGAAGCTGCTCGACGGCGAAGCCCCGGTCCTGGTCGGCATCAAGGGGCCGTTTTCGCTCGCGTCGTTCCTGCGCGGTATCGGCGACTTCCTCGAGGACCTCTTGCGTGACCCGGGCCGCGCGCGCGAGTACCTCGCGGTGGCGCTCAAGAACCAGCTTGCCTACGCCGAGGCGATTGTC
>JAWOHG010000100.1:0-10712 GCA_046485245.1 bacterium
CCCAGAGAGGGACCGAGGTCTCTGCTCTCACGGGTTAGAGAGGAATCGCCGGCCGGTCCCCGGTGGTTCGGGGTGGTTTGTTTAAACCTGGGGTGGTAGTCTGTGATTTTTTGTCTGCTTTTGGGGGTTGGTGCCGCGCTCCTGCCGACGAATACGGCGTCGACGGACGAGCTGAAGGCGCTGGTCCGCTACACTGAACAGTCTCGACCCGGCCGCATCGTCCTTGGCGGCAGGGCTTTTTCCGTTTCCCTGGATAATGACAAGCTGACCTTGGTCCCGTGCGACGGCGCCGATGCGCCAAGCGCTTCGCAGGACGCAGGTTACGGGCCGCGGGGCGAGTGTTTGGCCGACGGTAACGCCCAGATGCTGGACACCGCGGTTGCGCCGATGCTCGTGCCGGCGCAGCTGTTCTCGGCCTCGGCCGCGTTCGACGGCACAAACTGGCTCGTGGTCTGGGAGCACCAGACTTCTCGCTCGGACATCTATTGCGCCCGGGTCAACCAGTCGGGCCAAGTGCTGGACCCGCTCGGCATCCCGGTGGCGACCGCCCCCGGTTACCAGTTGTTCCCCCGCGTCGAGTTCGACGGCAACAACTATCTCATTGCCTGGGAAGACTGGCGCGGCGGCCGCTACGCCGACATCTACGCCGCCCGGGTGAGCCCGGCCGGCACGGTGCTGGACTACAACGGCTTCCCGGTCTCGACCGCGCAGAACGACCAGTGGCACCCGTCGGTCGGTTTCGACGGCGCGAACTGGCTTGTCGTCTGGGAGGACTTCCGCGACGGGGAGCAGTTTGACATCTGGGGCGCGCGGGTCGACCCGCAGGGCAACGTGCTGGAGCCGGGCGGCCGCCGGATATCGCCGGCGGGCGTGCCGGAAACCGGCCCGGTCCTTGCCCGCAGCGGCGACACGCTGCTGGTCTGCTGGACAACCTGGCCGCAGATTCTCGCCGAGGCCGGCATCTACGCCCGGCGCATCGACAACCAGGGCAACATCATCGACGTCACCCCGCTGACCATCATCGACCGCGACAGCGTCGAGTACGCGCCCGCCGTGACGGGCGGGCCGGGCGGCTGGCTGGTGACCTGGATCGACACCCGCGCCGCGAACGACGACGTGTACGGCGCGCGGGTCGGATTGGACGGCGCGGTGCTCGACCCGGTCGGCATCGCGATTTCCACCGCGGCCGGGGAGCAGCGGCCGTGGTCGGTCGCGTTCGACGGCACCAACTACGTGACGGCGTGGTCGGACCGGCGCACCGGCGACACCAGCGACATCTATCTCGCCCGAATCACGCCCGCGGGCACGGTGCTCGACCCGGCCGGCATCGCGGTCTGCACCGCAGCCGGCAACCAGGAGGGCCCGGTGCTCGCGGCCGCGCCCGCCGCCACGCTCATCGTCTGGGACGATGACCGCGACGAACAGCACACGCGAACCTATGCCGCCCGGCTCGGGCCGGACGGGACCGTGCTCGAACCGAACGGCTTCGCCGTCGCCGTGACATACAATTGGCAGGACACGCCGGCCGCCGCGTACGACGGCACCAACTGGCTGGTGACGTGGGCAGACCTGCGCGAGGGCGGCTGGGACATCCGCGGAATCCGGGTCGGCCCCTCCGGCTACCCAATCGACGCGGCGAGCTTCAGCATCTGCTCCGCGGCCGGGGACCAGGTCGCGCCCGACGTCGCGTTCGACGGGCTCAATTACCTTGTCGTGTGGCAGGACCACCGGGTCCCGGCCGCGCCTGACATCTATGCCGCGCGCGTGACCCCGACTGGCGCGGTGCTAGACCCGGACGGCTTCGTCGTCTGCGACGACGGGGGCGAGCAAACCAACCCGGCGGTCGCGTTCGGCAACGGCAACCATGTCGTCGTGTTCCAGGACGACCGGCGCGTCAACGACTGGGACAACATTTACGCCGTGCGGGTGAGCACCGGCGCGCTCGTGCTCGACACAATCGGCTACCCGGTCGACACGGCCGAGCACTGGCAGGTGCGGCCGCGCATCGAATTCGGCGGCACCGGGTTCCTCGTTGTCTGGGAGGACCACCGGCCCGGGCTCGACGGCGACATCTACGCCTGCCGGCTCGGGCTGGACGGCGCGGTGCTCGACACCGTGGCCGATGGTTTGATGGTGTCGGACGCGCCCGGCGACGACGGCCGACCCGACGTGGCGTTCGACGGGGCGAACTACGTCGTGGTGTGGCAGTCCGAGGGCGGCGACGGGACGCCCGACATCAGGCTGGGACGGGTGCAGCGCGACGGCAGACTGCTCGACCCGGGCGGCCGGTTCGTGGTCGTGGCATCGGACAGCCAGTGTGCGCCCCGAATCGAGTTTGACGGCAACAACTGCGTAGTGCTGTGGCGCGACTGCGGCCAGGCCGACGCGCCCCGGCTGGCCGGCGCGCGCATCAACAGCGCGGGCGGTTTGGCCGGAACCTTCACGCTGGCCACCGGCACGAACGCCGAGGGAGCGCCGGCAGTCTGCCGCGGCGGCGCGGGCGTGCTGGCCGTGTACCCGGCCTGGACCGAGTTGCTCGACGGGCGGCGGTACAATTCCTGGCGGACTTGGGCCGAGGTCCTGTCCGCATCGTCGCCGGTCGTGACCCCGGGCTGGTCGCGGCGGACCGACGTGACCGGCTCGCTGCGGCGGGTGAAGCACGGCGGCAGTCTCGTTGCGCTGGGCGAGCGAATCTTCGCGCTCGTCGGCAACAACACCAACGATTTCCTCGCCTACGACGTCCTGGCCGATGGCTGGTCGCGGCTTTCGGATATGCCGTTCGCCGCAGTCGGGCCGGAGCGCAGGGCCGGCCGCGGCGCCTGCGCGACGACCGACGGCAATGACGTGTACCTGATGAAGGGCCACAACACGCAGGAGTTCTGGCGCTACGAGCCGTTCTCGGGCCGGTGGCGGGAACTGCCCCAGCCCGGTTTCATCAAGCGCATCAAGGCCGGCACGATGGCCTCAGACGGCGACGGGTCGCTGTACCTCATCCCCGGCGGCAGCAGCAACGAGTGGCGAGTCTTCAACCTGCGCAACCAGGAGTGGCGGACGCCCCGACCCGACACCCTGCCTGCCCTGAAGTGGAAGAAGGGCAGCGTCGTGGTCGTGTACGAGAACTGGCTTTACGCCCTGCGCGGCGGCAGCAAGACCAACGAGCTGTACCGGCTCAACCTCTCGGACACCGCGCCGGCGTGGGAGCGCAAGGCCGACCTGCCGGTCTACGGTTCGTCGGGCCGGCGCAAGAAGATCAAGGACGGCGCGGCGGCGGTATGCGTCGGCGACCGCATCCACGTGCTCAAGGGCGGCAACACCTACGAGTTCTGGTGCTACTTCACCGGCCGCGACTCGTGGGTGCAGCGCGAGGACATCGGCCAGCCGGTCGGGCTGCCGCTGAAGAAAGTGAAGTCGGGCGGCGCGCTCGCGTACAGCCCGGCGGCCGGCGGCATCTACGCCACGGTCGGCAACAATACCAACGATTTCTGGTTCTACCTGCCGGGCCGCGAGTACCTGCTCGACGGTCCGGCAGCCGCGCCGCTGGACGGCGTGAACCCGGGGCGGCTGACCGTGTTTCCCAACCCGGCACGCCGGACCGCGTTCGTGCGCAGCCCGGCGTCGGCCGCGGGGCCGTTGCGCGTCTTCGACGCCGGCGGGCGCTGCGTGGCGCAAGTCCCGGCGGGCCGGGATGGCTGGACCGTGGACGTTGCGGGGCTGACCGCGGGCGTCTACGTTCTGAAGGCTGAAGGCGGCAACTCAAGTAACAGGTTGATTGTGGCACATTAGCCAGTAGGAGAAAGCGGAGGTGCAGACGAGAAAGGCCAAACAGGCAGAATGACCGAGGGCTTCTAGGTTCTAAATCGACGGAGGAGTAATGATAGCTAAGACACTCAAGACCGGCCTGCTGGTCGTGGCGGTCTTCGGGCTCGCGCTTGTCGGGTGCGACAAGCTCGGCGTGCCCGATGTGGTACAGACGCCCGGCCCGGCGCCGGTGTCGGCGAGCGCTTACCCGCTCACCTACGACATCATCGCGGGTCAGCACACCGACATCGGTGACCTGACCATCCACTTCACCTATGATAACGTCTACGTCACCTACGCTGTCACCGGCGACTGGCGGCTGGAAGAGACCCAGTGCCACATCGCCACGTCGCTGGCCGGCATCCCGAGCAACAACGGCGGGATGACGCCGGGTCAGTTCGACTACAAGGTCGAACACGACCCGATGGTGCAGACCTACAGCTACACCATCCCGATGCGTGATGCGTGGCGGGACGACTGCCTGTATCTCGCGGCGCACTGCTCGGCGGTGCGGCTGGAGAACGGTCAGCCGGTGGAGCAGCAGACGGGCTGGAGCGGCGACTCGCTGCACCCGGGACGGAACTGGGGCCTGTACATCCGGTTCTGCATCCCGAAGCTGACCAAGCTGCCGACGTTCCCGGTCGAGGTGAAACTGGGCCGCGTGCTCGGCAACATCCCGGCGACGATGTGGCTGAGAGGCATCCCCGGTGGTCCGCCGCCCAACAACCTGTACGATGTGTGGAACGGCGAGTGGCCCTCGTTCTGCCTGCAGACGGGCACGTACATCTACGGCGGCCGGTGGTACTGGGCGACGCTCATCCCGAGCACGGCGCCTGCGTTCACTCTGCCGAACGTCATCCGGTACGGCGTGGACAACAGCCCGACGCCATACGACAAGATCAACTACCTGCTCAACACCTACCACAACGTCCACCACACCAACGATGTGGTGCTGGTCGACCTGCAGAACGTCATCTGGAAGTACCGCGGCTACAACGTCACTCTGACGACTCAGCAACAGGCATACAAGGACGAGGCTGATGCGTTGGGCGTCGGCTACTATCCGCCGGCAGGCGGGTATCAGGCCGTATTCCTGTGGATTGGCGAGAGCGTCCAGCTCACGTTCATCGAAGTCGATCCGTGATCTGACCGAAGTACAAACCACAGAAACGACCGGGGGGAGCGCAAGCTCCCCCCGGGACTTTTCCGCCCGGCCTAGCGGGCGAGGACGAACCGCACGACGCTGGACGCTTCACGCTCGACGCCAGACGCCGGACGCACGAAGTAGACCCCGGGAGCGAGGCGACTCACGTCATTCTCGCCCGAGCGCAAGACCATAACGCGGCGGCCGGAGGCGTCGAGCAGCGCCGCCTCCTGCCGCAAGCCGTCAGCTGTGAGCTGTCGGCTGATGCTGAGCACGCCGCGGACTACGGAGGCGAGTGGCGAGGGACGAATGGCGAGGGACGAGTGGCGTTCGGCCACGGCGGTCGGCAGGAGCGGGGTCATAACGGTGCGGACGTCGACCGGGATGGTGACGGTATCTATCAGGCTGTGGCCGGCGTCCCACTGGCAGATCACGCTCTGCGGGTAGCCGGCGCAGGCGGCGAAGTAGCGCTCGCCGTCCCAGCAGATGGGCATGCCGATGCCGACGCCGCCGAGCGGGTTGTTGATGGTGGAGTAATACTGCGCCGTGTCGCCGGTGAACTCGCTGCAGGGATAGCCACGGTAGTCGAGCGGCGCGAAGTCGCTGGACACGATCCAGAAGGTGTCGCGGCCGACCCCGATTCCGTGGTAAGGGGCGTAGTACTGGCCGAGTTCGGTCACGCTCACCTCGACGCCGTCAAGCGTGGCCTTGACGAATTTCCAGGCGGTCCAGCCGTAGTAGAAGTACTCGCCGTCGGTGCCGCAGCCCAGGGCCCGCGCCGGGTGAACCAGGGTGTGGTCGGTGTATGCGCCGCTCAACGCGTTGTGGCGGCGCAGGGTGGATTCGTGGACCTCGTAGATGTAGTTGCCGGCCGGGTCGAGGCACGGACCGGTCTGGGCGTCGAGCCATGTGAACGAGCGGCCTGCGGTGAGACCGCGGCCCGACTTGTCGCTGCGATACAGGTAGGGCGACTGGAACACCTTGTAGTAGAGGGAGTCGTTTGAAAGGCCGGCGACGGCCGGCGCCGCAGACGCGAGCAGAACGAGCAGGCCAAGACCGGTTCTCATTGGTTTGGACCTCCGTGCAGGCGTTGGGTTGCCTGCGGGCAAAGTATAGCCTGCGTCGGCCGGTCAACAAGCCGGGCCGTGGCGTCAGCGCAGGACCAGCAAGGCCCGGCCCTTGGCCGATTTCTCGCGGCCGACAGCGGAAGCGTACGGGCAAATGAAGTAGACGCCCGGGGCGAGACGGGAGAGGTCGTTTGCACCCTCGCGCAGGCTCATCACGCGGCGGCCGGCGGCGTCAAGCAGGGCGATATCAGAGGTGAGATTCGAGATGTCAGGTGTCAGATTGAGGGAGCCGCGAAGGATGGTGGCGCCGGGCGCGATGCGCGATGCGTGGGGCGTCGGGCCTTCCGCCACGGCCACGGGCGCGGCGAGCCACGGGTCGAAGTCGACCCAGTCGCTGACCGTGTCGCCCTGGCCGTCGGGGTTGAGCGATGGGTGCCAGGGCCCGGACGCGTCGCCCCACCAGTTGTTCTCGGCCGTCGCGTTCTGGCCGCCGCCGCCGGAGTAGCCCACGGCTTCGCCTTCGTTGCCGAAGATGTCGCAGCGGCGGATGACGGTGGTCCTGCCCTCGGAGAAGCTGATGCCGCCGTTGCGGTTACGCGCGACGAGCGAGCTTTCGATGAGCGCGGTGCAGGAGTTGCCGAGGCTGATGCCGCCGCCTGAGTACTGCAGCGAGTTGTTGCCGTCGAAGAAGCAGTGCCGGGCGGTCAGCGTGCCGTACTCGCAGTGGAGCCCGCCGCCCAACCGCGCATCGTTGCCGGCGAACCGGCAGTCGACCAGCGTGAGCGAGGACTGGATCGCGCCGACGCCGCCGCCCGTGCCGCCGGAGTAGCAGTCGACGATGGCCAGGCCGCGGATGAGCGTGCCGGAACCCGGCACGTCGAACAGGTCGAAGCCCTGGCGTATGCCGTTGCCGTCGACCACCGTGCCGTCCGGGCCGGCCTCGCCGATGACGGTGATGTCGGCGGTGGCGGGCCACTGGTACCCGCCGGGCCAGGTCCCGGCCGCAACCAGCACCGTGTCGCCCTCATAGCACAGGTCGAGCGCCTCCTGGATGGAGTTGAGCGACGAGTCGGGATGGACGTACCACACTTCGGCCGCGGCGGTGCCGAGCAATGCGGCGAGCAGGACCGACACGAGTTTCTTCACGACAAGCTCCTTTCCGGTTCGAACACGCGGGCCAGACACTTATGCCTCAATCGATTGTAGGGCAAGCGCCGGGGGCGTCAAGGCGGCGGGCGGTGCCGAGCCGCCGCATTGGGGCCGCGAGGGGGTGGATTTGTGACGAAATCCGTCACTGGTGAACAGCGAACAGTCAACAGCGAACAGACAAAGCAGGCGATGTCGGACACTTGCGGCCGCGGGAAGAGTTGATTCTGCGGAGAAGGCCGGTTTTCGGGCAGTCCAGGGGACCGTTCCGGGGGCCGTAGCGGCAGCGGCAGCGCTGCCGACGCGTGAGGAAGGCCGTTGCGCGGCGATTGCGGCGGTCGCGAGAGTAGCCCCGCCGCCGGAACCAGGGCAGTCTAGCGCCGGCTTGACCCGGGCTTGGACATCAGCCAGTCCCAGACCCGGTCGGCAGTGCCCTTGGCCTGTTGTCGCTTGCCCGGCCCGGGGCCGTTGCCCGGCCCGGGCAGCTGCAGCCGGATGATGGGCGATTCGCCCCGGAGCGACCGCCTGAGGCGCGCTGTCGCCTCGGGCGGCAGCTTGCCCCCGTGCTCTCGCCAGACGAGCCAGGCGTAGGTGATGAAGACTTCGCTCGGCGACACCTCGAGCGCACCGGCGTAGAGAAACATCATCTCGACCAGCCCGTCGTCGTAGACCGAGATGCGCCGGCCGAGCTTGAGGAAGTCCATCACCTCGCCGTACATCAGCGCGATGAGCGAGCGGATGTAGGCGGTGCCGGCCCGGCCCTGCTGGAACCGGCGAATCCGGCGCACCGCGTCCGCGCGCTGCTCAGGCGTGCGCAGGGTCGACAGGAACTCGTTGTACTTCCGGATGATCGACTGCACCAGTTCCGCGTCGTAGTGCGGGCTCGGTGTCCCGGTCGGCGGCGGCGGCGCCGCCCGCGGCGCGACCCCGTGGCTGCGGTCCCAGTGCTCGCGCCGGACCGGGTCGCTGAGCAACTCGTAGGCGAGGTTGATGTCCTGCATCAGCGCGGTCGCCGAGCGGCACTTCTCGGGGTCGGAGTTGAAGAAATCCGGGTGGTGGTGGCGGGCCTTGTCGAGGTAGGCCTTGCGGATATCGTGCTGCGCCGCGCCAGGGGTTACGCCGAGGATGGCGTAGGGGCTTCGGCGGCCGAATGTTACCTCGTCGGGTTTTCTCACCTATCCCTCATATTGTCGCGATACGATAGGTCAGGACGGCCGGGTTGTCAAGCGGCGGCGGTCAGGGCCGGACCAGCACTACACGGCTGACGGCGGTCGGCCCACCGCTGACGGCAGGAGCCGACGGGCAGATGAAGTAGACGCCCGGGGCGAGGCGGGAGAGGTCGTTGGGGCCGGGGCGGAGCCGGCAGACCCGACGCCCGGTGGCGTCGAGCAGGATGATGTCAGAGGCGAGATTCGAGATGTCAGGCGTCAGATTCAACGAGCCGCCGACGATGGTCGGGGCAGGCGTCGGGCGTGATGCGTGACGCGTCGTGCGCTCCCGGACCCAAGTACCAGCGCCGAAGTCGACGTCGTCCCAGAGGACCTCGCCGCCGCGGCCTTCGAGCACGAGGCAGAGGCGGGCCGAGGCCGTGTGCTGGGGAGACTGGACCATGCCGGTTGACAGCCGGCGCCAGCCCGCGCTGTCGGCGACGAGGTCGGCTGACGCGACGCGGGCGAGGAGTGCGCGGTCCGAGTCGTACCACTCAACCTCGAGCCGGCAGCGGCTGATGCGGCTGTCGTTCTTGTATGCCCAGCCCGAGAACTCGCGGCGCTCGCCGTGCCGCACCGTGACGTCCTGGTAGAGCGCCGAACGCACGGCCTGCGCGTAGCCGAGCGTGTCGGGGCCGTGGCTGATGCTCGATGCTCCGGTGCGCACGACGGCGGCTTCGCGCCGGTATCGGCCGCGCCGGCCCTCGTGCCAGCCGGCCGGGTTGGGCGAGGTGTCGGACGGGACGGCGAGTGTATCGAGCCGCCATTGCTCAAACCCGCCGTTGGCGAATTCGGAAAGCGGCCGGTTGAAGACCTCGCGCAGCGCGGCCCAGAGTTCAGGCCGCGCGCCGTCGTAGCCCAGGGCCCACATCCCGGCGCCGAGGAAGTCGTGCTCGTTGGCCACCTGGTACTTGAGCAGCAGGCTGGTGTCGTCGTCAAACCAGCCCTGGCGCCAGCCGCCGGAGTTGTAGGCATACCACGGGGACTTGCCTTCGCCGTCCCAGCGGTAGCCGTGGGTCGCGGCCCGGTTAGCGGCTTCGCTGTACCAGCAGGCCTCGCCCGGTCCGGTAGTGCGCGAACGCACCGTGTCGGCATAGGTCGGCCACTGGTAGCAGTACAGCGGCAGGCCAAGCCAGAGCTTTGAGCCGTCGCCCAGCGTGCTCAGGTAGTAGTCTATCGCCATCTGCAGGTTGCCGTAGAAGGTCCAGCCCGACAGCGGCGCGACCGGCCCGGCCTCGGGCCCGGCGAGCCAGTGAAAGTCGTAGCCCATTATGAACAGGCCATCGGTGGTGTCGGCCAGCGCGACAAGGTCATAGGCCCGGTCCTGGTTCAACGGCGGCGTGGCCAGGGTGAGGTCGAGCCCGGCACTGCGGCAGGCGGCCGACAGCCGCCGGACGAACAGCGTGAAGGTGTCCCGGTCGCCGTACCACAGCCCCTCGCAGTCGAGGTTGATGCCGTCCATCCCGGCCGAGTCGGCCAGCGCGACGAGGTTGGGAATCGAGGCCGGGGCGCGGATGGCGCCGTGGATGTTGGCCCAGTCGAAGCAGGTCGCGACCATCTCGACCTTGACCCCGTTGCGGTGGGCGCGGTCGATTGTCGCGGCCCAGCGGCCCGGGAAGTTGTACAGGTTGGTGATGGAGCCGTTGGGGTTGAGCGTGACGTCGAACAGGCCGATGCGGTCGAGCAGGTCATAACGCAGCCAGGTCTCGTCGGCCCAGTAGGGTGCGTAGCCGTAGATTGAACGGGTGAGCGTGGTTTCGGGGCGGGACGCGAGCGGCGCCGGTGTGCCGGGGAAGGGTGCGACGACGGGAGCCGGTGCGCCGCGGTGCAGTTCGGCCTCGGCCCGATTGCCGAAGCCGGGAGCGGCCGCAACGAGCAGGGCCATGCCAAGCAGGAACACCGCAGTAATTCTAGCGCCGCGGAGGGCGCGGGTCTACTCCGGCGCGCGGCAGGCCGCGCCCTCGGCTCAGCGCACGAGCAGCAACCGGCTCACGGCCGGCGGCTTGCGGCCGTCGGCAGAAGAGGACGGGCAGATGAAATACACGCCGGGCGCGAGGCGGGAGACGTCGTTGGGGCCGGGCCTGAGGTCGAGCACTCGCCTGCCGGCGGCGTCGACCAATGACGAATTCCGAATGACGAATGACGAAACGGGGAGGTTGAGGACGTTGCGCACGACGGAAGCTGCCGGGGAAGGCGCCGCGGGCACGACGTACTGGACCGGCTCGGCGAGGCTGGTGGTGACGAAGCCGAAGCGGATGTGGTTGCCGGGCACGGTGTCGGCGAAGCCGGACGGCGCGGTGTCGTCGTAGGCGAAGCAGCGGCGGTAGTCGTGCGTGACGTTGCGGCGGT
>JAWOHG010000180.1:0-7794 GCA_046485245.1 bacterium
CTTTGCCCGGGCTGCCGATCTGGCTGACGTCACGGATGCCGAGAGTATTCTGCGGTAGGGGTTGACCCCATTCATCAAGCCTGCAGGATAAAGGGTTGTTGCTGCCCCAAGAAGGCTTGCACTCCCCGGGGCCCGACGGGCACGCATGGAGTGCTTTTCCGTCGCCCTCCTTGACGATGGCCGGTCAGGAACTATGTTTTCTGCTCTTAAGAACGAACCGCTACAACGAAATCCTGCTGAAGACGCCGGGCGTGACGAGCACGGTATCTTACTACGGCGACAAGTGGCAGCGCGTAACCTTCTACTCGACCGAGAACCGCTACATCAGCCAGGAGCGCATCTACACCGGGTTCTACTGCGCGGCGATCGCGCGGGACGGCGCCAACGTCCAGCGCTACGCCGATACCTTCGGCAAGACGCAGGGCTTCGAGACGCTGCGCAACCGCGAGGCGATGGTCGAGCGCATCGGCAAGGTCGCGGTCGACCTGCTGCGCGCCGAGCCGGTCAAGGCCGGCAGCTACACGGTCATCATCGACCCGCTGCTGGCCGGCGTGTTCGCGCACGAGGCGTTCGGCCACCTGAGCGAGGCCGACACCGTGGCCGACAACGAACGGCTGCAGGCGCTGATGAAACCGGGCACGCGTTTCGGTGTCGACGAACTGGCCATCGTCGATGACGCCACGCTGCCGGGCGAGCGCGGCTCGTACCGGTTCGACGACGAGGGCGCGGCCGGGGAGCGCACCGAGCTCATCAAGGACGGCATCCTGGTCGGCCGGTTGCACGACCGGCAGACCGCGGCCAAGATGGGCGAGGGCGTCACCGGCAACGCGCGGGCGATATCCTACCGCCACGCGCCGATCGTGCGGATGAGCAACACGTTCATCGAGCCGCGCGGCCAGAACATCGAGGAGATGATGGACGGGGTCGAGGACGGCCTGTACGTCTGCGGCAGCCAGGGCGGCAACACCGAGCTGGAGTCGTTCACCTTCGCGGCCCAGTACGCCTGGCGCATCAGGCACGGACAGAAGACCGAGCTGCTGCGCGACGTGACGTTGTCGGGTAACGTCTTCGAAACGCTGAAGAACATCGACGCGATCGGCGACGACCTGGTGCTGTTCGGCGGGATGGGCGGCTGCGGCAAGGCCGGGCAGGGGCCGCTTCCGGTCGGGCTGGGCGCGCCCCACGTCCGCATCCGCAACGTCGTGATCGGGGGGAGGTAGGCGATGGCGACAGACTACGAACCGTCGGAGACCGGCGCACAGCTGCTTGAGCTCGCCCGCGGCAGCGCCGAGCACGCCGAGGTATACAGTGCCGAGATTGACAGCACGACGATAAAGTTCCGTGCCGGGCAGTTCCACGCCCGCGAGACGAACCTGACGCACGGCTTCGGCCTGCGCGTGCTGCGCAACGGCCGAATTGGGTTCGCGTCCACCACCGACCCGGGCCGCATCGAGGAAACGGCCGAGGCCGCACTGGGCGCGGCATCTTTCGGCCGCCAGGTCCGGTTCCAGATGCCGCACCGCGCCGACCCGGCCGAGGTGAAGACGTTCGACAACCGGGTCATCGTGCTGCCCGCCGACCGGATGATCGAGTGGGGGCGGGAGCTGTGCGAGGCCCTGGCCGCCCGCGTACCCGACCTCAAGCTGGACCTCACCTTGAGCAAGGAGTACCGCGAGGTCGAGATCGCCAACAGCAGCGGGCTGGACACCGGCTACACACGGGCCGAGCTGGACATCTCGGTCGCCGGGCTCCTGGTGAACGGCGGCCTGGCCTGGATCTGGGACTGGCGTAACCTGGCCGACGGGCGGCCGTTCCCGCTGACCGGGCTGGCCGACGAACTCGAGCTCCGGGCGCGGCTGGCGCGCACGCGCGCCCGGCTGGCGAGCGGCACCTACCCGGTGGTATTCATGCCCCAGGCGCTGCCGCCGCTCCTGCTGCCGCTGGCCATCGCGGCCAACGGTGCCGAGTTCCACAAGGGCACGTCGCCGCTGTCCGGCCGCGAGGACCAGCCAGTACTGGACCGGCGGCTGACCGTGGCCGACGACGGCCTGCGCGACTGGGGCAGCGCGTCGGCGCCGGTCGACGACGAGGGCGTGCCGCGCCGGCGCAACGTGCTGTTTGACAAGGGCGAGTTCCGGGGTTTCCTTTTTGACCTGGTCACGGCCGCGGCCTGCGGCCGGACCAGCACCGGCTCGGCCGCACGCGACTACAGCCGCCAGCCGCGGCCCGACACGAGCAACATCGAAGTCGAGGCCGGAACCGACACGCTCGACCGGGTCATCGGCGGCATCAAGGAAGGGCTGGTGGTCTACGGCTTGCTCGGCGGCGGCCAGTCCAACGTGCTGGCCGGCGACGTGGCGGTGAACGTCGCGGCCGGGTACAAGGTCGAGAACGGCCGGCTCGTCGGACTGGTCAAGGACGCGATGATCGCGGGCAACATCTACGAGATGCTGCGCGAGGTCGCCGCGGTCGGCGACACGGTGCAGGACTGCGGCGCGCTGTTCACGCCGTTCGTCGCTCTGCCTGCGGTTAAGATTGCGGTCAAGGGCTGAGCCGGCAGGGCGCAGCCATAGGATAGTCAGAGCGGCCGCCGGACGGCGGCCTGCGGTGAGGAGAGGACTGTGAAGAAGTCGAACAAGAAAGCCGGCGTGCGCAGAACGGCTGCGTCGGCCGCAGACCGGCTGCGCGTCGCGGCCGACCAACTCTGCTGGCACTGCCCGGCGCAGCAACTGCCCGGGATAGACGACCTGAAGCCGGCGCGCAACATCGTCGGTCAACCGCGCGCGGTAGACGCCCTGCAGATGGGCCTGCAAATCGCCAACGTCGGCTACAACATCTTCGTGACGGGCAAGGTCGGCACCGGTCGGTCAACCACGGTGCGGCGGCTGCTGGAGAAGGTCGCGGCCAAGCCCGCCCGGCCCGGGGACAAGGCCTACGTCAACAACTTCAAGGACCCGGACCAGCCGCGGTTGCTGCGGCTGGCCGCCGGCCAGGGTGTTGCGCTGCGGCGCCGGATGGACGAACTGGTTGACTACCTGGCCAAGAATCTGCCGCAGCTGTTCGAGGGCGACAATTACCAGCGGAGCCGGCAGGAGATCATCGACCGGTTCAAGGAGCGGGGCGGGGCCAAGGTACGCGAGTTCGAGAAGCGCATCGCGGCGGAAGGATTCGCGATGGTGCAAACCGCGCCGGTCGCGCGGCCCGAACTGGCGCCCATCGTGGAGAAGCAGCCGGTGAAGCCCGAGGACCTGGCCGGGTTGGTCGAGGAGGGCCGGCTGACCACTGAGCGTGCCGAGGAAATCCGCGCGAAGCTACGCGAGTTGTCGGACCAGCTGTCGGCCATCTTCAAGGAAATGCGGGAGTTCGAGCGGCAGGCGCGCGAGGCACTTTCAGGGCTGGACGAGAACTTTGTCCGGCCGGTGATCGAGGAACGGCTGGCCGACATCGCGGCTGACTACCAGGAGAAGAACGGCCGGGGCAAAGGCGCGAAGGTGCGCGTCGCGCCCGGCGACGGCGTGCACGCCTACCTCGAGGAGGTGCGAGCCGCGGTGCTGGAGCGGCTGGACCTGTTCCGAGCGCGCCCGGCCGAGAAGGCGCCAGGCGAGCCGGCGGCCGACCCCTACACCGATTTCCGCGTGAACGTCGTCGTGGACAATTCCGAGGCGAAGACCGCCCCGGTGGTTTTCGAGACGTCCCCGAGCTACCGGAACCTGTTCGGCTCGATCGACCGGACCTGGGACCGCAGCGGGCAGTCGCGCGCCGATTTCACGCGCATCAAGGCCGGGTCGATCCTGCGCTGCGACGGCGGTTTCCTGGTGCTCAACGCGCTGGACGCGCTGGTGGAGCAGGGCGTGTGGCCGGCGCTGAAGCGCACGCTGCGCAACCGGAAGCTGGAAATCGGCGCGTTCGACCCGATGTCGGTGTTCTTCGGCGCGACCGGCCTGAAGCCCGAACCGGTGGACATCGACGTGAAGGTGATAATGATCGGCGATGCCGAGGTGTACGCCATCCTCGCCGCGCAGGACGAGGATTTCAAGCGGGTGTTCAAGGTACGCGCCGACTTCGACTGGGTGATGGAGCTGGACGCGGCCGCGACGCGGGAGTACGCGTCGGTCATCAAGCGGCTGTGCGACGAGAACGAGATAATGCGGTTCGACAAGTCGGGCGTGGGCGCGGTCATCGAGTACGGCGTGCGGCTGGCCGGGCGGCGCAACAAGCTGTCGACGCGGTTCAACATCATCAGCGAGCTGTTGACCGAGGCGAGCTACTGGGCCGGCGAGGCCGGCGCGAAGGCGGTCACGGCCAAGCACGTGAACCAGGCCATTGAGAAGCGCCGCTATCGGATGCGGCTTTATGAGGACAAGCTGCAGGAGGCGATTCGCGACGGCGTCATCTTCATCGACACCGACGGCGAACGAGTCGGCCAGGTGAACGGGCTGGCGGTGTACGAGATGGGCGAGTACGCGTTCGGCAAGCCCTCGCGCATCACTGCCAAGACCGGGGTCGGGTCGGCCGGCATCATCAACATCGAGCGCGAGGCCCAGCTCTCCGGGCCGGTGCACGACAAGGGCGTCCTCATCATCGCCGGGTACCTGCGAGGCAAGTTCGCCGGGCGCGCGCCCCTGGTGCTGTCGGCGTCGATATGTTTCGAGCAGAGCTACGGCGGGGTGGACGGCGACAGCGCCAGCTCGACCGAGGTGTATGCGCTGCTGTCGGACCTGTCGGGCCTGCCGATACGGCAGGACGTGGCCGTGACCGGGTCGGTGAACCAGAACGGCGAGGTGCAGCCCATCGGCGGCGTGACCTGGAAAATCGAGGGGTTCCACCGCGTGTGCAAATCGCGGGGCCTGACCGGGAAACAGGGCGTGCTGATCCCTCGGGCCAACGTGATGGACCTGATGCTGCGGCCCGACGTGGTGGCCGACATCGCAGCGGGAAAGTTCCACGTCTGGGCGGTGGACACCATCGACCAGGGCATCGAGATTCTCACCGGTACCGCAGCGGGCGAGCCGGACGTGGCAGGGAACTACCCGCCCGATACGGTGCACGGCCGTGTCGCCGCGCGTCTTCTCGAGCTGGCCCGAATCCAGCACGAGTGGGGAAAAAGCAACAGCAGCGGCAAGACCCGGAAGAAGGGCAAAACCCGAAGCGCGAAACTCGAATGACGAAACCGGGCCGGCAAATCGACAATCGGAAATCGAAAACCGGCGATTCGCTGATTAGGCCCGGCGCGAGAGCTTGAGCGCGGAGAGGTCCTGCGGCCGGATGACGCCGCCGGACATCACCATCTTCAGGCCGTCCTCGATAGACATCTCCGTGGAGGTGAGGTCGGGTTCGGGGATGAGCGCGAGCCAGCCCGAGGTCGGGTTCGGCGCGGTGGGGAAGAACACGAACAGAGCGGTCCGGCCGTCGGCGAGGGTCACGCGCCGGTCGCTGGTGACGAAGCCGACGGCGAAGAACCCGGGACGCGGGTACTCGGCGATGACCGTGCGGCGCAAGGAACTGTGCTTGACGAACACGGCGTCGGTCAGCAGGCGCGCCGAGGCGTAGAGCTCCTTCACGACCGGGACGTGGACCATAACCCGGTCAAACCAGCCCAGCGCCAGCCGGCCGAGCAGGCCCGACGCCAGCGTGCCGATGGCCAGGATGATAATCATCAGGAACACGAAACCGCTGACGGTCGCGACCCAGCCGGGCAGGCGCGCAAGCCACGGGTGGACCGCGAGCAGGGGCCGGAACAGGCTGCCCAGCCGCGTCACGATGAACCAGACGACAAAGACCGTGAGCGATATCGGCATCAGGGCGGCCAACCCGGCGATGAAGTAGTTCCGGAGATTCTTCACGGTTGCGGTCAGAGTCTAGCCGGCCGGCCGCGGCGGTGTCAAGGTGACGCGCGGCGTCATCCTGACGCCGAGGAGGGACCTCCGGCAGTCGTGCAGGAACGCGTGGCAGGCATCGGTGCGGTAGTCGGGGTAGGTCCAGTCCAGCGATTCATAGCGGCCGGCGCGGTACAGCAGCGTGACTTCGGCAAAGATGCCGTCGGACAGGTATATGCGGTGGGCGAAGTCCTTGGTGGTGGCCAGCACGAGGCTGTGCAGCGAGAGCAGGCCGGGGTCGAGATTGACGCGGCGGCGGCCGTCGCGCTCGAACCGCGCCTCGATGCGGCCGGCCGTCCTTTTCAGGATTGCGAGTCGGCCGGGTTCGACCAGGCCGTGCGCGGTCCAGCGGCGCAGCAGGCCCGGCCCCATTTCTACGGTGTAGTAGTCGCTGAAGTCGAAGGGTATGGTAGCGCTGCGCCGGGTCACCGGGCCGAAATCAGCGGCGAGCGCGGCTTCTGCCGCGGCCAGCAACGTCTCGTCGGGTGCCAGCAGGCCGACTACGAGCACGGCGGGCCGGGGATTACTCAACCGGGGCGTCGGACGAGTTCGACGTGTCAGACGGGTCCGACCGGTCCGACTCGCCAGCCGGCGCCTGCTCGCTGACCGGCGGGCGCAGGTCGACCGCGAGGTTGTCGAACACCTGGCCCTGGCGCGCCTCGATGGGCTGGTGCGTGGCGAGGAACTCACCCAGTTCCTCCATCTGCGGCAGGTCCTCGATTTTCTCCAGACCGAAGTAGCGCAGGAACTCGCGCGTGGTGCGGTAGAGAAACGGGTTGCCCGGCCGGTGGGCTCTGCCGGCCGTGGCGATGAGCCGGCGCTCCAGCAGGGTGAGCAGCGGGCCGGAGCAGTCGACGTTGCGCAGTTTCTCGATGTCGGGCCGGGTGACCGGCTGGTTGTAGGCGATGATGGCCAGCACCTCGAGCGCGGCCTTGGACAGGCGCTGGGTGGAGGAGTGCGAGTAGAGACGGCGCACCCAGTCGGCGTATTCGGCGCGGGTGTAGAGCTGGAATCCCTGGGCCACGCGGTGCACGCGGAAGCTGCGGTTGCCCGATTCGTATTCCTCGTTCAGCTTGTCGGTGGCCGCTCTAGCCTCGTCGGGCGTGACCCCGGCGATTTCGGCCAGCTTGGTTATCGGTATCGGCTCATCCGCGGCGAACAGCACCGCCTCGATGATGCTGGGCAGCGGCGGAGGCGGCGGGCCTGACCGATCCGGCGCGTCGGACTCGTCCGACCTGTCCGACTCAGGAGGCGTCAGCGGCTCTTTGGGTGTCTCTTCAGTCATTACTTCTTCAGCCGGAATCGCGCCAGCAGCGCCGCGGTCGCTACCCGCCTGTCGGAGGCGTCGAGGAACGCGGTGATGCGCGTCTCAGACGCGGAGAACCCGTCGAGGTGGACCTTCGCATTGTGCAGTGTTTCGAGCGTGCCGGACAGGATTTCCGGGTCAGAGCCGACGCCGGGCCCGACCACCGACACCGACGCAAGCGTGTCCTTCACCTCGACGCGGGCCGCGCCCATCAGGCGACCGAGCGGTTCGAGCACGGCGCGGGCGGCCCCGGCGTGCTCGCCGGTCACGACGTAGGACAGGTCGAACCGCGTGCCGTGCGTGACGCCGTGGTTGAACAGCAGGACCGGCACGCGCTGTTCGGCCAGTCGGGTGACGACCTGGTGCAGGCACTTCTTCTTCTTGGGTACGTCGACGAGCGTGATGCGAAGAACTGGTCGTCGAGGTCCACGTCGTCGGGATCGCCCCGCACCGTGTAGCCGGCCGTGCCGATCGCCGTGAAGCGATCGAAGAATCGGAACAGGCCGGCCTGCAGCGAATAATCCTGTTCGCCGGTGCCGAGACCCTGGTCGAAATCGGCGGTGCCGAATTTCACCTTGCCCGTCAGGTCGAGCGCGAGGTTGCCGCTGCTCG
>JAWOHG010000185.1:0-24235 GCA_046485245.1 bacterium
TCAGAATGCCCTGTTTGAGTCGCGGGTAGAGTGCCGCGAAGAGACCGGAACCGACCAGGATTCCCGCCAGTCCTCCGACCAGGGCGTCCAACGCGCCGTTGCCTATGGCGCCCGCAATGGTGCCGGGACAATAGCCCAGCACCGCAAAGCCTACCCCGAAAATCAAGCCGCCGATAACGTTCCTGCCCGCAGAGCCTGACTTTGGGTCAAGCTTCACCCAGCCCAGGGTCTTCATCGCATAGATACCAATCATTCCGACCAAGACTGCGGAGAGCATGATCTTCACGACGGTGAAATCGCTGAGCAGCAATTGCCCGACAATCACGTCATATTTTGTCGCGCCGCCTTTCTGAAGCAGAAAGCCGAACGCAATACCGAATGCCAATCCCCAGAGAAGGGGCGATATGTCTTTCTTTGGTACGGATGTCCGCATCGGTTTATCCAAGGGTTTATCTGTTTGCATGTTCCCCTCCTGCTAACCGATGAAGGTGAAGATAACGTGCGCCGTCAGAATGCCGCCGATGAAGAAGCATATGGCCGAAATCCAGCTTGAAACGGCAAGCTGCAGGGTTCCACTGATACCATGCCCGCTGGCGCATCCGTCTGCCCATCGCGCGCCAAAACCGATGCAACCGCCGCCGACCAGCGCGACGATGACGCGCAGTGATTGGTTGCCGCCAAAGGCAGCTTCCCAGGACGAGGGAACCCACTGCCAGCGAAAATCACCGGACAGCAGTGCCGAAATCAGCGAGCCGAGGATAATGCCCAACACCAGCATCCATTGCCAGTCGACGGCAAGCCCTATCTTCTGGTAGTAAGGCTTCAGAATGGCCTTTCTCCCCGAAAACAGTCTTTCAATCATGCCGCTGGTCTTGGCAAAGCTTGTTGAACATGCGAGCGGTTTTCTGGAGATGAGAAAGCTGAGCCAGCTCAGGATGCCGATGCCAATCCCAACTGCATAAGGCGACCAGCGCACTTGTGTTAAGAATTCCATCAGTCTGTCCTCCATTGGCTACTCTGTAGCCTCGTGTTCTCTCGCCTCGCCAGAGTCCGTGAAGAACCTGGAGCCATGCGGATTGACACAAACCCGGCACTCCCGGATGTACCCGGCCGCGTGATAGCCGGTCAATCCTCCTGCGACATTATGGACATCGCTGAATCCATGCTGTTTGAGAATGCTGACGCCGAGCGTGGAGCGATTCCCGGAGCTGCAGATAAGGACGGTTGTCTTGTCCCTGTTCAGTTCATTGTGACGGGTGCGCAACTCGGCCACCGGGATGTTGATGGCGCCTTCGATATGGGTATCCGCGTATTCAAGCTCTGTTCGTACGTCCAGCAGCACAAATTTGGTTGTACCGGTGATCATATCGTGCAAGTCCTCAACTGAAGTCAGCTCGATGCGGCTGGTCCCTAATCCCGCCACGGCCCAGGCGACCATGCCGCCATCCAGGTAAGCCACAATCCTGTCCAAACCAACCCGGCGTGCCCAGGTATTGGCTTCCAGTGCCTTTTCATGGTCATCTGCAATCAGCAAGATATCCTTGTCCGGCGGCAAAACCCAGCCGGCAAAAGTCGGGAAGTTGCTGTTGAGATCGAGATGCCAGACGCCGGGTATGTGCTGGCCGGCAAAGGAGTGATAACCACGGACGTCGAGCAGCACAGTATTGGCGGCGCTCATGCGTTCCTCGAACTGGCCCGGGCCCAGTTCCTTCATGTCGGGGAGATCGGCAACCAGAGCAGGTCCATGGCGGTTGATGTCGCTGCAGCGGCTGAAATGATCCGGGGCAGGGGGCATATCCTGCGTGAGCGATTTGACAAACACGGATTCGTCCTTGATTTGAAGAACACGGTTGAAGTTACGTTCATAGCCGATGGTGGTGTGCCATTTGGCGCCCACCGCACGACCGCACAAGGAACCCGCGCCATGCGCCGGATAGACTTCGACGTAGTCAGGCAGTTTCAGCAGTTTGTCATGCAGGCTGTGGTAGAGTTTCTGCGCCAGTTCTTCCGCCTTGCCAGGAAAGAGGTCCGGCCTTCCCACATCCCCAACAAAGAGCGTGTCGCCCACAAACACGCCGATCGGGCTGTCCGACCGGGATTTGTCGATCACGACATAGCTGAGATGTTCCGGGGTGTGGCCGGGGGTTTCCAATACCTGGAGAAGCATATCCTCCAACTCTATGGAATCGCCTTCAGACATGGCCACGTGGTCGAAGGTACACTTTGCCGATTTCGCTACGTAGATTCTCGCACCGGTCTTTTTCGCCAGGTCCATGTGCCCTGAAATGAAATCGGCATGAAGGTGGGTTTCAAGAATGTGGGTGATTCTCACCCCCATCGCACGGGCTTCGGTGATGTAGACATCGACATCCCGCTGAGGGTCGATGACGGCGCAGTAGTTCTTTCCCGCGAGAAGGTAAGAACTGTGAGCGATCTTGCCGACGAAGAAGTGCTTGAGCAGCATGAGGTTTCTCCTTTAGTTCCTGTTATTCATAGATAGAAAAAGTAAAATACAGACACGACAACCACAAGAAACAGCAAGGTCATTCCGCCGCCGGCCTTGAAGTAATCCGCATTGCGATATCCGCCGGGGGACATCAGCAACGCATTGACCTGGTGGGTGGGCAGAATGAAGGAGTTTGCCGCACACACCGCTGCCATCAAAGCCAGGGGACGGGGATCGAGGCCACCAATCTGCGCCATGCTCATGACCAACGGGGCCAGCACCACAATTGCACCCACATTGGACATGAACAGCGAAAACAGGGTGGATAAAACCGCAACGGTCAGAAGGATAAGCGCCGGATGCCCCCCCTGAACCAGCGACATCACTTTCTCTGCCAGAAAAGCTGCGGTTCCGGTCTTCTGCATGGCGACCCCCAGCGGAATGAGCCCGGCAAGAAGAAAAACAACCTTCCACTCGATGGCTTGATAGGCTTCCTGGATTGTGAGTACCCGGGTCAGTACCATGGCGATGGCGCCAGTGAAGAATGCCAGCGAGATGGGAGCGCCGGTCATTGCCAATCCAATGGCGCACAGGAAACAGAGCGCGGCCCACCAGGTTTTTGAGGGTGTTTGTCTCTTTTCGACCGTGAACGGCGTCGCCACTACAAGATCAGAACTCGCCTTCAGATCGCTCATGTTCTCCCACAAACCATAGACAATCAATGTGTCGCCGGGCAGTATCTGATGGTCCGAAAAATCACCCCGTATCTCTTCTCCCTTGCTGAACACCATCACCGGCTCCACGGCATACCGTTTGCGAAGTGAGAATTGGCGAATGGTCTGACCAATCATGTCCGAGCGGGGCACGATGATGACTTCTGCAAAACCGGCGCGCTCTGGATCGTTGAGGCTGGTAAATCGATCAGCCTTCTCTTGCTGCATCAGGTTGTAGGCGGAGGCGAACTCCTTTACATTCTCTTCGTTGCCCAGAAGCGCCATCTCCTGCCCAGCCTCGAACTTCGCTTCTCGCCAAGGCGCGTATTTCACCTCCCTGCCTTGCGAGATACCGAGGATATTCAGGTTGAATCTTCCCCATACACCTGATTGTTCGGTCGTCTTGCCTGCCAATGCGCTGCCGGGGGGAATGGCATAGTGCCAGAGATGATGCGGCAGATGCAGTGCTTCAATGAGTTTATCCTGCTCCGATACTGATTCGCCCGGAGAATCTGAATGAGGTAGAACGAATCTGCCAAATAGGAGGAAGAAGCCAATTCCAGAAAGAAGCAGCAGAATACCCACCGGGGTTACGCTGAATAATCCATAGGGCGCCAAGTCAGCGCTACGAAGCAGGTCATTGATCAGAATAAGCGGGCCTGAGCCTACCATGGTCAATGTGCCGCCCACTATGGCCGCAAATCCTATCGGCATGATCAACGCCGATGCCGGGATTCTTTCCCGGCGTGAGATATTGAGAATGCCCGGCAGGAAGAGCGCTGCCGCACCTATATTCTGCACAAACCCAGAGAGCAGCCCCACCGATAGGGACATTGCTCCAATCACACTCGACTCTTTGGTCCCCACTTTTTCCAGGACTGCGCGTGAAAACCGATCCATGATCCCGGTTTTAGCAATGCCCTGCCCCAGAATCATGACGGCTATCATAGCGATCACGGCATTGCTCGAAAGACCGGAGAGCGCTTCCTGCGGAGTCAGTACGCCGGTCCATCCTAACGCCAGCATACAGATAATGGCCACAACGTCGATGCGGACAACTTCAAAAACGAGCATGATCGCAGTAGCGATGAGGATAATCAGAACAGTGATGATAGCCGGATCCATACTAAAGGCTCATATCATAAGCAAGGTTATCACAAAGCAAGCATACGTGAGGTACATCCTACCTGAAGTGCAGTACCGACGATGTCCACTTGTAGTGGTTCAACGGCGCACCACTTGCGGCTTGTCCGCTGTAAGGGCCTGTTGAAAGGCCGACCGGCACGTGCCGTTGCCACCAGCCCGGCGGCATCGGCTAAGCGACGAGCATGTCCCTTGCCTAGTTGAGATTCCGAGCGGTTCCCGTATCACTTCAGACAACCGGGATTTCGGGAACGGATTCCTGCTTCCACCACAGGCTACATTAACGGCGTGCCGGAATATGTCAAACAGCAGCGCGGGGACATGGGGCACACTTCCCCCATTCTTAAGTGGTTGACTGCCATGGACTTGATTTCGGCGAGAAAGTCCTCTCGGCCGGGGTGTACTTCATCCAACTGGGCACCGACCTCGGCAGAACTCAGAAGAAGCTGGTGGGGATGGAGTAAGAAGCAGCAGGCAGAACGCAGGCTACCGGCGGCGGGCAAGTGCCCGCCGCCGCGGGCGTCATGTACCACTAGATGTAGTGGGTCGAGACGAAGTGGCATACCACAGGTTGTGGAGAGGGTGACTACCCCATTGGCTGGCTGGCTCAGCGCGGCGGCCAGGCTTGGGGCGAGCTGCAGCGCGAAACGCGCGATGAGCGAGACAGCGAGATTGGAATTGAGCTAAGCGGCCGATACTCAGTCTATTAGACGGAGCAGGCGCAGGCCGAGTCGCTGGTCGAGCGTTTGGTCGAGCCTGGCTATCAGGCGATGGCTCAAGCGCGGCTGCAGCCGCAGGTCGAGGCATCGGGCCAGGTTGCGGGCCAGCAGCACGTTCTGGAGGATGGCTGATAGCCGGCCGGCCGGCTGGCTGGACTCGCGGCCCGACCAGCGGGTTCCGAACTGGTTCCCGGCGACGCAGCCGCTTGGTGTATTCGTGGCGCCGTTCGCGCGGGTGCGGTGCGGAAGGCTTGACCGGGCGGCCGGCGGCGGAGAGAGATTCCTCCACTCGCGCCTGCGGCGCTCCGTCGGAATGACGGACGGGTGGCGCCGGGGACGGGGCTCCGTCGGAATGACCGGCGGGTGGCGCCGGGGCGGGGCTCCGTCGGAATGACCGCCGGCGGGGTCGCTTGGGACAAGGGTACGAGCCAGAGCGTGGCAATGACGAAGTCCGAATGACGAGTGTCTAATCAAGCGCGGAAAGGACGAAGGGCGGACGTGAGGGCAGAGGTGAGAGGGCAGAAGTCAGAAGGCAGAATGGCGAATGCAGAGTGTCCTGCCGTGAGCCGTGAGCTGTAATCCGTCCGGTCACCGCGAGCGCAGCGTGGCGGTCTTCCTCGGAGGATTGCCACGGCCGCCGGAGCGGCCTCGCAATGACAGCTCGTGTTCAGAGGATTGCCACGACCGCCGGAGCGGCCTCGCAATGACAGCATGGCTGGGCGTGGTGACCGCTGCGTGCACGCGGAGACTTGACCGGGCGGGCGGAGAGAATAAGATGGCGGTGATGTCACAGAGAGCAGGCCGGAGGCAGGCGCGGTGAACGTTGCGGTCGGGGCGGTCGCGCTGGCGGTCGGGTTGCTGCTCTGTTTCTTCGGGAATCGAATCGCGCGGTTCGCGCTGGGGTTGACCGGGTTCGCGGCCGGGGCGCTTTTGTGCTGGCAGGTGCTGGGCGCGGCGAACGGTATGAGCATCGTCCTGCGCTACGTCCTCGCCGGGGTCGCGGGCGTGCTGGGCGCGGTGCTGGCCTTCGTCCTGTACAACGTGGGCGTGTTCCTGCTCGGCGCACTGGCCGGGGCTTTCCTCGCGGGCCTGTTCGCCGTGGTAACGCACGTCGAGCCGGGGCAAATCGGCGTGCTGGGTTCGGCGCTGGTCGGCGGCATCATCGCGCTGGTCGCGCAGAGGTGGCTGTTGTGCGTGCTGACCGCGTTCGCCGGGGCGTGGCTGGCCGCGGCCGGGCTTGTCAACCTGGCCGGCTGGGGCGGGGCCGAGCCGGTGGCGCAGCTGCTGCGGCCCGGCGGCGGCCACGGCGCGGCGATGGTCGGCATCTGGCTCCTGCTGGGTTCAATCGGCAGCATCATTCAACTGCGCCAGCGGAAGTAGGTTCGGGCCGGATTTGCCCGCGGCGCGCGGGCCGATATCATCACGACAATGGATTCAGAGCGGCTGAGCGCAATTGACGTCGCGGCGTCGCCGGGCCGCGCCATCTGGCGCGTGGCCTGGCCGGTGATGCTGGTGTCGCTTTTGTTCACCGGCCTGCACGTGGTCGACCTGTTCTGGGTGGGCCGGCTGGGCAAGGCCGCGGTGGCGGGCACGGTGCTGGCCGGGTCGGTCGTCGGCGTGCTGTTCGCGGCCGGGCAGATGTTCACGGTCGGGCTGATGGCGACCGTGGCGCGCGCGGCGGGCGCGGGCCGGACCGAGACCGTGGCCGAGAGCCTGTGGCATTCGCTGGCGCTGGCGACCGCGTTCTCGATTCCGCTGGCCGTAGCCGGCGCCTTGCTCGCGCCGGACCTGGTGCGGCTGTTTCGCACCGCGCCCGACGTGGTGGCAGAGGGCGGGCCTTACCTGCGGGTGCTGCTGGCGGCGTCGCCCGGGTTCTTCTGCGGGATGCTCTTGTACACGATGTTCCAGGCGCTGGGGGACACGCGCACGCCGATGTACGTCATCGCCGGGGCCAACGTGCTGAACGCGGCGCTGGACCCGCTGCTCATCTTCGGCTGGCTGGGGCTGCCGCGGATGGGCGTGACCGGCGCGGCAACGGCCACGGTCGTCGCGCAGCTCGCCGGGCTGGGCGTGATGCTGTGGCTGATGGCGCGGCGCGGCCTGCTCAAGGCGGAGCCGCTGCGCGCGAGCGTGTTCCGCACGCTTGTGGGCATCGGCGCGCCGGCGGGGCTGCAGGGCATCACGCGGCCGCTGACCGGGATGATGATGTTCGGCATCGTTACCGGGTTCGGCACTGCCGCGACCGCGGCGTTCGGCATCGGGATGCGCGTGCTGGAAGTGATGTTCATCTACCTGTCGGGGCTGGGCACGGCGGCCGAGGTGCTGACCGGGCAGAGCCTCGGGGCCTGCCGGCCCGACCTGGCGCGCTCATACGGCCGGCGCATCACGCGGGTCGGCCTGGGACTGCAACTGGCGGTGCTGCCGCTGGTGTTCCTGTTCGCGCCCTGGCTCATCGCGGTGTTCAACTCCGACCCGGAAGTGGTCGCGACCGGTACCGGTTACCTGCGCGTGCTCGCGCCGATGCTGGTCTGTGTCGGGCTGTCGGTGGCGTGGGCCGGGGCCCAGCGCGGGGCCGGCGCGACCGCGGTGCCGATGGCTGCGGCACTGATCGCGAACTGGGCCGTGAAGATACCGCTGGCAATCGTGCTCGCGCGCGTGACCGGGCTGGGGCTCGTGGGCGTGTGGCTGGGCATCGGCCTGTCGCTGGTGGTCGAAGCGGCGGTGCTCGGGGTCGGGTTCTTCCGCTACCGCTGGCTGGAAAGGAAGGTCGAATGGCACTGAGCGTGCGTCCGGCAACTGCCGCGGACCGAACCGCGGTGCTGGCAATCAGCGCCCAGATATGGGAAGGGCACGATTACCTGCCGAAGTTCTTTGACCGCTGGGTGCGCGAGGGGCAGTTCTGGGTCGGGGTGGAGCGCGGACAGGCGGTCGGTTGCGGCAAGGCGACGCAGTTTGCGCGGGGCGAGTGGTGGCTGGAGGGCCTGCGCGTGGACCAGCGGCTGACCGGGCGCGGGCTGGGCACGGCGCTGTCGCGGGCGATTCTCGCCCGGGCGCTGGACTTGCGGCCCTCATCCCTGCGGCTGGCCACGGCTGACGTGAACGAGGCGTCAATCCACATCATCGAGAAGATGGGCTTCCGGGTGCTGTACAGCTCGCGGCTGTTTGGTTGCCGGGTGAGGCCGGCGGCCGGCGGAAACGGCGCCGAACTGGATGCGGCCAGCCCTGCCGAGGCACTCGACTTCCTGTCGCGAAGCACCGAGTTTGCCGTGAACCACGGCCTGCTGCACCATACGTGGCAGTTCCGCAGCGCAACGTTGCGGCACGTGCGCGAGCTTTGTCGGTCAGGACGCGTGTTCGGGACGCGCGAGCGGGGGAGGCTGAGCGGCCTGTTGATACTCCGGCCGCACCGGTACGAGCCGCGTGACCTGGACATCTGCCTGGCCGAGGGCAGCCCGCGCTCGGTCGAGCAGATGCGGCGGTTCGTCCTGGCTCGGGCGCGTGACTCGGGCAGCAAGTGGATTGAGGCGATGGCGTGCGGTGAGCTGATGCAGCGGGCAGTACGCAGGATGGGGCTGAGGCCGGACCGCGAGGTCAAGGCGGTGCCGGTGTATGAGTACCCGATCTAGAACAATGACAAAGTCCCAATTACTAATGACTAATCAAGGCAGGCAGAAGGACAAACACCGAAGGGTGAGCCAGAGGGCAGTGCGACGCGGGTTCTGTCCCTGACCCCTGGACCCTGTTCCCTGGCCCCTGTCTTAGCTGACTTCCACGAAGCGCGGCTTGGCGAAGACGACCTGGCCGACGTCGGTGTCGAGCGCGCCCTGGATGACGACTTCCATCTCGCTTCCGACCGCGTTGGCGGCGTCGGCGACAACGATCTTGATGCCGCCTTCGAGATAGCCGATGCCCTCATCCTTCTCCTTGCCCCGCTTGGCGATGCGCAGCCTGACCATCGTGCCGGGCAGGTAGGTCGGCTTGAACAGGGTGTAGATTTCCACCAGGTTGATTGCGGCGGGCGCTGCCGCGGACTTGAGCTCGGGGTTGTTGGTGATGAGGAAGCCCTTGGCCTTGCGCAGCGCGGCGAGCAGGTTTTCGCGGGTCATCAGCTTGGGGTCGAGCTTGAGCGTGACCGGCTTGAGTTTCTTGAGCGCCTCGATGGTTTCCCATGCGCGGCGCGTGCGATGGTCGTTGCCCTCGGCCGCGGGCTGGGGTGGCTGGGGCAGCAGCAGTTTGCCCTCGACCAGGCCGAGCGCGAGGAACTGGGCGATGCGCGGGTCGGTCAGGGTGTCGAAGTCTACCAGGTACGTCCGTACCTTACCGAATAGCATCAAACCTCCACCCGGGCGAGTTGCCCGGTCGAGCCAAACGCCGCGGCGAAACGCGCGGGGCTAGAGCAGGCCGACAGCTTCCAGCGCCTCGCGCACCGTGTCGACGGCGTGCAGTTTGGCCCCGGGCGCGCGGACGCGGTCAGACCCGCGCCGGGGCAGCACAAGATTGACGAACCCGAGCCGGGCAGCTTCGCCGATGCGCGCCTCGATGCGGGCCACCGAGCGCAACTCGCCGCCGAGCCCGGCCTCGCCGATGAAAGCGGCGTCGGCGGGCAGGGGCCGGTTGCGGATTGACGAAGCGAGCGCGGCCAATACCCCGAGGTCGCCGGCCGGTTCGGTGAGCTTGAGGCCGCCGGCGACGTTCAGGAACACGTCCTGCCCGGCGACGGTCACCCCGGCGCGGCGTTCGAGGACACAGATGAGCATGCTCAGGCGGCGGATGTCGAAACCGGTGGCCGTGCGCTGGGGCAGGGCATAAGGCGTGGGCGCGGCCAGCGCCTGGATTTCGACGAGAATGGGACGGCTGCCTTCGATCGTGGCAATGACGGCCGAACCGGACACGTCGGCGCGGCGGCCGGACAGGAAGAAACCGGACGGGTTGGCGACCTCGACCAGGCCTTCCTCGGTCATCTCGAAGACGCCGATTTCGTTGGTCGAGCCGTAGCGGTTCTTGGCCGCCCGCACGATGCGGTACTGCAGGGAATTCTCGCCTTCGAAGTAGAGCACGGTGTCGACCATGTGCTCCAGCGTCTTGGGCCCGGCGATGGCGCCATACTTGGTGACGTGGCCGACCACGAAGGTGGTGAGCGCGCGCGACTTGGCCAGCCGCACCAACTCGGCGGTGCACTCGCGCACCTGGCCGACCGAACCCGGCGCGCTGGTCAGGGTCGAGCGGTAGACCGTCTGGATGGAGTCGACGACGAGCAGGCCGGGCGAGGTTTCCTCGACCGCGGCGATGATGTCGTCGAGCTCGATGGCGCAGAGGATGCTGATGCCGGCGGTGTCGCAGCCGAGCCGCTCGGCGCGCAGGCGTACCTGTTCGGCCGACTCCTCGCCGGTGACGTAGAGCACGCCGGTGCCGGCGCGGGCGAGGCGGTCGCAGATTTGCAGGGTGAGCGTGGACTTGCCGACCCCGGGCTCGCCGCCGATGAGGAGCATCGAGCCGGGCACGAGCCCGCCGCCGAGCACTCGGTCGAGTTCGGCGGTGCCGGTCGGGATGCGGCGGGCCGACTGGGCCGCGATGTCGGAGAGCTTCACCGGCCTGGCCCCGGACGAGCCGATTGAGACGCGGGTGTTGCGTTCTGTCTTCTTGCCCCGGGGGGCGCGCTGTTCCTCGACCAGCGAGTTCCACTCGCCGCACTCGGGGCAGCGGCCGAGCCAGCGCGGGTTCTCGTGCCCGCAGTTCTGGCAGACGAAGACCGACGACTTACGCGGCACGGCTGGCGTTCGGGCGACGGGCGGTCAGCGGTTTCATTCGGGCAGGGCGTCCTCGAAGTTCTCTTCGGGCGGCGGCTCGGGCGGCACCTCGCGGCCGTACGGGTTCTCGAACCGCATGCAGTGCCCGAGGAACGCGAGGTCGAGCTTGCCGAGCGGGCCGTTGCGCTGTTTGGCGATGATGGCCTCGGCCTTGCCCTGCAGGGCCGGGTCGTCCTGGTTGTAGAACTCGGCCCGGTAGAGCAGCACGACGAGGTCGGCGTCCTGTTCGATGGCGCCGGACTCGCGCAGGTCAGAGAGCTGGGGCCGCTTGTCGCCGCCGCGCTGCTCGGGCGCGCGCGAGAGCTGGGAGATGGCGATGACCGGGACCTTGAGCTCCTTGGCCATCGCCTTGAGCGCGCGGGTGGTGTCGGAAATCTCCTGCTGGCGGTTGCGCTCGCGCCGCCGGTCGCCGTGCGATTCCATCAACTGGAGGTAGTCGATGACGATGAGCCCGAGTTCCGGGTGCTCGGCCTTGAGGCGGCGCGCACGGGCGCGGATGTCGAGCGCGTTGAGCGCGGGCGAATCGTCGATGTAGATGTCGGTCTCGTGCAGGAAGCCTGAGGCGGCGGCGAGCTTGGCGCGTTCCTGGGCCTCGAGCCGGCCGCGTCGCAGGTTGCGCATCGACACGCCGCTCGCCGAACAGAGCAGGCGCTGGACGAGCGACTCGGCCGACATCTCGAGGCTGAAGATGGCAGCCGGCAGCTTGTCGTGCTGGGCGATGTTCGTCGCGATGTTGAGCGCGAGCGCGGTCTTGCCCATCGAGGGTCGGCCCGCGACGATGATCAGCTCGCCTTTCTGCAGGCCGGACGTCTTTTCGTCGAGGTCGTGGTAACCGGTGGCGACGCCGGACAGGTAGCGCTTCTCGACCGCGGCCTGCTCGATGCGCTCCCACTCGGCCGTGAGCAGGTTGCTGACGCGGTCGAAGCCCTTGCGGTAGCCGCCCTCGCGGATCTGGAAGATTTTCTGCTCCGCCTCCTCGAGCAAATCCGCGGCGCGCGACGACTCGTCGAACCCGGCCTGGACGATTTCGGTCGCGGTCTGGATGAGCTGGCGCTGGACCGCTTTCTCTAAAACCAGCTTGGCGTGCTCCTCGCAGTTGGCCGCGGTCAGCACCGCGTCGAGCAGGCCGGAGAGGAAGACCTGGCCGCCGGCGGCGTCGAGCGCCTTCATCCGCTTCAGCTCCGAGGTAACGCTGGTGATGTCGGTCGGGGCGTTGTGTTCGAACAGGCTGAGCATTGCCTCGTAGATGCGGCGGTGCGCCTGGATGTAGAAGTGCTCGGGCTTGAGGTACTGGATGACGCGTGCCACCGCCTCGGGTTCGAGCAGCATCGCGCCGAGCACGGCGATTTCGGCCTCGGGCGCCTGGGGCGGCTTGCGCCCGGCCGGGGATTCGTTATCGGGCGGCATTGGTCTTGTCCTTTCGGGCGAGCGCGGCGATTTCCCGCACGAGCAGGGAGGCGAACTCGGGCTTTGTCAGTTCGGCGATGCGGCGGGGCCGGCCGCCGCGAACCAGCAGGGTCGGCCGGATGGCTCCTGAGCCGGCGGTGCCGGCCGGGTTGGCGACGATGAGGTCGAGCCGGTAGTCCCGCAGCTTGGCGCGGGCGCGGTCCAGGCTGTCGTCCTGCGAGAAGCCGACCACTGCGGCGCGGTGAGGCGTGCGCGCCACCGCGGCGAGGATGTTGGGCGTGCGCTCGAGGTGCAGTTCGAGCCGCTCGTCGTGCAGCTTGGCCCGCGCGGCGGTCCGCGGCCGGTAGTCCGCGACCGCGGCGCACATCACCAGCACGTCGGTCGCGGAGAGGTGTTTCAGGACCGCGGCCTGCATCGTCGCGGCGGTCGCGGCCCGCACGACCGCGACCCCGGGCGGGGGCGGGACCGAGAGCGCGCCGGCGATGAGCCGAACCCGGGCGCCGGCCGCGGCCGCGGCCCGGGCAATCTCGCAGCCCATCAGGCCGGAGGAACGGTTGGTGATGACGCGGACCGGGTCGAGCGGTTCCTCGGTGCGGCCGGCAGTCACCGTGACGCGCAGGCCGGCCAGCGACGGCCCGGCGGGCTCAAGCGCGCGGCGGCAGGCCTCGAGTATCGCGGCCGGCTCGGCCATCCGGCCCGCGCCCGAGGTGCCGCAGGCGAGTTCGCCCGAGCCGGGCTCGACGAAGCGGCAGCCGAACTGCTCGAGGCGTTCGATGTTGGCGCGCACCGCCGGGTTGTCCCACATGTTTGAGTTCATCGCCGGGGCGAAGAGCAGGCGGCCGGCGTTGCGCGTGGATGCGGGCACGGCCAAGAGCAGGGTCGAGAGCAGGTCGTCGGCGATGCCGGCGGCGAGCTTGCCGATGATGTTGGCCGTGGCCGGGGCCACGACGACGAGGTTGGAGCGGGTCGCGAGGTCGACGTGCTCGACCGGGCCGGACTCAGCCTTGCGGGGCGGGCGTTTGCGGGGGAAAAGCTCCCAGGCAACCGGGTTGCCGGTGAGCGCGGCGAACGACTCGCGGCCGACAAAGCGCAAGGCCGAGCGGGTCAGCACCGCGGTCGGGTCCCAGCCGGTGCGGCGCATCAGCCGCACCAGTTCGAGCGACTTGTAGGCGGCGATGCCGCCGGTCACGCCCAACAGGACGCGCGGCGCGGCGCGCAGCGGGCGGACTTGTCCGGCCATTACCGGGGGAGGTCGGTCCGCGGTCCCGGGCTAGAGCTGGCGCCGGAAGGGCTGTTCCTCGAACCCCTCGCGGGCCAGCGCCTCGATGTCGGCCTCGCTCATCTTGGCGAATTTCAGTTCGCCGCGCAGGACCATCTCGAGGGCCTGGTCATAGGGCGACCGGGCCATCTGGATCTCGTCTTTGTGCATTCCCTCGATGAGGCGCCGGGCCTCGAGCGAGGCGACGTTGAGGGCGATGTACTTGTTCGGGTAGTGCCGGCCGAGTCGTTCGGGTGATACCAGTTTCACTTGGGCTCCTTCTTTCTGCGGGCGGCCGGCGGCAGGGAGCGGCGCGCGACGCGCAGCCGCTCTGCGCGGACGATGGCGAGGACTTCCTCGATCGCCCGGTCCAGCCGGTCGTTGATAACGAGATAGTCAAAATCGGGGATGGCGGCGAGTTCGGCCTCCAGTTCGGCCTCGCGCCGGGCCACGACGTCGGGCGCGTCGGTGCCGCGGGCGCGCAGGCGCCGGGCCAGCTCGCGCCGGTCCGGCGTCATTATAAACACGCCGACCGTGCCGGGCAGGGCCTTCTTGCAGGAGCGCATCCCCTGGATGTCGAGGTCGGCGATGACGTCGCGGCCGCGGCGGAACTGCGCCTCGACCGGGCCGCGCGGCGTGCCGTACCAGTGGTCGTAGACGCGGGCCGACTCGAGCATCGCGCCCCGCGCTGCCAGGCCGAGGAACCGGCGTTCGGTGTAGAACCAGTAACTGCGGCCATGGGTCTCGCCGGTCCGCTTCGGCCGGGTCGTGGCGGAGACCGAGTAGGCCAGGTTCGGGTCGCGCGCGACCGCGCCGCGGCAGATCGAGGTTTTGCCCGCGCCCGAGGGCGAGGACAGCACCACGAGGAACGGGCGGCGGGCCGGGCGGCTACTCGACATTCCGGACCTGCTCCTTGAGCTTGTCGATCTCGCCCTTGATCTCGATGGCGCGGCGCGAGATGACCATGTCCCGCGCCTTGGCCGACAGGGTGTCGGTCTCGCGCAGTATCTCCTGGGTGATGAAGTCGAGCTTCTTGCCCGAGGTCGCGGAGCTGCGCAGCGCGCGCAGGAACATGCTGCAGTGGCTCTTGAGGCGGACGCACTCCTCGTGGATGTCGACCTTCTCGCTGATGAAGGCGAGTTCCTCGAGGACGCGCTTGGGCGCGGCCTCGACGCCGAGGTCCTTGACCTGGGCCATCATGTTGTCGCGCCGCTCGCGCAGGCGCTGGGGCACGCGCCGCTCGATGGCCGCCACCGCGCGCTGGATGCGGGTGACGCGGCCGCGCAGGTCTCGCACCAGCGCGACGCCTTCGGCGGTCTTCATCTCGATGAGCCCGCGCAGGGCGGCGTTGACGACCCGTTCGGCCTGGCGCCAGAGCCGGGCGTGGTCCGAGTCGGCCTTCTCGGCGGTGAGGATGCCGGGGAAGGCGAGCAGGTTGTTGATGTCGGGCTCGCCCTTGACCCCGTAGCGGCGCCGGACGTCGCGGGCGAGGCTGAGGTACTCGCGGGCGAGCGCGTGGTTGAGGCGCAGGCGCGGCGCGCCCGATTCCTCGTCGAGGTAGACCTGGACCTGGACGTAGCCGCGGCGGATGCGGCGGCGGACGATGTCGCGGACCTGGCCCTCGTAGCCGGCGAGCGCGCCGGGCAGGCGCGGGGTCAGCTCGAGGAACTTGTGGTTGACCGAACGGATGTCGACGACCAGCCGGCTGCCCCACGGGGCGAGCACCGCTTCGGCCCGGCCGACACCGGTCATGCTGCGGATCATTTCGCTGTTGCCTCCGGTTCGTCAAGAATCAGGGTAACGGGCCCGTCGTTGGTCAGCTCCACGGTCATGTGGGCGCCGAACCGCCCGGTCTGCACCGGCACGCCGAGGCAGCCCAGTTCGGACGAGAACCGGTCGCAGAGCTCGCGGGCGCGGCCGGGCTCGCCGGCCCGCGTGAACGACGGGCGCAGGCCGCGGCTGGTGTCGGCGTAGAGCGTGAATTGGGATACGACCAGCGCGGCGCCGCCCGTGTCCAGGAGCGAACGGTTCATCCTGCCGGCGTCGTCATCGAAGATGCGCAGGCGGGCGACCTTGGACGCCAGCCGGCGGCAGGCGTTCTCGTCGTCCTCGTGGCCGACCGCCAACAGGACCAGGAGCCCGGGGCCGATGGAACCGGCAGTCTCGTCGCCGACCGTGACGGCGGCCCGGGACACGCGCTGCAGCACCGTCCGCATCTACCTCTTGCCGCCCAGCGCGCGGGCGACCGCGTCGGCCACGGCGGCGGCCCGGTTGGCACCGGCCGCGGTGATGATGCCGCGGTCGTTGACCAGCGAGCGGAAGCTGTGGCGCGCACCGGCCGACTTCAGCTCGGCGACCGCGGCCCGGTCATTGTACACCGTCGCGGTCCGGCCCTTGAGGATGCCGGAGCGGGCCAGCGCTATCGGCGCGATGCCGCTGGCCGCGACCGTTTTGCCTGCGGAAAAGAATTCGCGGCAGCGCTCGTGCAACAGCGAGTCGTCCCAGTGCAGCACCATTCCCGGCCCGCCGACCAGCACGAGCGCGGCGAAGTCCTCGGCCCGCAATTGAGCGAGCGACAACTTGGGGTTGAGGATGAGGTGGCCGGTGCTCACGGCCACGCCGGTATCCGCCGACACGACCGTAACTTGCAGCCCGGCGGCGGCGAGGCGGCGGGCGAGCGGCTCGTACTCGTCGTCGGCGAAGAACTGCTGCGGTACGAAGAGCGCCACCGCGCGCGCCGGGTCGGCCGGCCGGAGCGCGGCCGCAGCCGAGTCCGGCACCGCGGATGGCTGGCCGGATGCGGCCAGGGCGAGCGACAGCAGGAGTGTTACGATGCGCATGGATATAACAGAGTAGGATATTGCCGGGCTTGCGCCTGTCAAGAATGCGCCCTGCCGTATGGTCCCGTGCCGGGCGGAGCGATTGACTCAGGGCCGGGGCCGGCCTAGAATACTTTCGGATGGACCGGTGCCGCCGGGAGACGCAGCCGTCGCGGTTCGCGCGGCTGTGCAGGCGGCCGGCCATCCCTATTCGCTACCAAGGAGGCATCTGATGCAGAAAACGATACTGGCACTGCTGCTGGTGCTGGTCGGCGCGGGCTTCGGCCTGTTGTCGCCGGACCTGGAGAGCCGCCTGGCCACGACAGCCGCGGACGCGCGCCTGCCGGTGCACGTGGTGCTCAAAGAGCAGTATGACAGCGGGCTGTTGAACTCGCTGGTCGAAGGTATGCCCAAGGCGCAGCGCCGGATGGAAGTGGCGCGCATCCTGCAGGCCTGGTCGGCCGAGCAGCAGGCGGGCGTGCTTTCGTACCTTGACGGCGCGGTCACGCGCGGCGCAGCGGCCAACGTGACGCCGCTGTGGATAATCAACGTGGTCGGCTGCGACGCGACGCCGGAGGCTATCCGGGCGCTCGAGGCGCTGCCCGAGGTCAACTACGTCAACTACGACCTGGTCTACTCGCCGGACCTCCTGGAGCCCGAGGAGCCGGTCGACGAGACCGACGAGATTGCGTGGGGCGTGTCCAAGGTCAACGCGCCGGCGGTGTGGGCGCTGGGCTACACCGGGCAGGGCATTGTCTGCGCCAACATCGACACGGGCGTGAACTACAACCACCCGGACCTGGCCGACCACATGTGGACCGACGCCAACTATCCCAACCACGGCTGGAACTTCGAGTCCAACAACAACGACCCCAACGACGGTAACGGCCACGGCACCCACACCGCGGGTTCGGTCGCCTCGGACGGCACCGCGGGCAGCCAGTGTGGCGTTGCGCCGGACGCGCAGATCATGGTCCTGCGGGTGCGGACCCAGGCCGACTCGCTGGCCGAGACCCAGTGCTGGGCCGCGATGCAGTTCAGCGTCAGCCCGCCGCTGTCGCCGGCCAACGGCGCCGACCTGTACACGATGTCGCTCGGTTGGATCATGTCCTGGAACCCGCAGCAGAGGCTCTGGCGCCAGACCGCGAACAACGTCAACGCGGCCGGGCTGTCCCAGATAGTCGCGGCGGGCAACGAGCGTTCGACCTCGCCGCCCAACTCCTGCCGCTGCCCGGGCAACGTTCCGCCGCCGTGGTGGAACCCGCAGAACACCGGCGTCGGGGCCCTGTCGGGCATCGTCTCCATCGGCGCGACCACCTCGTCCGATGGTATCGCCTCGTTCTCCTCGCGCGGGCCGTGCACCTGGGCCAGCGTGTCGCCGTTCAACGATTACCCCTACCCGCCGGGCCTGACCCGGCCGGACGTGAGCGCGCCGGGCGACAACGTGAAGTCCTGCTCGCGCACCGGCGGCTACACCAACATGTCGGGCACCTCGATGGCGACGCCGCACGTGGCGGGCACGGTGTGCCTGATGCTGTCCAAGAACCCGAACCTGTCGCCGGCGGTGGTCGACTCGATTCTCGAAACGACCTCGCTTGACCTCGGGCCCACGGGCAAGGACAACGACTTCGGCGCGGGCCGCATCGACGCGCTGGCCGCGGTGAACGCGGTCGGGATGTCCTCGGGCCCGCCGATTCTCAACCTCGTGCGCACGCTCGTGCTCGACGGCGCCGGCAACAACAACGGCCGGCTCGACCCGGGCGAGACCGCGGACCTGCAGATGACCCTGCGCAATAACGGCGGGTCGAACTGCAACAACACCGCCGGCACGTTTGTCTCAAGCGACGCGCGGCTGACGGTCGGCGACCCGAACGGCGCCTGGGGCAACATCGCCCGCGGCGACACCGCGACCAACGCGGCCAACAAGTTCACGGTCACGGCCAACTCGAGCATACCCAACGGCACGACGATACCGTGCACCCTGCGCGTGACCGGCGACTCGGCCGACTACGCGACCCAGTTCGTCGTCAACCTGACGGTCGGCGTGCCGCCGACCCCGGGCGCGGTAGTGATGACCCACGATACCGGCTACTGCAAGCTGTCGGTGACCTGCCTCGGCTCCATCGGCTACGATGTGCCGCCGTCTGACCTCGGCACCGGGTTCTCCTACCCCAAGGCCTCGGCGTCGCAGCTCTTCTACAGCTCGCTGGCCATCGGCACGGGCACCGACTGGGTGGCCGACCGCTACTTCAGCCGGCCGGCCTCGGGCGCGCCCAACGCCGACTTCCGGGTCGTGGAATCGCTGCGCGCGCTCACCCCGCCGATGTACGCGGACGAGCAGTTCCGCGGCGTGTTCTCGGACGCCGGGCACCCGTCGCCCAAGGGCCTGAGCGTGACCCAGCACAGTTACCAGAACTACAGCACCGGTTACGACGACTTCGTGGCGCTGGTGTACGATATCACCAACAACGGGTCGGCCGCGGTCACCGGCGCCTACGCCGGCGTGTTCTCCGACTTCGACCTCGGCACGAGCTCGACCTCCAACACGGCCGGCACCGACACCGTGCGCCGGCTTGCGTGGATGCGCACGTCCACCTCGGCCAACCCGACGGTCGGCGTCAAGATACTCTACCCGTACTCGTGGAAGAACCTGACCTGCATCGACCACGCCATCTGGGTATACCCGACCGACTCCTGCGTGACCGACAACCAGAAGTTCCGGTTCCTCAACGGCTCCATCGTCCAGCGCGCCTCGACCCGCAGCTACGACTGGTCGCTGGTGACCTCGGTCGGGCCGTTCGACCTCGCGGTGGGGCAGACCCAGCGGTTCGCGGTCGCGTTCGTGGGCGGCTCGAGCGAAGCGGTCTGCCAGCAGCACGCCGATTCGGCCCAGTCCTGGTTTGACGGCCACGTCGGCGTGGCCGAAGGACCCAGGCCGGCCGACCCGAAGCGGATGCACGTCGAACTCGTGCCCAACCCGTTCACGGGCCGGACACTGGTCAACTTCGCCCTGCCGGCGGCCGGCCGGGTGAGGGTCGCGGCCTATGACGCGGCCGGGCGCGAAGTCGGACTCCTGTTCGAGGGCGACGGCGCGGCCGGGAGAAACACTGTAGCCTGGCAGCCCCAAGGGCTATCAAGCGGCGTGTACTTCATCAAAATCGCCGGGCCGGGGTTCGAGACCACCCAGCGCGCGATGCTGTTGCGCTAGGTCGCTAACCTACCGTCACTTACCGGGGCGCGGGCAACCGCGCCCCGGCCTCTTTTGGCCGCTTGACAGGCGGGTCAAAGTATATTATAGTGGGTTATAGTGAATCTAAGCGAGTCAAAGCGAGTCTAAGAATGCGATGGTTGACGCCAATAGGGCTATAAGTATGATGGAGTCATGTCTAACACACTCCATCGCCTGTCGTACTGGGGGTGCGGCGGCGTCAATGGTGGGAGGATACGATGACTGACGAAGAACGCTGGATGTCGGTCGAGGATATCGCGGCGCACCTCGGGGTCAGGTCAACCACGGTGTACAAGTGGATCGAGGGCCGGGCAATGCCGGCGCACCGCGTGGGCAAGCTCTGGATGCTCAAGAGAAGCGAGGTCGACCAGTGGGTCAGGGCCAACCAGCCCGGGCCGGGCACGACCTTCCTCGGCACGCACCTCGTGCACGACTCGCTGCCCTCGGTACTGCACGAATCGGACCCGGGTCAGCCGGTGTGCTGCCGGTCGCAGGAGCCGGGCCCGGATGACTCGCCCGCGCCGCGGCGCATCAGTCACTCGGTCCGCGCGCTCAACGCGCCGCCGCCGGTCCGCTCGGCGCGCAGCCTGTTCGACGCCGACGCGCCGGTCGCTTCGGACCGGCCCGAAGTCGGACGGGTGGTCGGGCTCGCGGCGGTCGGCCGGTCGGGCCGGGCAGTCCCGGTCAGCATCGTGGCGGCGCGCGGGCAGGGCCGGGTCGTGCCGATGGGCGGCGCGCCCCTGTTCCTCGCCGAGAGCACGCGGGCCGCTACCCGCTGCCTGCGCCGGGTGCACGAATCGCTCGGCCTGTCGCGCGAGTGGCTGGCCAGCTTCGACCTCGGCGTGATGTCGGATGCGACCGACCTGCCGGACCAGGGCCTGGCACTGGCCGCGGCCGTGGCCGCGGCATTGGTGTCGGCGCTCACCGGCCGGCCGGTGCGGCCGGGCCTGGCGATGTTCGGGTCCTTGAGCGAGGAGGGGAGAATCGAGCCTGCGGACCGGGCGCGCGAGCGGCTGCGCGCGGCCCGCAGCGCCGGAATCAGGCAGGTGCTGCTGCCCGCGGCCAACGCGGGCGAGCTTGACGGCGGCACGACTGCCAGGGCAGTGGAGACGATACCGGTCGGCACGTTGACCGAGTTGCTCGAACGCGCCCTGCTCCAGCGGGACAGCGCCGGGCTCGACCTGGTCTAGCCGACCCGACAATACAGAAGGAGGAGCGTGTATGACCGAGATACTGAAGACCGTGGCCGGGCAGGAAAGAAGCTGGCGGTTCGGCGCGCCGTGGCGGGTGTCGGATAAATCGCTCGTCGCGGTGATGCCGATACTGCACGACGTCGCGGCCGACCGCGGCTACCGCCTGCTCAGCGAGGCCGCCAAAGACGTCGCGGTGCACGACACCGGCAACATCAGCGCGGTCACGTTCGACAACAAGGGCGGCACCCCCGTGTTCATCCGCGTCGGCGAGATGGTCGCAGGCGGCACCCAGACCCGGGTAATAGTGACCTCATCGGTGCTGTTCCCCGGCTCAAAGCTCAACCTCGAAGTGCGCTGCGGCTATGCCAGCCGGGGCATCGCGCGCGGGGCCGAGTTCAGGGAGTTCGGCACGGTGTCATCGCGCGCCGTCAAGGGCCGGCTGATGGAACGCCGCGGCAGGATGGACCAGGTCGAGCTGTGGGACCGAGCCGCGGACAGCGTCCAGTTCGTGCGCCGCCAGCTCGACGAGCGGGTAGCAGATTCTGACGCGCCGAACGCCCGCACCGAGGCCACGCCCGACCGCTGTGTCCCGAGTGCTCGGTACGAGCGTTACTCCCACGACGACCTCGAGTCCCACGTCCGGGCCAGCGAAGAGACCCTGGACCGGCTGTTTGAGAAGATGCCGGCCGCCCCGACCCAGACCGGCCTGTCGCTACTCAGCCTCGACGGCTGCGACTACCTCGAGTTCTTCGACCACGCCGACTCCTGGCGCACCGCGCGCAAGGCGGTGCTCGCCTCCGAGGCCGAACTCGCGACCCGGTTCTCAAAAGAAGGCGTGTTCCAGTTCAACCCCGAGTTCGCGGTCGCGGCCACGCGCGACGTTTTGCTCAGGGACTACACCGAAACCGAACTGCACGACGACGGCTACCGCCTGCTCAAGCTCGACAGCAAGGACTACACCGGCGAGGTCGTGGAAATCGGCAAATCGGCCATCCACGTCGCCATCGCCCGCAAGACGAACTAGCATCGACCAGGCCTCCTGTGACGCGGGGCGGGCCTCTGCCCGCCCCGCCCCCGTCCCGGACCCAAGTTGACCGGCCCGGCATTCGGGCTAGAATATCGTGGAGCAACACATGACCACCAAGACTATCGCCAAGCGGATGAGCGCTATCGAGAAAGAGTTGCGTCAACTCGAGTTGCGCCTCAAGCGGCGCGCCGCCCGGGGCAAGAAACCGCCGCTCACCGAGCTGCGCGGTCTCTGGAAGTCGTGCGGCGACATCGGCGAGGACGAGATCCGTCGCGTCGAAGTCCGGCTGGCTGCTGACGACTGATGGTCTGCGTCGTCGACACCCACACTCTCGTCTGGTATCTCACCGACAGCCCGAAACTGGGCAGGAGTGCTGCCGAAGCGCTCGAGCAGTCCGACACCGAGCTCATCATCCCGACAATCGTGCTTGCCGAACTGAAGTACCTTCACCAGCGCAGGCGTATACCGCTCTCGTTGGTCCTTGTTCGCCGGATGCTGGAGGCCGATGAGCGTTGCGTCTTCTACCCGTTGACCGACCAGGTCGTCGATCTGCTGCCTCTGCACCTGGAGATGCACGACGCGATCATCTGTGCGACGGCGATGCTGCACGAGAAATCGTTGGGCCAGGCGGTACCGGTGCTAACAAGGGATGAGGCAATCGCCGGTTCGGGCCTGGTACGAGTCATCTGGTAGACTTCCGGCAACTGCCCGGCTGACCGGCTCACGGCCGACGGCTTACAGCTGACAGCTTCCGGCTCATGGCTCCCGGCAGGACACTCTGCCTTCACCATTCTGCCTTCTGAGTTCTGAATTCGCCCTCGCATCGGGCGTCGGGCATTTGGCTTGGTCCGCTGAGGTCCTTCGACCCGCGTTGCTCATTGGCGCGGCCGTGCCAAAGGAGCGGCACAGCCCGGCCGTCAGGAATTGTGAACGAGACGTTCGAGCGCCGGGACCAGGTGCGGCAGCTCGACCGCGGCGACGTCCCAGACGATGTCGGTGTCCACGTCGAGGTAGTCGTGAACGATCTTGTGGCGCATCCCGATGATGCGGTGCCACGGCACTTCAGGGTGCGCGGACTGGTACGCGGGCGACACCCTGCGGGCCGACTCGCCGATTGTCTGGACAAGATGCGTCAGGACCATCTGCAGGTCCTCGTCGCGGTCATAGTCTTCCTTGGTCGTGCCGGCCGCCCTCTGCGCCGCCTTGCGCGCAAGGTCGAGCATGTGCCCGACGTAGACCGCGTCCCGCTCAGGCGGAGGCATACTGCGTCTGCGCCTCGGCCAGGACGCGCGGCCGGATGCGGTGATTCAGCGCCCGGGACGTGACGAGGTCGACCTTGCGGCCGAGAATCCCGGACAACTCGTCCTCCATGTCGACAATACCGTAGCCGACGAACGCGCCCGGCTCAAACTCGACCAGCACGTCCACGTCGCTTGAGGGCCCGAAGTCCTCGCGCAGGACCGAGCCGAACAGGGCAAGCCGCCGGATGCGGTGCCGGCGGCAGAACTCGGCGACTCGGTCCTTGTCGACCGCTATCCTCGGAGTCATACATCAGTGTAGCTGCAGGACGACCGACGTCAACGCCATCGGCTTGCGGCTTCCGGCCGACGGCCTACAGCTGACAGCTTCCGGCTCACGGTTTCCGGCAGGACATTCTGCATTCGCCATTCTGTACTCTGACTTCTGCATTCGTCCGCGCCGCTGTCCGCCCCGTTCGTCATTCCGACGGAGCGCCGCAGGCGCGATTGGAGGAATCTCTCTCGGCGCCCCCTCGCCCAGCCTCGGGGCGACACTGCGTGTCGTCTGACATCTCACCTCTGGCCTCGCGCCCTCGGCACTCAGCTCCCTCGGGCGTTTTGGCATTTGGCTTTTGGCTTTTGGCCTTTGACTTGGTCCGGCGTCCGCCTCTGCCATCTGGCCTCTGACATCTCACCTCTGACCTCGCTTCCTCCCTTCCCGTCCTGACTCGGCGTCCTGCGTGATGCGGGGCTGCTTCCCGCGCCAACTGTGGAGCCAATTGCCGGGCCAATTGCCGGGCCAACTGCAGGGCCAGAGCGCCGGCGCACCCTGCGGCCGCAGTGCCGACCCAAGGCCGCGCGAACAGCGCGGCGCAGAGCCAGGCCCGGCGCGGAACCCTAACCGCAATCAAAGGCGAAGCCTTGGCCCCGGCCGCGGCCCTGGCCGGGCCGAAGACCAGTCCTGATTCGGCGTACTGCGTGACGCGTCAGGCCGCTTTGGAAAGAAGAAGCCGTGCGGGTACAATCCGTTGCCGATGCCCTGAATATTGCGGATGGAACACCACTAAACCTGTTGGACATTCAAAAAGGGCTGGCTTGGGGCAAACGCCTGGGCTTAGACGGCGCACAAATCAAACAATTGACCGATGACAGCAGCTTCCAGACCATTGAAGGAGCGCGGGACCTGGTAATCGGCGCTTTTGCCCAAAAGTATCCCACCCAAGCTGAACAGGACAA
>JAWOHG010000101.1:0-2733 GCA_046485245.1 bacterium
GCATGCAGGTCGCGGTTGCTCGCCGCGGCGCCGTTGCTGCGCGGAAAGATCGTCAGCGACACCGCGTCGAGTTCCATCTGCACCCGCTCGAGCAGGTCGGCAATCCGCTCGGTGAAGGCTTCGAGCAGGCCGGCCAGCAGCGTCGCGGAGGACGTGCACGCGGCCGGCGAGCGCTCGACGTGGGTCATGAAGCGCCGCACCGGCGTCGGGTCCACGTAGCGGTTGGTGATGAGCCGGTTGTTTGCGAGGATGAAGGTGATGGCGCTGCTCTCGGGCTTCTCGGAATCGAGCCGGCTGCCCACCGTGGCGGTCATGTAGACGGCGCCGCCTTCCTCGTAGAGGCGGTTCGAGGTCTCGATCTCCTTCATCTCGTCGCGCGTCGGCACATCCACCGTCAGCAGCGACTCCACGGCCTTCTCCTCCTCGGACGTGGGTTCGTAGAGGTCGGCCCAGAGGAACTCGTCCGGAAACTGCGCCGGCGGCACGTGCTCGATCCACGTATAGCCGCTGCCGGTGGGGATGAGGAGACGGAGCATGTGGGCGGACCCTGCGGACTGGCCGCCCTTTTAGCACAGTGCCCCTTCGCAGCGCAGGTAATCGCAGGCAAAAAGAAGCCCCGCATCGCGGGGCTTCCTGGTTCGCTGCGGACCGGCTCAGCCGGCCGGCTTTTCCCTCGACGCCAGGGTGTTGATCAGCTCGAAAAGCTTCTCCTCTCCGCCCGCCATGGCGACGTCGGTGACGTATCTGCCGTTGATGACCACGGTCGGCGTGCTCGCGATGCGGTAGCGCTTGTTGAGGTCTGCGGCCCGCGCCAGCTTCGACTCGACCGCAAAGCCGGAGAACGTCTTCTGGAAGTCGGCCTTGCTCACGCCGCGCGAGGTGAAAAACGCCTCGATCTTCTCGGGCGTATCGAGCCGGTTGCCGCGTACGTTGATCTCGCGGAACGCCTCGGTGTTCAGCTCGGGCTTGCCGAGGACCTCGATGGTGTAGAAGAGCCTTGCATGGGTCTTGAGCTGCTCGTTCCACACGGCGGGCATTCGCACGACTTGGACGTTGGCCGGCTTGCCCTTGCGCTCCCAGGCCTCGATCTTCGGTTCGAGCAGGTAGCAGGCTCCGCAGGCGTACCAGAACACCTCGACGACCTCGACCTTGCCGGGGGCCACGTTGGTCGGCACCGGCGGCTTGAGCAGCTTGTAGTTCACGCCCTCGACCGGGTCTGCGGCGAGCGCGAGCGGGCCGGCGAGCAGCATCAGGACCGCGGCGAGCGGGCGGAAGATTCGAAAGGTGGGTGCGTTCATGGACAGCTTTGACCGGGGTGGCGGGCGAGGGTTCAGCGCAGTCCCTGGATGAACGACGCGACGGCGTCGATCTCTTCGTCGGAGAGCAGCGCCGCGACGTTGCGCATCATCTGGTTCTGGTCGGTCCCGCGCTCGCCCGCCCGGTAGGCGCGTAACTGGGCGGCCACGTACACGGCGTGCTGGCCCTGGATGGCCGGGTAGTTCGCGAGCGGATTGCCGCGGCCGCTCGGCCCGTGGCAGGCGGTGCACGCCATCAGACCGTTGCTGGCGTTGCCGGCCCGGTACGTTCGCTGGCCCGCCGCGACCTTGGACGGCTCGGCTTCGCCGCCGCGCGCGGTCTGGGACGAGAAATACGCCGACAGGTCGGCGATGTCCTCGTCCGAGAGGATCATTGCCATCGGCGACATCAGTGCGTTCTGACGCTCGCCGGACCGGAACAACTTCAGTTGCTGCTCGATGTAGCCCGCGTGCTGGCCCGCGATACTGGGCCACTCGGGATTCGGGCTGTTGCCGTCGGCGCCATGGCAGGCCATGCAGGTGACCGACTTGGCCTGGCCGGCTTCTTTGGAACCCGCGGCGAGCGTCTGGGCGCTCCAGCCGAGGACGGCCACCAGAGACAGGGTGGCGACGAGCTTCGCGGTCATTGAACCACTCCGAGGAACAGGGTCGGGCGAGCGGCAAATTGTACACTAACGGCCCCGAGGTCTCTGCCGCGCGCCCGTCCCATGTCCGCCTATCCAAACGTCAGGTTCCTCACCAGCGCCAACGAGGTGAAGCAGTTGCCACCCGACGTGGGGGTCGAGGTGGCCGTGGCCGGGCGCTCCAACGCCGGCAAGTCGAGCGCGATCAACGCCATTACCCACCGCAAGGGCCTGGCGCGGACCAGCAAGACGCCGGGAGCCACGCGGCTGATCAACTTTTTCGAACTCGAGGCCGACCGCAGGTTGGTGGACCTGCCCGGCTACGGCTTTGCCGCCGTCTCCGGCACGATGCGCCAGCACTGGGGCACGCTGATCGAGGGCTACTTCCGCAAGCGCACCAGCCTGCGGGGCGTGATCGTCGTGATGGACATCCGCCACCCGCTCAAGGACCAGGACTGGGACATGTTGCGCCTCGCGCAGTCGCGGTCCGTCCCCGTGCACTTGTTGCTGACCAAAGCGGACAAGCTCGGCCGTGGCGCACGGGCCGCGAGTTGCGTCGCCGTGCGGCGCGAGGCGGGCAAGGACGTGACGGTGCAGGCCTTCTCGGCATTGTCCGGAGAGGGGGTGCCCGAGGCGCGCGGGGCGCTCGAGCGGATGCTCCGCCGGAACCCGGAAAAAGAAACCCCGGTTGGACCAGCGGATCCAACCGGGGTAAGCAAACCCGGCGTTGGGGGATGACCGGGTGAGCGCGGGCCCAGGGAGGTAGGCCAGCGCCGAACGCCGTGAGGCGCTCA
>JAWOHG010000037.1:0-19044 GCA_046485245.1 bacterium
GGCCACCGGCGCGTTCTTCGTGCGCTTCCGCAAGATGGCGCGCACCGTGCGCGCCGAGAAGGTCGAGCACGTGGACCTCGCACGGGTGCCCGACGGCAGCTACGAGGGCGAGTTCAGCGACTTCCTCGTCAAAGTGAAGGCGCGGGTGAACGTCGCAGGCGGCCGCATCGAGGCAGTCGAGATAGTCGAACAGCACTGCGGCCCGGGCTACGAGGCAAGGGAGACCGTGGACCGTATCCTTGAGGCGCAGAGCCCGGTCGTCGACGTCGTGTCGGGCGCGACCGGGTCGAGCAAGTGCATAATGGCCGCGGTGTCGCGGGCGCTTTTGTCCGCGCCGACGCCGGGCGAGTAGCGGGCCGGCCGGCCGCGAGTCTTGGGCAGGGGCGGGCAACCGCCCCTGCCTGCCTGCCGGTGCGGGGCAACCACCAAGCCACGAAGAGCCGAAAGATACAAAGCTGGCGAAGGCGCGAGACCGAGCAGCGGGCGCGGGACATGACTGAAACCGGCTCGGCGGTTTTGGATCGTGTCCCAAGCAGTCTGCGCTCGACCACTGGACCACTGGATCGCCAGAACACTATCCGCGATCACTTACGCTCGTTCCGCGTCGCTTTCGCACGATTTTTCCCAGTAACGAGTCTTGTCAGCGACCAAAAGACCGGCCGGAAGCCTGTTTCCTGGCCTGGAACGGCTACCAGATTGAATTCTGGCGACTTGAGTCGTCTAATCGCTTGATTGGCGACCTAATGGGGGGACGGCTCCCCAAACTTGTCTTCGGGTCAATTCAAGCAAGAACTGCTGTCAGACCGTTAAGCTCATCGTAATGTCCGGATGTCCCGTAAGTTGCAGTTCCGGTCGCCTGTCCAGGCTAGTGGTGGAACAGGCGGAGGCCGGTGAAGGACATCACCATGCCGTACTCGTCGGCCGCGGCGATGACTTCGGCGTCGCGGGTGGATCCGCCGGTCTGGACAACGTAGCGGACACCGGAGCGGGCCGCGCGGTCGATGTTGTCGCGGAACGGGATGAAGGCGTCAGAGGAGAGGGCGATCTCCTTGTAGCGGGCAAGCCAGTCGCGCTTCTCGTCGGCCGACAGCGGTTCGGGTACGGTGGTGAAGTTGGCGCGCCACGACGCGAGTTCGGCCTCGGTCGCGTCTTCCTCGAGGTAGAGGTCGATGGCCGTGGCCTTGTCGGAGCGGGTGAGTTCTTTCCTGAAGGCGAGGCCGCGGACTTTGGGGTGCAGGCGCAGGAGCCACTTGTCGGCCTTGGCGCAGGCGAGGCGGGTGCAGTGGACGCGTGACTGCTGGCCCGCGCCGACCCCGATGACGTTGCCGTCCCAGGCGAGGCAGACCGAGTTGGATTGCGTGTACTTGAGCGTCAGCGTCGCGATGAGCATGTCGAGTCGGGCCGAGTCGGGAATCGTCTTGTTGCGGGTGACGATGTTCTGGAGCAGTTCCGGGCCGATTGTCGCGGTGTTGCGGGCCTGTTCGAGACGCACGCCGAAGACCTCGCGCGATTCGAGCGGGTCGGGCGAGTACGCGGGGTCGATTTCGAGCACCGGGTACTTGCCGCCCTTCTTCTTCTTCAGCAGTTCGAGCGCGGCCGGCTCGAACCCGGGCGCGATGCAGCCGTCCGAGACTTCGCGGGAAATGATGCGGGCGGTGGATTCGTCGACCGTATCCGAGAGCGCGGCCCAGTCGCCGAACGATGACATCCGGTCGCCGCCGCGAGCCCGGGCATAGGCGAGGGCGAGGGGCGAGAGATCGGCGGGTTTGACAAAGAGCGACTCGGCGAGCTCAGGCGAGAGCGCTCGGCCGACCGCGCAGCCGGCCGGGCTCGCGTGCTTGAAGCTGGCCGCGGCGGGCAGGCCGGCAAGGTGGTTGAGTTCGCGGACGAGCTGCCAGGAGTTGAGCGCGTCGAGCAGGTTGATGTAACCGGGTGCGCCACAGAGCACGCGGAAGGGCAGGTTGCCGGACTCGACGTATGCGCGGGCCGGGACCTGGTGCGGGTTGATGCCGTAGCGGAGTTTGAGCTCGTCCATTTGAGGTCAGGCTAGTGCGAGGAGAGGAGAAGTCAAGCAGACGAAGGCAAAATGCAGAGTACAGAATGCAGAAGGCAGAAGGCAGAAGGCAGACTCGGACTAGAGAGAGTCGAGGCAGGCGTAGACGGCTTTGATGAGCGCGTCGGCGCGCGGGTCGACCGAGGCCGCGAGGTAGGCGCGGTTGGGCGTGTAGGCGAAGGCGAGGTCGTGGTCCGGGTCGGCGAAGGCGAGCGAACCGCCGAGCCCGGCCGAACCGAAGGCGCGCTGGCTGGAGCCGAACCAGAGTCTGTCGCCGGGCTTGGAGAAGCCGAGCGAGTACCAGGCATCTATGCCAGCGACCGTATCACGCGGGCCGGCCGGCGGCAGCTGGGTCGGGGCAGACAGGAGTTGTAGCGTCGTCGGCGTGATGCCCAGAGCCGGGTCGAGAGTGACCGCGGCGCTGTAGATTCGAGCCAGGGCGCGGGCAGTGCCGACGCCGTTGACCGAGGGCACTTCGACCCGGCAGTACGCGCGGCCGGCGCGGCGGGTGTCGACCGGGATGCGGCCGGCGCGGCTGATGAGCGAGCGGGGCGAGAGGAAGGCGCGCAGGCGGCGGGGCGGCGCGCGCAGCAGTATCGACAGGGGCGGGCCGAAGGAGAACCGTGCGATGCGTTCGTCGGGCACGGAATCGGGCAGGCCGATGTAGAACTCGACGTCGAGCGGGCCGCAGATTTCTTCCTGCAGGACTCGTCCGATAGACCGGCCCTGCGGGTCGGTGCGGCGGATGATTTCGTTAAGGTAGAGGCCCAGAGTGACCGCGTGGTAGCCGTGACGTGTGCCCGGCGGCCAGATGGGCCGCTGGCGCGCGAGGATGCGGCCGAGCGAATCGAGGTCGGCGAGGTCGCGCGTGCGCAGCTTCGTGTCGAGCACGGGCAGCCCGGCTTCGTGGGCAAGGAGCTCGCGGACCGTGATGTGCTCCTTGCCGTTCTGCGCGAACTCGGGCCAGTAGCGGGAGACCGGCGCGTCGTAGTCGAGCCAGCCGCGCGAACGCGCGAGCGCGGCGCAGAGCGCGCCGGCCCCTTTGGTCGTAGAGAAGACCATCACCATCGTGCCCTTTTCCCAGGGCTCGCGCGTGCGGATGTCGCGAAACCCGCCCCAGAGGTCGACGACCTTGCGGCCGCGATGGTACACCGCGACCGCGGCGCCGTACTCGCCGCGCCGCTGGAAGTTGCGGACGAACTCGTCGGCGACCGGCTCGAATCCGGGGGCGCACCAGCCGTCGACCAGTTCGGTGTGGTCCGGGACAATGATGCGGCCGGGCGCGCACGCGGCAGACACCAGCGCCAGCGCGGCGAGGAGGATGCGGCCCGTATGCCACCTCACGCATCCAGCTTATTGGCCGGCCCCGGCCAGTCAACCGGCGGTAAAAGGTGACCGCCCGTTGCCGGGCGGTCAGGAGGCTGCAGATGCGGGACAATTGTCAGGGCGGGCAGAGGCAGAGGCGGCCAAGTTGCCAATTCCGCCCACCGTTCTCACCCATTGTGACGCGAACGGGACGTCGATGGTTGCCGCCTGACCCGGCGGACAGGACCGGCACGAGCTTGACCCACCGGCCCCGGAGGGTAGCCTCTTTGCCGGACCGGTCGTGCGACCGGTCCGGCGTAACCAGAGAGGAGAAGAAATGCAGCATATCCTGTTTCTTGAAGGCAGCCCGCGCGTCGGCAACACGAGCCAGGTGACCGACTGGGTCGTCGCCGGACTGGGCAAGGGCGTGAAGGTGACGCGGGTGCGGCTGATGGAGAAGAACATCCACGAATGCCAGGAGTGCTTCGGCTGCGCCGAGTGCAAGACCGGGGCCGGGTGCCGGCAGGCCGACGACATGCCGGAACTCTACGACCTGATGGTCGACGCCGACCTCGTGGTGTGGACCAGCCCGATATTCTGCTGGGGCGTCAGCGGCGTGACCAAGGTCGCGCTGGACCGCTGCTTCGCGCTGCTGACCGGCGAGGACCTGCTCAAAGGCGCGAAGTGGGCGCTGGTGCTGACCGCGGGCGGCGACCACTACGACGGCGCAGACCTGGCCGTGCAGATGTTCCGCCGTCTCGGCCGCTACGCGGGTATCAAGAACCTCGGCGAGCACGTCGTGGCCAACTGCCCGGACGGGAAGAAGCTGGCCAAGGATGAGGGAATCCGTTCGGCGGCCCAGGCATTCGGGCGTACGCTCGCCAAGGCGCTGAGGTAGAAGGCGCGGGCGGAGTTGGCAGTTAGCAACCCGGGCGCGGACAAGCTCTGCCGCGTCTGCGTGACGCTCGTCGTGCTGTGCGCGGCGGCGGCGGCGCAGACCGGGGCAATCAATGGGTTTGTCCGCGATGCGACCTCGGGCGAGCCGCTTGGGTTCGCCAACGTTTACCTCGACGGCACGGACCTGGGCACGGCGTCGGCCGAGAAGGGCTACTACTACATCGGGCGGGTGCCGCCGGGCCGTCAAACGCTCAAGGCGTCCTACGTCGGGTACGAGGACTGGCAGAGCAGCGTGGTTGCCGCGGCGTACCAGACCGTGACGGTCGACATCCTGCTAAAACCGGCGCGGGTGCAGCTGGGCGAGGTGAAGGTGACGGCGGCGCGGGCGCGGTTCGAGCGCGAGGTCGAGGTTTCCGCCGTGCGGCTGGACACGCGCCAGATACTGTCCATCCCGCGGGTCGGCGGCGAGGTGGACCTGTTCCGCACCGTCCAGCTACTGCCCGGCGTGGTGACGACTTCCGATTTCTCCAACCGGCTGTACATCCGGGGCGGGTCGCCGGACCAGAATCTCGTGCTCCTGGACGGCATCACGGTGTACAACCCGTCGCACCTGTTCGGCCTGTTTTCGCCGTTCATTCCCGAGGCGGTGTCGGACGTCACGCTGCTCGCGGGCGGGTTTCCGGCCAAGTACGGCACGCGGCTGTCGTCGGTGCTCGACGTGACGACCAAGGAGGGCAACTCCAAGCGGTTCACGGCCGACGCGTCGGCGTCGGTCATCGCGGCCAAGGCCCAGGTCGAGGGCCCGATTCCGAACGGGTCGTTCCTCGTCGCGGCCCGGCGCACGTACCTGCCCGACGTGCTGCTCGACATCTTCGGGGTCGAGGGCGTGGGCTACCACTTCTACGACGTCATCGGCAAGGTGAACTACGACCTCTCCCACGACACGAAGCTGACGCTGGCCGGTCTGTCGGCCGAGGACGTGCTGAGGTTCCGCGACCCGACCAACCCCGAGGCGCTGGACGCGCGGCTGAACTGGGGCAACCGCGGGGTCGCGCTGCACGTCAACAGCATCTTCACGCCGATACTGTACGGCGAGGCGATGTTGGCGTGGAGCGACTTCTACTCGAACTTCGGCGTCAGCTTCATCCAGACCGACACGGCGGAGTTCGAGACCGGGCTGACCGACCTGGCGCTGAAGGCCGACCTGACGTGGTTCCCGGCCGATGGCCACGACGTCGACTTCGGGTTCGACGGCCGCTGGTCGCGGGTGAACGTGTCGTTCGAGTTCGACACGATGGGCTTTGCCCGAGCCGACTCGCTCTGGCCGCTGGGCGTGTACATCGACGAGAAGTGGGAGGCGGTGCCCCAGCGGCTGTTCATCAAGCCGGGGCTGCGGCTCGCCTACTACACCAAGGGCAGCCGCTTCAGCCCGGAGCCGCGGCTGGGCGTCAAGTACCGGGTCGAAGAGAACACGACTCTGAACGCGGCGTTCGGCCGGTTCTCGCAGCCGATGGTGACGCTGAACTCGACCGACGCGGTGTTCTCGATTTACGACGTCTGGGCGCCGGTGCCCGCGGGCCGGCCGCTGCCGGTCGCCTGGCACTGTGTCGGCGGGGTCGAGCGCTGGCTGCGGCGCGACGCGATGGCCCAGGTCGAGGTGTACTGGAAGGATTATGCGAACCTGCTCGAGACGCGGTACGGCGAGTTCTTCACGCAGCCCGATTCGCTGCTGGCCGCGGACGGTTACTCGCTGGGCGCGGACCTGTTGCTGCGCAAGACCGAGGGCCGCGTGACCGGCTGGCTGAGCTACTCGTTCGCGTACGCCCGCCGCAGCATCGCGGGCGAGGGCTACTTCCCGCACTACGACCGCCGGCACAACGCCAACCTCGTGCTGTCGCTGCCGCAGGTGTTCTGGAAGATGGACCTGTCGGCGCGCTGGGCCCTGGGCACCGGGCTGCCCTACTCCGGGGTCATCGGTTTCTACCGGCGCTACCAGGAGCGGCCGGGCCAGCCGGAGCCGCAGGAACCGGCCTGGGGCTTCATCAACGGGCCGCGCGACGCGTTCCGCTACCCGCTCTACCATCGGCTCGACGTCGGCGCGACGCGGGGCTGGGATTTTCGCTGGGGCCGGGTCGAGGCGTTTCTCGACGTGACCAATGTCTACTACGCCAGCAACGTGCTGCTCTACTACTACGAGGTCGGCGAGGACGGCCTGCCCGAACGCAAGCAGATATCCCAGCTGCCGATACTGCCGACGCTGGGCGTGAAGGTGAAGTTCTAGCGGACGAAACTCGAATGACGAAACGACGAACCTGGACCGCGCTCGCGGCGCTGGTCGCGTTGGTGCTGCTGGCCGCGGGGTGCGACGAGGGTGCGGGCGACTTCACGCCGACGATGCTCGTGCACGGGCTGCACGCGGCGGGCGGGTGCCGGCCGACGGTGAGCGTGAACCGGACCTACGCCATCGACGAGGGGTTCAGCCCGGACTTCGCAGGAGCGACCGTGCGGCTGTGGACCGCGACGGAGACGACCGCCTGCACGTACCTCGGAGAGGACAAGTACCGCGCCGACGACTCGCTCTGCCCGACGTTCTTTGACACGGTCTGGCTCGAGGCGGCCCACCCGGACTTCGATACGGTGCGCGGGAAGACGGTCGTGCCGGGTGATTTCGGCATCATCTACCCGCGCGACGGCGACACGGTGAGCCTGCGCGATTCGATGGCCTGGACGCGCAGCCGGGGTTCGGCCGGGTACTACCTGCCGTTCCAGTTCTACGACACGCTGTCGGTTAACTTCATCGCGCCCAACGACACGACCGGCGGCAACACCGACAGCCTGCTCTACCGTCTGCCGCGGCTGTTCTTCCTGTTCGGGTACGAAGAGGGCTGGCACAGCTTCACGCTGTGCGCGCTGGACACCAACTACTACGAATGGGTGCAGGCGGGTGGATTCGGGCAGGGCGGGGGCAGTACCCTGGACACGTTCCGGCTGGAAGGCGGGGCCGGGGTCTGGGGTTCGATGGTGGCGCGGACCATCACGCTGTACTACAAGCCGGAAAGCCTCTCGACAATGTCAACAGACGATTGTCGATTGTCGAATGGCCTGCAACGGGCAGAACCGACAATGTCGAATGACGAATGTCGAATGTCGATTGACGGACGGGGGGCGGGGGTCGAGGGGCAGGTCAGCGGGCGAGCAGTTCCGCGACTTTGGCCAACAGGGTCTCGCGGTCGGCCGGCTTGGCGATGAATGCGTCGGCGCCCGCGTCGAGCGCGGCCTGGATGTCCATTTCCTTGATGCGGCCGGACAGGACGATGATGGGCATCCGCAGGGTCTGGTCGCGCCGGAACATCGTCACCAGCGAGTAGCCGTCCAGCCCGGGCATTGTCAGGTCGAAGATGGCCAGGTCGGGCCGGCAGTCACGGACGGCGGTCAGGGCCGCGCGGCCGTCGGCGCAGGAAGTGACTTCGTAACCGGCCGACTGGAGCTGCTTTTCGAGCAGCAGGCGCACCGCCGCCTCATCGTCTACCACTAGAATCCGCTTCGCCATAACTGTGTGAGATTAGGCCGCGCCGGCCCCGCAGTCAAGGGTAGCAGGCTACCGCCGTTGCGGGTCCGTGTCGCTGGTCGAGCCGGCGGGGTCGAGCCGCAGCAGCAGCCAGTCGAAACCCGCGGCCTCGGAGAAGGCAAAACTGGTGCAGAGCAGCTCAGAAAACGCCCGCTCCGTGCCGCGCGCGGGCAGGAGCGCGAGCCCGACCGGGCGGGCCTCGCCGGTTGCCGGGTCGGCCCGGCGCCATGACCAGAGCGTGTCGCCGGATGAGGAGAAGCCGAGCAGGACGAGTTCGGGGAAGCCGCCCGAGCCGACCGAGTTCGCCGCGACCGTGATGTCGTTGTTCTTCCCTGCGGCCACGCGCCAGGCCCGGTCCGAGGAGTTGCGCTCGCCGTTGTAGCGGCGCGACCAGAGCCGGCGACCGGCCGAGTCGAGCTTGAGCACGGCCGCGTCGACGCCGGTCGATGCGCCGGCCGACTGGCCGACCGCGATGACGCTGCCGGATGAGTCGAAGCAGAAGGACTCGAGGATGTCGCCGCGGCCCTCGCCGTCCCATAAGTGGGTCCAGAGCCGCCGGCCTGCGGTGTCGAACGCGGCGACGCACCAGTCGTAGGCGGTGCCGCTGCCGGTGACCGTGCCGCCGACGTAGATGCGGCCGGCGCGGTACGCTACCTGCGCGGCGAAGTCGGTCGAGCCGGCCGGGCCGTCGATGGTGCGCGACCAGGCCAGCGTGCCGTCGAGGGTGAACTTGAGCAGGACGATGTCGGTCGCGGGCCGGGCCGTGACGGTCTTGCCCGCGACGTAGATTGCGCCGCCGCCGACCGCGAGCGAGGCCGAGAAGTCGTCGGCCGACGCGGCGCCGTCCCAGTAGCGCGCCCAGAGCGTGTCGCCGCCGGGCGAGTACTTGACAACTGCGATGTCCCAGTCGGCGCGCGGGGCGGGCCGGTGCGCGGCGCCGGCGATGACCGGGCAGTCGCCGGGCGCGATGGCGACTGCCGCCGGCTTGTCGTCGGCGTGCCACGCCAGGTCGAGTCGGCGCAGCCAGAGCGTGTCGCCGTCCGGGGTGTACTTGGCGGTGAGGAAATCCCAGCCGACCGAGAGGTCGGCGAGCGTGCCGCCGGTCGCGACAAGGCAGCCGGCCGAGTCGCGGGCGATGGCCCAGGCCCGGTCCTCGCTGCCCAGCGGCGAACCGTAGCGGTTGACCCAGCGCAGCTCGCCTGAGGGCGAGAAACCCGCGACCGTGAACTGAAAGTCGGAGCCCGGGACGTAGCTGTAGCCGGCGACCCAGGCGCTGCCCGAGCTGTCCGCGACCATCGCGCTGGGGGTGTCTTCGCGGCTGCCCGGCCCGTCGTAACGGGTCTCCCACTGTACGACCGGGGCGGCAACAAGAATGACGAGCAGGGCGATCATCGCGCCAGTGTAGGCGGACGCGACCCGAGAGTCAACCGGCGGAGGACCGGGCAGGCAGCAGGTAGGAGGTAGGAGGGGCAGGGGCCGTCTGCGTTGACAAACGCCGGCCGCGGCTCGACAATCGGCCATGGCCATTCAAGACTTGCGCTCACAGGCGACCGGCCGTGCCCCGGCCGAGCTGGTCGAGCACCTGCGCCGGTTCGAGCTGGATCTGAAGTTCTCGGCCGGCATCTGGTACTTCTCGCCGCCGGACAGCCGGTTCCACGCGCCCTACGGGCCGGCCCTGCCGGTCGCGGCCCGGCTGGACATCGCGGCGCGGCTTGAGGCCGCGGGGCTCGGCGCTCTCGAGGCGCACTACCCGAATGAAATCAACGAGGACAATGCCGAACTGTGGCGCGGGTTCTGCCGCGACACCGGCATCAGGCTGCTGACGGTGATCCCGCTGCTGTTCCGCGACCCCGAATTCGAGTTCGGCTCGCTGTCCAGCCCGCTGGAACCGGCGCGGCGAAGGGCGATAGAGCTGACCCGGCGGGCCCTGGAACTGAACCGCGAGCTGGACACCGAGTTCGCGGTGGTGTGGCCGGGCATCGACGGGTACGAGAACCCGTTCGGCATCGACTTCGCATCGATGCGCGAGCGGTTCTCAAGCGGCCTGGCCGAGGCGATGGACTCGGTCCCGGGCGTGCGGGTCGCGTTCGAGCCCAAGCCGTACGAGCCGCGCGGCCGCATCATCTTCGGCACCACGCCCGAGGCGATGCTGCTGGCGCACTCAGTCGAGGCGCGGCTGCAGGCGGCCGAGAACCGCCGTTTGCTCGGCGAGGGCCACGCGCTGGTCGGCCTGAACCCGGAGGTCGGGCACGCGCTGATGGCGTACGAAGACCTGCCTTACGCCTACTCGTGGCCGCTCTCGGAAGGCCGGCTGGCCCATCTGCACCTGAACAGTCAGCCGTTGGGCAACTTCGACCAGGACCTGAACGTGGGCGTGGTCGCGCCGGAGCAGACCGAGGCGCTGCTCTACGTGCTGAAGATGCAGGGCTACCGCGGCTGGTTCGGCATCGACATCAACCCGGAGCGGATGCCGGTCGAGATTGCGCTCGCGATATCGATGGACGCCCTGCGCGCGGCCAACGACCGCATCAACTGCCTCGACCACGAGTCGATTGTCGCGGCGGTCAACCGGCCGGATGCGGCGCGGGGCTGGCTCGAGGCTCATCTCGTGCGGGCGCGGGCCGCCCATCCCGAGCGGCTGTCGCCGCTGCCGCCGCTGGGGAAGCCGTGAAGCGCGGGCTGCTGCTGGGCATCGACATCGGCACGACCGGGGCCAAGGCCGTGCTGGTCGACGGGTCGGGCGCGGTCGCGGCCGAGGCGGTCACCCCCTACCCGATGCAGACGCCGAGGCCGGGCTGGACCGAGCAGAACCCGGACGACTGGTGGCAGTCCTGCGTAGTGAGCATCCGGGCATTGCTGGATGAGGCAGGCGTCGACGGGACCGCGGTCGATGCGGTCGGGCTCTCGGGCCAGATGCACGGGCTGGTGCTGGTCGATGCCGCCGGGACGTCGCTGCGGCCGTGCATAATGTGGAACGACCAGCGCACGGCGGGGCAGTGCGCCCAAATCGAGCACCGGGTCGGGCGGGACCGGCTCATCGCGGTCACGGGCAAGCCGGCCCTGACCGGGTTCACGGCCGGGAAACTCCTGTGGGTGCGCGAGCACGAGCCGGGGGTGTATGAGCGCGCGGCGAAGATGCTGCTGCCGAAGGACTTTGTCCGGCTGAGGCTGACCGGCGTGCCCGGCACCGACGTGGCCGACGCTTCGGGCACCAACCTGCTGGACGTCGGCAGGCGGGCCTGGTCGGATGAGGTGCTGGAACTGCTGGAAGTCGCGCCGGGCCTGATGCCGGAGGCGGCCGAGTCGCCCGAGGTCACGGCCCGCGTGAGCGAAGCGGGCGCGGCGGCCACGGGGCTTCTGGCGGGAACGCCGGTGGTTGCGGGCGCCGGGGACCAGGCCGCGCAGTCGGTCGGCACCGGCATCGTGGACGAGGGCATCAGCTCAGTCACCATCGGCACGTCGGGCGTGGTGTTCGCCGCGACCGGGCGTTGCGTGGTCGACCCGACCGGCGCCCTGCACGCTTACTGCCATGCCGCGCCCGGACGCTGGCACCTGATGGGCGTGACGCTCGCGGCCGGGGGCAGCCTGCGCTGGCTGCGCGACCTGCTGGAGAGCGACTACGCGACGATGGACGAGCTGGCCGCGGGCGTTGCGGCCGGGTCCGAGGGCCTGCTCTACCTGCCCTACCTTTCGGGCGAGCGTACGCCCCGCGCCGACCCGGACGCGCGCGGCGTGTTCTGCGGCCTGTCGCTGCGTCACGGCCGTGCCCACGTCATCCGCTCCGTGCTCGAGGGCGTGGCGTTCAGCCTCAAGGATTGCCTCGAGCTGCTGTGCAGCCTGAAGGTCGAGTGCGGGCGAGTGCGGGTGTCCGGGGGCGGGGCCGGTTCTGCACTGTGGCGCCAGGTGATGGCTGACGTGTTCGACCTCGAACTGGTCTTGGTCAACGTCACCCAGGGCGCGGCGTTCGGCGCGGCGCTTCTGGCCGGGGTCGGGGCAGGGGTGTTCGCCGACGTGGACAGCGCGTGCCGCCGCGCGGTGCGCGAGACCGGCGCGGTGCGGCCCGGGCCGGACGCGGCCGCGTACGGCCGGTTCTACGAGCGTTACCGAGCGCTGTACCCGGCGCTCGCTTCTGAGTTCAGGGCGCTGGCCCGGACGCTGGACACACCGGGTTAGGCGCCGGGCGTCGCGCCTCAGGCCGGGGCGTTGACGAGGACGTGCGGCTGTTGGAGCAGGGGGATGCGGAAGCGAAACTCGGCCCACTGGCCGGGCTGGGAGTCGGCGGCCATCTCGCCGCCGTGTTTTACCACTATCTGGCGCGAAATGTAGAGCCCGAGCCCCGACCCGACGACGCCCTTGTGCGCGGGATGGTGCAGGCGCTGGAAGCGGGCGAAGAGCTGCTGCTTCTGCTCGGGCGTGAACCCGACGCCGTCGTTGCGCACCGCGAACAGGGCCCAGTACCGCCGCGCTCGCTCGCCGGTGTCGGTGTAGTCGGAGAACGCCCGGCGCACCAGCCGGATGTTGATGCGGCCGCCCTCGCGGCCGTACTTCACCGCGTTGCCGAGCAGGTTGTTGAACACGACCTGGAGCAGGCGCGGGTCGCAGGGCGCGGCGAGGTACTCGAGGTCGCTGGTGACGGTCATGTTGCGGGCCGCGGCCATCGGTTCCTGCAGCTCAAGCATCGGCTTGATGACTTCTTCGACGAGGTCGACCGCCTCGCGCGGCACGTAGCGCATCTCGCCGGTCTCAATCTGGGACAGGTCGATGTAATCGCGCACGAGCTTGATGAGGTGGTTGGAGTTGGAGACCATCCGGTTGACTTTCTCGGCCTGGGTCGGGGTGAGCTGGCCGACATAGCCCTCGAGCAGGGTCGTGCCGACCGTCACTATGGCCGAAAGCGGCGCCTTGAGTTCGTGGGCGACGAAGTAGAGCGTCTGGGCGTAGTTGCGCTTGGCCTGGGCCAGGTCGTCGAGGTACTTGACTTTCTCGACCGCGAGCGACAGCGATTCGGCCACGGCACGGAAAGTGTCGATGTGCTCGGGCCGGTAGGAATCCTTGCGGGTCGAGCTGAAGAAGAGGAAGCCGATCGGCCGGGCCCCGGCCAGAAGCGGGCAGGTCAGGTTGGAGCGGATGCCGTCGCGCAGGGCGTCGCGCGTGCCGGACGACTCGGGGTGTTCGGCCAGGTAGGCTTCGAGGTCGTTGATGATGCGGGGCCGGCCGGCGCGCAGTATCGGCTCGAGCGAGCTGCCCTTCAGCTCGGCCCAGTAGCCGGTGCCGATGCTCGCGGCGGGGTTCTCGCTGCGCACCCAGCGGGACACGACGAGGCCGGTCTCCTCGTTGTAGAACGCGGCCGAGAGCCGGTCAAACGGGATGATGGGGTAGAGCGCCTCGTAGACGGCGTCCAGCACCTCGAACAACGACTTGCCGGACAGGCTGATTTCGCGCAGGTCGGTCAGCACCATCCCCACCGCGGCCGGGTTGACCTCGACGCCGCGCTCGTCCCTGGGTATGGTCTTCATGTCACTCATATGCCTGCCGGCGGTCTGCCAGCCTGACAAGATAGCCGCCCGGGTCCGCCAGTCAACCGCGTGGCGGGTCGTCACGCGCGGCCTTGCCAAGCGCTTCCGGGCGGTTATAATGGCCGCCCAAGTCAGCCGTTAATCTTTTCACGAAAGTCAATGTCCGAGTGAGTCCGGTTCGCGACGCTTAAAGGAGCAGCAATGCCGAAAGTACTGATCGTTGACGACGACCCCGATATCGTCGACTCGGTGAAGCTCATCCTCGGCGCCCAGGGTTACCAGGTGGTGAGCGCGGACAACCGCGCCGACGGCATGAAGGCCGTCGAGACCGAGAAGCCGGACCTGATTATCCTCGACGTGATGATGGAGCAGCCCGACGACGGGTTCGTCGCCGCCCAGGACCTCCGCCGCAAGGGTATCAAGACGCCGATAATGATACTGACCTCGATCGGCCAGGTGACCGGGTACAAGTACGGCAAGGACAGCGAGATGGCGCCGGTCGACGAGTTCGTCACCAAGCCGGTCGCGCCGTCCGAGCTCTTGTCGAAGGTCAAGGGCCTGCTGCGGCAGTAGGAACCACCATGCTGGCAACAGAAAGAGAAAGACTGCGCCAGGAGATCGCCGAACTGGCCAAGAAGTACGAGCACAAGCGGGACGGGATGCTGCCGATACTGGAAGCGGTGCAGGACCGGTACCGCTACGTGTCGGACTTCGCGATGCAGGAGGTCGCTCGGGCGCTCGGGGTGTTCCCGAGCGAGGTGTTCGGCGTGGTGTCCTTCTACGCCTTCCTGTCGACCGAACCCAAGGGCAAGTTCATCGTCCGGCTGTGCCAGACCCTGTCGTGCGACTTCGCGGGCAAGCGCAACGTCGCGCGCCAGCTGGAAAACGAGCTGGGCATCAAGTTCGGCGAGACCACGCCCGACGGCGTGTTCACGCTCGAGTACGCGAACTGCCTGGGAATGTGCGACCACGGGCCGGCGCTGCTCGTGAACAACGACGTCTACGCCAAGGTCCAGCCGGACATGGTGTCGGACATCATCGACAAGTACCGTCGCATGTTTGGACCCTCGAGCGCGATGAAGGCGGGAGGGCACTGATGGCCAACGTGGCTCACATCATGGAAAAGCACGAACCCAACGCCGGGATGAAGAAGGCGCTTTCGATGTCGCGCACCGAGGTCATCCGCACCGTGCGCGAGTCCGGCATCCGGGGCCGCGGCGGCGCCGGCTTCCCGACCGCGGTGAAGTGGAACCTGTGCGGCGTGGCCCAGTCGGACAAGAAGTTCATCATCTGCAACGCCGACGAGGGCGAGCCGGGCACGTTCAAGGACCGGGTGCTGCTCTCGGAGCGACCGGACCTGGTGTTCGAGGGGATGACCATCGGCGGTTACGCCATCGGGGCCAATGTCGGCGTGCTGTACCTGCGCGCCGAGTATACCTACATGCGCGAAGGGCTGGAGCTGGTGCTCGAGAAGCGGCGCAAGGCCGGGCTGCTGGGGAAGAACATCCTCGGCTCGGGCTTCGACTTCGACGTCGAGATAAGGATGGGCGCCGGGGCCTACGTCTGCGGCGAGGAGACCGCGCTCATCGAGTCGCTCGAGGGCAACCGCGGCGAGCCGCGCAACCGGCCGCCCTACCCGGTGAACACGGGATTGGTGGGCGCACCGACGTCGGTCAACAACGTCGAGACGCTCATCGCCTGCGCCCACATCCTGGCCAAGGGGCCGGAGTGGTTCAAGAGGCTCGGCACCGAGGTCTCGACCGGGTCGAAGCTGCTGTCGGTTTCCGGCGACTGCGCGAAGCCGGGCGTGTACGAGGTGGCCTGGGGCACGAGCGTGGCCGAGCTGCTCAAGCTGGTCGGCGGCGAGAACGCCAAGGCGGTGCAGGTCGGCGGCGCGTCGGGCCGCACCGTGCCGCGCGACGGGTTCGGCCGCAAGCTCGGTTTCGAGGACCTCGCCACCGGCGGCTCGGTCATCGTCATCGGGCCGACCCGCGACATGCTCGACGTGGTCGAGAACTTCCTCGAGTTCTTCGTCGAGGAGTCGTGCGGCCAGTGCACCCCGTGCCGCGAGGGCAACTCGAAGCTCCTGGAGGGCGTTCGCCTGTTGAAGGTCGGGCGGTGCAGTTCCAGCTACCTGCGCGAGCTGCAATCGCTCGGCCGGACGATGCAGGCCGCGTCCAAGTGCGGGCTGGGCCAGTCGAGCGCCAACGCGTTCCTCGACATCACCGAGTTCTTCCGGCCCGAGATAATGGGCCGCGTTGCCGGCAAAGGAGAGACCAATGGCTAGAAAGAACCCCTGCGCCGACGGGACCTGTTCGACCCCGGGCTCGGAGAAACCGCTCATCGTGCCCGGCGGCAAGCCGGGCGACATCGGCGGGCTCGTGTCGGTGAGAATCGACGACGTCGAGCTCAAGGTGCCGTTCGGCACGACCATCCTCGAGGCGGCCAAGACCGCGGGCATCCGCATCCCGACGCTGTGCTACCACGAGGACTTGTGCCTGGCCGGCCTGTGCCGCATCTGCGTGGTCGAGGTCGAGAAGCAGCGCGCGCTGCAGACCGCCTGCACCTATCCCTGCACCGAGCCGACCGTGGTCAAGACCACCAGCCAGCGCGTGCGGCTGGCGCGGCGCCACGTGCTCGACCTGCTGCTCTCGAAGCACTACGGCGAGTGCTACGCCTGCTTCCGCAATAACAACTGCGAGCTGCAGTCGCTGGCCAAGGAGTACGGCGTCGACTTCTTCCGCTTCGGCCACCCGGACAAGCCGCGCTTCGAGGTTGACCGCTCGAGCTACTCGGTGGTGCGTGACCTGAACAAGTGCGTGCTCTGCCGGCGCTGCGTGCGCACCTGCATCGACCTGCAGTCGGTCGGCGTGCTGACCGCCGAGGGCCGTTCGGACAAGACCGAGATAACCACGTTCATGGACCGCGGCCTGGCCGACGTCATCTGCATCAACTGCGGCCAGTGCATCAACCGCTGCCCGACCGGGGCGCTGCGGGCCAAGGACCCGTCGGACGAGATCTGGGCCGCCATCGACGACCCGAAGAAGCACGTCGTGATGCAGACCGCGCCCTCGCCCCGGGCCGCCATCGCCGAGGAATTCGGCATGGCTCCGGGCAACTCGCTCACCGGTCAGCTCAACACCGGGCTCAGGCGGGCCGGGTTCGACGCGGTGTTCGACACGAACACCACGGCCGACCTGACCATCATCGAAGAGGGCACCGAGCTGCTGCTGCGGCTGTACAAGGCGCTGGTGAAGAAGGAGCCGGTCGCCCTGCCCCAGTTCACCTCCTGCTCGCCGGGCTGGGTGAAGTTCGCGGAGCACTTCTACTCCGACTTCCTCCCGAACCTGTCGAGCTGCAAGTCGCCCCAGCAGATGTTCGGGGCGCTGATCAAGACCTACTACGCGAAGAAGGCCGGCATCGACCCGGCCTCAATCGTCACCGTGTCGCTGATGCCCTGCTCGGCGAAGAAGTTCGAGGCCAACCGGCCGGAGATGAACTCGTCGGGGTACAAGGACATCGACTACGGCCTGACCACGCGCGAGACCGCGATGATGATCAAGGAAGCCGGGCTCGACCTGCCCAACCTGCCCAAGACGCACCCGGACATGCCGTTCGGCGACGCGTCGGGCGCCGGGCTCATCTTCGGCGCGACCGGCGGCGTGATGGAGGCGGCGATCCGCACCGTGGTCGAAATCGTCACGGGGCTCAAGGCCGAGGACGTGTTCAAGAACGCGGTGGTCGAGCCGGTACGCGGCTTCGACGGCGTCAAGTACATGGAGATAACCATCCCCAAGGTCGGGCCGGTACCCGAGCTGTTCGCCGAACTCGTCAAGAAGGGCAAGCTGGGAGCGGACTGGGAGTGGCTCAACGGCGCGACGCTCAAGGTCGCGGTCGCCCACGGCACGGCCTACGCCCGCAAAGTGATGGAAGACATCAAGGCGGGGGGCAAGTTCAGCAAGTGTCACTTCATCGAGTTCATGGCCTGCCCGGGCGGCTGCCTAGGCGGCGGCGGCCAACCGATCCCGACTTCGCCCGACATCCGCGCGGCCCGGGCCAAGGCGATCTACGCCGAGGACATGGGCCTGGAGATGCGCAAGTCGCACGAGAACCCGCACGTCATCAATCTCTACAAGGAGTTCCTGACCGACGGGCCGTGCGGTTCGGTGTCGCACAAGTACCTGCACACCCACTACACCGCGCGCGGCGACTCGCTGGTCTAGCGCCAACTGACCGATGGCACTGCGCCCCGCCTCGGCGGGGCGCAGTGCTTTGCGCGGGGCACGAGCCAATTGCACCTTCTTCTCCCTCTCCCTTGACGGTGCCATTCGACAATCCGACGCCGAGTCGCCCTGAGCGGAGCGAGAGGGGCCATCCGACAATCCCCACATCGTGTCCCAAACGGTCTGTCATTGCGAGGCCGCTTCAGCGGCCGTGGCAATCCTCAGGGTCTGCGCAAGGACAAAGGCGCAAGGACAAGGGACTAATCAAACGCCAAAGGGCCCAAGGTTCAAGTCTGATTGAGACTTCGTCCTTTCCGCGCTTGATTAGTCATTCGTCCCTTCAGCTTAGACATTCTCTCCCCGCCCGCTTGTCACTCCGACGGAGCCCCGTCCCCGGCGCCACCCGTCCATCATTCCGACGGAGCCCCGCCCCGGCGCCACCCGCCAGTCATTCCGACGGAGCGCCGCAGGCGCGATTGGAGGAATCTCTCTCCGCCGCCGGCCGCCCGGTCAAGCCTTCCGCACCGCACCCGCGCGAACGGCGAGACATACACACCAGGCGGCCGCGTCGCCGGGAATCAGCTCGGAACCGGCCAGTCAGGCCACGAATCCAGCCAGGCGGCCGGCCGGCTATCAGCCATCCTCCTGAACGCGCTGCTGGCCCGCAACCTGGCCCGATGCCTCGACCTGCGGCTGCAGCCGCGCTTGAGCCATCGCCTTGTGGCCAGGCTCGGCCAAACGCTCGACCAGCAACTTGGCCTGCGCCTGTTCCGTCCAATGGACTGAGCACTGGACGCTTAGCTCAAACACAAGCTTGCCGCCGCTCTCCTTGCGCGTTTCGCGCAGCAACTCGCCCCAAGTCTGGCCGCCGCGCTGAACCAGCCAGCCAATGGGGTAGTCACCCCCTCCACAACCTGTAGTATGCCATTCTCGCTCGCACCGCTATATGTAGTGGGCTAGCTCGGCTTCACACGCAGTCAGCAGCGGGCATTCACCCGCCGCCTTTGGAGTCAGCCGTCAGCCGCCTACTCTGTCCTGACCAGCTTCTTCTGCAGCCTTCCGCTGTCGGTGGTCAACTGGACGAAGTAGACCCCGGCCTGGAGTGGGCGACCTTCGCGGCTATCCAACCGCACCGTGTAGTGCCCCGTGTCGTGTCGACCATCCGCCAGCACTGCGATGACCCTGCCGGCTGCATCGAGTAACGTCACTCGGGCGGTCGACCGCACAGGCACGTTGTAGAAGACCACGGCGTCGCGGCCGGCGGGATTAGGCCGCACGTCGAGCCGCAATCCGTGCACGGGAGTGGGGGGCGCTTCTGAGACGCCGGGCGGCATGGGCAGGAAGCGGATGGCGCGTCCCTCGCAGAGCAGGTTGCCGGTCGGTTGCCCGTCCCACAAGTACTGGAGCGCAACCCGACCGCTGGCGTCTTCAACACCCACCGTGGCGCTTCGGCCTCGGCCGGCGTCCCTGACTGCGGCCGAG
>JAWOHG010000077.1:0-7041 GCA_046485245.1 bacterium
CGATGCCCGGCACTATCCAGGCTGCGAGGACCAGGGCCAGCGCGGCAATCAGCCAGCGTATCAAGAGTCTCATATCAGACCTCCTCTGGGGCGGCGATTCGTCCCACCCATTGTGACAGCCCGAACGCGGCGCGTCAATCGCCGGACGAGACCCCGGCGTCATCGAGGAACGGTTTGAGCAACCCGGCCGCATTCAGTTCGTCAACCGCGCCGTGGGCTAATGCCTCGTCGTACTTGTTCAGCACGATACCGCGGAACCGGTTCCGGGCGCGTTCGTCGAACTGGTCCGGGACCATCTCCCAACTGAGGTAGAACGGCGTGACGATGTCGACCGTGTACGCCGTGTGATCACCGGTCCGGATGGTGATAAACGTCCAGTCGTGCGCCATTGCCTTGACGCCCGACTCACGGCACAGCACGTCGGTGACCGGGTCGCAGAAGCCGTGGAGTATCTCCTGGCTGGTCTCGATGTCGGCAATCCACAGCCGCTCGTCGCTCGGCGCCACATCCCGCCACCTGCCCCGCCCCTCTCTCAGCACCACCCCGCGAAAGGCAATCCACCCGGTCCCGACAAGCTGGCGCAGTTCGGTAATGCTGACGATGCCGGCGATGGCGACCACGCGAGATTCTAGCCCCGCGTGCGGCGAGGGCAAAGGCTGCCGGGCCGGCTGCGGCGGGTCAGCGGCCGAAGACCTGCTCGACGGCGCCGGACTCGGCCCAGCCGCCCTCGCCGCCGGGCAGTTGTACAAGCACGAACCCGGGCCGGCGCTCGCGCACCACCACCTCGAGCCCGTCGTGGACCACCGCGATATCCTTGTATTCCGCGCCGGGGCCGGACCGCAGGGTCAGTTCCGGCGCGACCACGACCGAACGCGCCGGGTTGGTGAACGCGCTCCAGGAGAGCGTCGCGGCCAGCAGGTACAGGAACACCGCGCCCAGTCCGACGCTGACCCAGCCCAGAAATCGCCGGCCGTGGACGAGCATCTCGGCCAGCGCAAGCAGGGCGAACAGGAAGAACACTCCCGCCAGCAGGCGAGCGGTCGCGGCCGGCAGCAGGCGCAGGAACGCGGCCAGGCCGCGCGCGAGCGGGTTCTGGAGCACGAGGCTCTTGTCGGCGCGGAACTGCCGGGCGAACTCGAGGTTGTGTCGGACGCCCTCGTCGAGCGGGGCAGCCGCGAACGAGCGGTTGTAGTCGGCTATCGCGCGGCCGACCTGCCCGAGTTTGAAGTGCGCGTTGCCGCGGTTGTAGTACGCGGCGGCCGAGTTGTGGACCTCAAGCGCGCTGTCGTACAGCACGACCGCGCCGGCATAGTCCTGCGCCTCGTACGCGGCATTGGCGCGCGCGAACTGCTCGGCCGGCCCGGCGCTGGCCAGAGCGGAGACCGCAAGCAGCAGGAGAACGCCGGGGAATCGGCAATCGACAATCGGCAATCGACAATTCCTCATAGCCTCTCCAGGATTATCCGCGCCTTCTCCAGGAGCTCTTTGGGGTCGCACTGGGCCATCCCGGGCGAGAACCGGGCAAAGTCGCACTGGCTCGTGACCCCGAGAATGGCGGTGACGGTATCGCCGTCCACGTTCTGCTGAGCCAAAGCGGCGCGCAGTTCGTCGCCGGTCATCCCGCTCGCCTCGAGGTTGAACCGGTCACCGACATAGCCCACGACTGCGGTCGAGAGCGCGGCGTAGAACCCGCGCAGGTCATCCTTGCCGAGCAGCGCAGTCGCCTCCTTCAGTCGCGCGCGCACCAGCCGACTGGAACGGGAACGCCGGGCATAGCCACGGTCGGCCTCGAGCCGACGGCGGTGCCGGCCCATCACCGCGCCCGCGGCGAGCACCAGCAGCCCGACAGGGTAGAACACTAAGGTCCAACCCGCGCCCGCCTTCGGCGAGAATCGCGCGGTTGGTTTGATGTGACGGATGTCGGCGCCGAGCGAGTGGATGCCCGAAGCCTGCTCGGGCAGCGGCGCGTTGCGGCCGGCCGCGCCGGTCGCGACAAACTCCAGGCGCGGTGTACGCAAGGCGTAGTAGCTCGCGGTCTTGGGGTTGAAGAAGCTCATCGTCAGCTCGGGCACGGCGAGCTTGCCGTCGGACTGCGGTATCAACGGGTACGCGAACGTCCGACTGCCCGACACGCGGCCCGACGCGGTGCGGGTCTCCTGCTTCGTCTCCGGCGAGAGCACCTTGACTCCCGGTATCGCCGGCGCTGTCGGCTCGCCGACCAGGCCGATGTTGCCGGTGCCCGAGACCTTCACGGTCAACGTGACCGGTTCGCCGTCGGTCGACCGCTCGCTCGACAGGCCGGCCTCAAGCTGGAAATCACCGACCCCGCCCGAGAAAACGGCCGGCTTGCCTTCCTCGGGCAGAGGCTTGACGGTCACGGTTAGCGGGTCGGACCCCACCTCGAACGGCTCGGCGCTGTCGAAGAAGAAGCCGCCCGACACGACGACCTCGCCGTTCAGGGTCATCCGGTCGACCTTGAGCTGGCCCGACTGGGTCGGGAACAACGCGACCTGCTTGAGCCGGGCCGTGCTGTAGCGCTGGCCGTTAAGGGTCGCGTCGCGGTAGTCCAGTTCCTTGGCGTCGAACACGCGCTCGGACCAGAACCCGGAAAAGGACGGGGTCTCTTTGATGCCGAGGTTACCGATGCGCGCCCGGGTGTAGAACGTGTAGGTGACCGTCAACTGCTCGCCGACGTAGACCGACGTGCGGTCCGCGCTCGCAACCAGCCGGACATGGTCCCGGGCGCTGCCGCCCCGCGTCGAGGCGGCCGGGCCGGGCTGACGGGCGGGCGGGGCTGAGCTCTCGCGCGTGACCGTGACCGCTATCGGCTGGGTCTGGTAGGTCGAACCCCGAAAGTCCAGCTTGCACGGGCCGATTGTCAGTTCGCCGAGTTTCTTGGGCGACAGGAAGTAGATGAAGCTGATGGTCTGCTGTTGCGACATTCGGCCGTTGACGAACTGGATGTTGGTCGACTGCGATGATGTCGACCCGAGCTGGTTGAAGTCGGCCAGTTGCGGCAGTTGCGGCCGGGGCGCGCCGCCGATGTTGTTGCCCTCGACCGTGACGGTCAAAGTCAGTTGCTCGCCCAGCCCGACCGTTGTCCGGTCCACGCTCGCGCTGAAGTTCAACTCGGCAGCGTAGGAACTGACCACCAAGACACCAAGGGCACAAAGGGTTCGAACCAGGACCTTCGTGTCTTTGTGGTTAATCACCAACGACTACCAATCGCGCTCGACCTGGCGCCGGCCGCCGGCCTGGCGCTGCCGCTCCTGCTGGTCGCGTTCCTTGTTCTGCACCGCCTGCAGGACCCGTTCGGCCTGCTGCTTGTCCATCCCCTGCTGCGGCTGGGGCTTGGGTTGCGGCTGCTGTTGCTGGTCTTGCTGCTGCTGATTCTGCTGGTTCTGTTGTTGTTGCTGTTGCTGCTGTTCCTGTTTCTTGCGCAGGCAGTACTCGAGGTTTTGCTTGGCCGCTCGGTCCCTGGGGTCGACCACGAGCGCGGCCGTGTAGGCCTTGATGGCGCCGTCGAGTTGGCCGGCTTTGAACAGCACGTTGCCCGCATTATACAGCGCGGCGGCGCGGCGCGAAGGTTTCTTGTCGACCGAAGCAAGCTCAAGCTCGCGCATCGCATCCTCGTAACGGCCGAGCCGGAACAGTGCGTTGCCCTTGTTGAACCGGATGCCTGATGCGTCAGGCTCGAGCAGTTCGGCCATGCCGTAGCGGGCCAGCGCCTCGTCGTACTTGCCCCGTGCGTACAGGCTGTTGCCCTGCCGCATCAGCGCACCGACATCGGCCCTGGCCCAAGCAACTGAACTGACCACGAAGGCACAAAGGCCACAAAGGGCCCGAACCGAAATCTTAGTGCGCTTGGTGACTTTGTGGTGCATTGCCCTCTCTCTTTCGAAGAAACGGCGGCCAGCGCAGGACAACTGGGTCGATCCAGCGGCCGCGGCGGTTCGAGAGTCCCAGCCCGGCCAGCATCAGCACGAGCGCCGCGCCGAGGAACCACTGGTAGCGTTCGACGTAATCCGTGTACCGGCCGCCGCCGAACTCTTTCTGGCGGATGCGCGAGAGCTCGGCCAGCATCCGCTCACCCGAGAAGCCCTCGACGCGCATGAACCGGCCGCCCGTAGCCTGGGCCATCACTATGAGTTGTCGCTCGTCCATCCGCGACATCACGACCTGGCCTTCCTTGTCCTTTTTGTAGCTCTGCAGGTTGCCCCGCTCGTCGTGCTCCGGTATCGGCGCGCCCTCGGCCGTCGCGAACGCCACCGGGAACACCGCCAGCCCGGTCGCGGCGGCGCGCTCGATTGCCTGCGCCGTGTTGCGGCCGAGGTCCTCGCCGTCGGTGACCAGCACCAGCGCCTTGTGGGTCGGCTCTTTGGGGTTGAGCAATTCCAGGGCTTTGTCGACTGCCTTGCCGAAGTCGGTGCCCGGCACCGGCATCCCGTTCGGCTCGATGATGTCCAAGAACATTCGCGCCGCGGCGGCGTCGGTCGTGAGCGGGCACATCACATAGGCCTCGCCCGCGAACGCGACGATGCCGACGTTGTTGCCGCTCAAGCCATCGATGAGCGCGGCGAGTTCGGTCTTGGCGCGCTGCAGCCGGTTCGGCTTCACGTCCTCGGCCAGCATCGACTTGGACGCGTCCAGCGCGATGACGACGTCGATGCCGCGGCCGCGGTAGAGTTGCAGCCGCTCGCCCCACTTGGGCCGCGCCGCCGCGACCAGCAACAGCGCCAGCGCGCCGACCAGCAACAGGTTCTTCAGCCGCGCGAGACCGGGCGAATAGGTCTCGGTCAGGCCGGCAACTAGGTGCGGGTCGGCCGCTCGCCCAAGGCGGCGGCGTTTGAGCGCGCCGAGCAGTAGCGAGCCAGCCGCAAGCACGGGCACGGCCAACAGCAGCCAGAGATAGATCGGCTGGCCCCACTTGATCACGGCAGCCTCCCGAGCAGGACCGCGACCGCCGCGCCGGAAAGGAACAGCAGCACCGCGAGCAGCAGCGCCGTCCCGGCCAGTTCGTTGTACATGGTGTACTGCTTGACCTTAAAGGTCGTCGGCTCCATCCGGTCGATTTCGTCGTAGACCTGTTTCAGGCCCTCGGCGTCGGTGGCGAGGAACGAGCGGCCGCCGGTTATCTGGGCAATGCGGTCGAGCGTCTCGGTGTCGAGGTCGATCTGCACCCGCGCGTAGCGCCGGCCGAACATCGGGTCGTCCACCGGGAACGGCACGAGTCCCTTCGAGCCGACGCCGATGGTGTAGACCTTCACGCCGAAACTCGCCGCGGCCTGGGCCGCGGTTATCGGGTCGACGTCGCCGGTGTTGTTGACGCCGTCGGTCAGCAGGATGACGACGCGGTCCTTGGCTTTGGAGTCCTTCAGCCGCGCCACGGCGCTGGCCAGGCCCATCCCGACCGCGGTGCCATCCTCGAGCAGGCCGAAGTCGACCCGGTCGATGAGGTCGCCAAGGATGTTGCGGTCAAGGGTCAGCGGGCACTGGGTCAGGCTGGTGGCCGAGAACACGACCAGTCCGATGCGGTCGCCCGAGCGCTTCTCGATGAAATCGCGTGCCCGAGTCTTGGCCACGGTCAGCCGGTTGCGCGGGGCGAAGTCCTCGGCCTGCATCGAGCCGGAGATGTCGAGGCAGAGCATTATGTCGATGCCGCGGGTCTCGACTTCCTGGAACTGCCGGCCGCGCTGGGGCCGGGCCAGCGCGAAGACAATCGCGACGATGGCCAGCGCATAGAGCACGAGCGGTATGAGCCGCAGGTACCGGCCGCGGTGGGTCGCGCCGTCAAGGAACGACAGGTCGCTGTAGCGCACCGCGCCACGACGCTTGCGCAATCCCCACCACAGGAACACCGGCACGACCGCCAGCAGCGCGAAGAACCACGGCGAAGCGTACCTCACGGCGACTTCCGATCGACGATGTCCGATTGCCGATTTGCCGACCCGGTTTCGTCATTCGAGCTTCGGGTTTCGGGTTTGTCCTCGGTCTTCGGTGTCGTCAGCGTCACCAGTTCGCGTGCGCGTTCGATGGCCGCGGTCGCGTCCGACTTCGGCGGCAGGTACTTGGCGTACTTCACCATGTCGGCGGCGCGGAAGAACTCGCCGAAGCCGTCGCGCTCCGGGGTCTTTGCCGCCTTCATCGCTCGCGCAATCTCGGTCGTAGTCTGGTCCAGCGCCGGGAAACCGAAGCGCCGGGTCAGGTAGCGTTTGAGAATCTCCGACAGCGTGTAATAGTATCGTTTGACCTGCCCGGCTTCGAGCCACTCCTTTACCGGCACGCGCTCCAGGGCATTCCGGGCCTCGTCCCACGGGTCGGGCAACGCCGCGCCGTACAGCTTGATGCGGCGGTAGCGCCGGTACAGTCGCCGCCCCAGCCAGGCCAGGCCGATGAGCGCGATGAGCCCGAGCAGTATCCAAATCGGCAGCAGGTTCGGGTACTGCACCTGCGGCTTGAGGTCGTTGATGTCCTTCATCGAGTCGGGCATCACGCTGGCGATCGTGACCGGGAGGCTGTCCGACGACGAGGCGTACACCGATGTGTCGCCCTGCCAGGTCACGATGAACGGCGGCAGTTTCAGTTCGCCGGGCGCGAAGGCCGCCATCTTCAGTGTGTGCCGGTCGACAATCGTGTCGCCGGCATAGCTCGTCACGGTCTTGCGGTCCAGCACCAGGAACTGGCCGGGCTCGGGCAGGAACGGCTGGGATGCGCTGACCGTGCGCAGACGCCGCACCACGAGTTCGACGCCGAAAGGGTCGCCGACGGTCAGCTTGCCGCGCTGCGGCTTCAGCTTGGCGGCCACGCTCACCGGCCCGCCGCTGACGATGTGAAGCTGCGGCTGCTGTGCCGCGCTGTCGGTCGCCGGCACGCTGTCTTGCGCCAAGGCAATCACCACAAAGACGCAGAGCACACAAAGTACGCGGGCCAATCGACAATCGACAATCGTCGATCGACAATCACTAGTGCTCTTGGTGTCTTTGTGTTTAATCATCCGCGGTAGCGCCGCGCACGCTGCTGGAAGAACGTGTGCAGCTTGGC
>JAWOHG010000092.1:0-6817 GCA_046485245.1 bacterium
CGAACGGCCCGCCTCGCGGTGTCTACGGGGACGCTTGGGACAAGAGTACGCGCCGCGCCCAGAGGATTGCCACGGCCGCTGCGCGGCCTCGCAATGACAACTCACTCGACCGGGTCTATTTGTGTTCCACGTGGTGAATCCGCACTCCCGCAAACCGCGGCACAGTCCCGTCGCCCTGTCAACCAACCGGAGCGTCTCACCGGCCTCGGGCTCGGCCGGGTTGCTTGACAGCCGGCAGGGTGGCCGAATAATGGTCAGACCGAAACCGAAAGGAGCGGCCGATGCGAATGCTGGTTCTCGTGTCCGCCTGCCTGCTTCTCGCCGCGTGCGACAGCACGCCGCCGAACCAAGTCAAGGACGACCCGTCTTACTCCGCCGACATCCAGCCCATCTTCAACGCCTCCTGCGTGGCCTGCCACTCGGGTTCGAGCCCAAACGGCAACTACAACCTGTCCAGCCGCGCCGGCGCGCTGGGCACCGGCACCGACAGCACCCCCAACGTCATCGGCAGCGCGGCCTCGGTCAGCCTGCTGTTCCTGCGGCTCGACGCGGGCACGATGCCGCCGGCGGACCGGCTTGACACCGTCGATATCTACAACGTGCGCAACTGGATAGACCAGGGCGCCAAGGACAACTAACAGAGGAGCTACCGGATGCGTTTGCTGACCGTCCTGTTTGCCTTCGCACTGGTCGTCGCCTGCGGCGGCCCGAAGGCAGAGACGCCCAGGGCCGAGGTCCCGGCCGATACCGCGGCCCCGCCGCCGGCGTTTACGTTCGCCGCCGACGTCCAGCCCATCTTTACCCAGAACTGCGGCACCTGCCACGGCGCCGAGGAGCCCAAGGCCTCCTACGTCGCGGTCCACCACGTGGGCCTGCTGGGCGGCGGCGAGGACGACAAGCCGAACATCGTCGCCGGCCAGCCCGATTCAAGCCTGACCTTCCAGTATCTGCGCGACGGCAAGATGCCGCCCTCGGGCAAGCTCGCCGACGCCCAGATCGAAACAGTCCGACGCTGGATAACCGACGGCGCCAAGTTAGAGTAAAAGGAGGTTCGGATGTCGCGCGTCATACTGGTCCTGCTCTCAGCCATAGCCCTGTGCCTGGCCTCGTCGGCCGGCCCGCCCGACGCCAAGACCGGCGCGCCGGGCGAGGGCACCTGCAACGACTGCCACTCCGGCCCGGCCGGTGCGCCGGACTCGACTTCCCTCACCGGCGTGCCCGGCAACACCTACACCCCGGGCACGCTCTACAATATGACCCTGTCGCTGCAATGGGCTGTCCAGCGCCGCTGGGGCTTCGAGCTGACCGCGCTGAACAGCGGCGGCGGTTCGCCGGGCCAGGTCATCGTGTCCGACCCGGTGAACACCCAGTTCAGCAGCGTCGGCAGCGGTTACCTCAAGCAGACCTCGACCGGCACGTTCAACGGCACGCCCAACGGCGTGAGCTGGACATTCCAGTGGCAGGCGCCTGCGGCCGGCTCGGGCACGGTCGTGTTCTACTGGTGCGGCAACGCCTGCAACGGCAACAACTCGACCTCGGGCGACGCGGTCTGCCGCGATAGCCTCGTGGTGAACGAGGGCACCGGCGTCGCCGAGCCCCGCTCACCGGTCCCGGCCCGGCGCTGGTGGCGCTCCACGCGCGGCAGTCGCACTGTCATCGAGTACCGCGGCGATGCGAACCGGCCGGTGCGCGTGTTCGCTCAGAGCGGCCGCGTGGTGCGGGCCCTCAAGCCCGAGGCCGACGGCGAGGTGCTGCGCGTCGTCTGGGACGGCCGCGACAGCCGGGGCCGGCTCGTGCCCGCGGCCAGCTACTTCATCCGGCTGGACGACGCGGTGCAGTCGGTGCTCAAGGTCGACGTGGTGCGCTAACACCGAGGCACGGAAAGAGAGCAGAAAATGACGCTGTTGCTGTTGTTGTTGTCCGTGTTCCCGGGCGAGCGCATCGCCACCCTGCCCACGGGCCGCCTGCTCGAAGACGGCACGTGGCAGTTCGGCATCTCGCATCGGTTCCTGTCCGCTGCGGACAACTCGGTCCTTGAGGGCAACCTGCTCAACTTCCTGCGCAACGCCAACGTGCTGGTGACGTTCGACCGCGGCATCGGCGGGCGGGTCGGCGCCGGCGCCTGGTTCAGCAACGAGCCGAACAAGGAGGTCGGCCTGCGCGCTGCGTACGCGCCGACGCACTGGACCACGCTGTACGCCGGGGTCGGCGCCAACGTCGTCGAATTCGCTGCCGACAATGCCTTCGCCAACCTGGCGCTGGCCGTGCCCTTGACATTCGCTGAACGGATACACTTGCTCGCGATGCCGCGCGTGACGACCAACCTCGCCGGGACTGACAACCTGTTCGTGTCGCTCGGGCTGGGTGCGCAGGGCAGCCTCGGGCAGGGGTTCTCGCTCGGGCTGGAGGCCGAACCGGTCCTGCTCGGGCCCGACCCCGGGCCCGAAGCGCCCCCGCGCCTGCTCGCCTGGAACCTCGCGCTCGACAAGCAGGTCGGCTGGCACAACTTCACGCTCGTCGCGGGCAACTCGTGGGCCCAGACCGCGCCGTACTGGTTCAGCGCGGCCAACCGCGACATCCTCAAGGGCCGATTCCGCGTCGGCTTCAACATTCTGCGCAAGTTCTAAGAGGAGGACGCTGAATTGAAACACGAAGCCCGTGTCCGCTGGTCCGGGGGGATGCAGTTTATCGGCAAGGCCGGCTCCAACCACCTCGTCCCGATGGACGCCGCGCCCGACTCCGGCGGCGAAGGCTCGGCCACCAGGCCGCTGGAACTGCTGCTGGTCGGGCTCGGCGGCTGTACCGGGATGGACGTCGTCTCGCTGCTGAGGAAGATGCGCGTCGAGTTCGCCGGCATCGAACTGAACATCACGGCCGAGAAGTCCGAGGGGCACCCGAGCGTCTATACGCGCATTGACGTCGAGTACGTCGTCACCGGCCGTGACGTCGACGAGGAGAAGCTGAAGCGGGCCATCGAATTGTCGCAGGAGAAGTACTGCTCGGTCTCCGCAATGCTCAGGAAAGCCTGCCCGGTGAACTTCACCTGGCGCATCGTCGCCGGCTGACGGGCCGCCAACTCACGCAAAGCCGCGCAGTTGGCCGCATCGGCGCTTGACACCGCAACGGCCGGTTGTAGAATTGTCTTGGAACTATAAGGAGGAACTGTATGCGTCGTCTGGCCTTTGCCCTGCTTGGTTTCGCGGCCCTCGCGGGCGTCGTCTTCATCGGCTCCGGGTGTCAGCGGGACAATGTCCTGCGCATTACCGAGATCAACGGTAACGCGCCGATATTCTCCGACCTCGCCGACTGGGGCGTGTACAACGACCCGACCGTTCCCGACAGCGAAGAGGACCCCGAGATGACCTACATCGTCGAGTCTGACCTGGCGACCATCGAGCTGCAGTACGTCGAGATCGGCTCGGGCCTGCCGACGTGGACACCGTACCAGGCGCTGGTCCACAAGGGCGTGATTAAGTTCAAGGCGCAGTCCGGCGCAGCGTACCCCGAGGTTACGCTGCCGATGAACATCGCCGTCGTCGCCGACCGTGAAGGCCGCCGCACGGTCAACGCCACGGCCGAACTCGTACCGGGGTGGTGGAAAGAGCAGAACTTCGGTGACGACATCGAGGAACCGCCCGACTACGGCGTGGTCGAGGTCCTCGAAGCGACGCTGACGGTGACCGCGATGGACTCCATCTCAGGCCGCGAGGTGATAGCGCAGGGCAAGTACCAGATCGTCGTGGGCAACTTCTACGACGACCCGGAAGCCTTCGGCAACTAGCGCAACAAAGGGCCGGACCGCATTCACGGATGGCCGCCTGCGGGCGGCCATCCCCTTTCCCCGACACGTTCTGAGGTAGGTTGACAAAGCCGATTAGCGCTTTATGATTACATATCAGGAGTAGGTTGCATAGTCCGTGTGTTGATGGCCGATATGCTGTTGCAGACTCCGGTCTGCAAGTAACAAACCGATAGGAGGAGTCCTGATGAGCTCACGCACAAACGTCCTGGTTCTCCTGCTGCTGCCGGTATTGGCGCTGGCCTATCCCGGCATCGGCGGCGGACGCGGCCTGTTCCGCGTCCAGAACCCGCTGGTCGAGGATGAGGCGGGTCTTTCGATATCGCTGCACGCAATCGGCCGCTACGATGACTTCGGCGCCGGCAGCAATGACTTGGTCGCTGACCTGATTGCGCCGGAACTCAACTACGCCCCGCTGGTGACCAAGTACGTCGGGCTGGAGCTGTTCGGCTCCTGGGGCGGCATTTTCCAGTTCGCCGAGCAGCCGGAGGATGCCAAGGCCTTCGATATGGGACTGCACGACCTCAAGGCCGGCGCCAAACTGTCGATACCGGTCATCCCGGTGCTGAAGCTAGGCGCTTCGGCCAGCTACGACTTCATCGAGCGAGACAACACGCGCGGTTGGCTCGACCCCAACGCCGTCCCGGCCTGCGGCGGACTGGGCGTCAACTGGCTGGCTTCGCTGCAGCTCCAGGACGTCGCCAAGGCGCTCCCCAACTTCATGTTCAATGCCGGAAAGAAGGACTGCTATGACGCCTACGGCGCCGGCATCGAACTGGCCGCCAAGGGCTTCGGGCTTTTTGTCGAGGCCCGCTCCCTTCAGCCGAGCGCCGGTGACGGCCTGTTTGACTTCGACCTCGGCAACTTGTTCAACACCGACTCCGGTGAGATTCGCCTGACTCCCGGCGTCGCGTTCGGTTCGGCCACCTCGGGCTTGACCTTCAAGGCCGGCTACACCTTCGGCTTCGGCGATATGGCTCACAACGAGTTGATGCTCGGCCTGAGCATCGCCACACCGTTCGGCCGCCGCCTGCCGCCCGAGCTCGGCACCATCGCGGCGACCGTCACCGACGCGCGCACCGGCGCGGCACTCGCCGCCAACGTCGCGTTCCCCGAGAACCCGAAGATGACGCCGCTCACTTCCGACCCGGTCACCGGCGTTTTCCAGGTCGAGGACGTCAAGGCCGGTATCGTGGTCGTCGACGTGTCGCTTGACGGCTACCAGCGCCAGTCGGTGCCCATCAACGTCGAGGACGACGCCGTGGCCCAGTACGAGTTCAAGCTGCGGCCGCTGGTCACCTACGGCGTGATTGCCGGCGGCGTCATCGACGCCAAGACCCGCAAGCCGGTCGCGGCCCTGATTGAAATCCCCGGCACCGGGGTGGCGGCGGTCGACGCCGACCCGGCCACCGGCGCATTCAAGGTCGAGAACGTACCGGTCGGTGTGTACACCGTTTCGGCCTCTGCCGCCGAATACTACCCCGGTTCGCAGACGGTCGCGGTCGAGGAAGACAAGGTCGCCAACGCCTCGTTCGAGCTGGTGTCCTCGGCCGTCGCGAAGGTCCTGCTCAGCGGCAAGGTCGCCGACAAGGCCACGGGCACGCCGCTCGCCGCGACGGTCAGCTTCATGGGCCAGGCCCCCGACATCGCGGTCGACGGCGGCACCGGCGTCTACTCGACCGAGCTGCCGCCCGGCTCGTACGCGGTGAAGGTCACGTCCGAAGGCTACATCGACCAGACCGCGGCGCTCATCGTCGAAGAGGGCAAGCCGCAGATCCGCAACTTCGAACTGGTGAAGGAAGGGATGACCATCACCCTGAAGGGCATCTACTTCGACGTCAACAAGACCACCATCAAACCGGCTTCCCGCGACGCCCTCGCCGACGCCGCGAAGATACTCACGGACAACCCGACCATCCGGGTCGAGATACAGGGCCACACCGACAGCCAGGGCTCGGACGAGTACAACCTGCGCCTTTCTGACGGCCGCGCCGCCGCGGTCGTGGCCTACCTCGTCCAGACCCACGGCATCGACCCGACCCGCCTGTCAGCCAGGGGCTACGGCGAATCGATGCCGATTGCCGACAACTCGACCGCCGACGGCCGCTCCTTGAACCGCCGCGTCGAGTTTGTCATCCTCAGCAAGTAGCGGCAAACCGCTTGAAGCGAGGGGGAGGCCAAAGCCTCCCCCTCGCTTTCTCGAACTCCGGCCGCGGCGTAACCGCAGTCGATTCGGCCACTTGACACCAATCCGCCAAACTGATACAATCTGCCAACGAGTGCTGCTGGTAGAAGGTCCGAACCGCAGACCGCTGGTCTGCAGGGAGGTCACGTGAGACGTATCAAGGTCCTTGCGCTGCTGGCGCTGCTGGCCGCGGGCACCGCCTTCGCCGACCCGGCGCTGGGCGGCGGGCGCGGCCTGTTCCGCGTGCAGGACGCGCGCGTGGAGGAAGACGGTGCGCTGGTCTTCGCCAACCGCTGGATGGTGAACCGGCAGGAGACGCCGCACGAGTCGATGCTCTACTTCGGCCCGCTCTACGGCTTCGAAATCAGCTACGCCCCGTTCCCCATCATCGAGATGTTCGGCTGCCTCAACGGCACCCTCAGTTACGAGACCGACGTCAACTCGCTTAGGTACGATTGGCAGGGCCAGACGGTCGGGGCCAAGCTGTCCATCCCGTTCCTGCCCGTGCTCAAGCTTGCCGGCTCGGCGCACTACGCGATGGAGAAGGCCGACCACACCCGGCCCTACATGGAGGGCCTCGCCCACAAGGGCGCCTACTGGCGCGCCATCGGCGCCCTGCGCCTCTGGGATGTCTACAAGACCCTGCCGACCCTGATGTTCAACTACGGCCGGGGCTTCAATGACGACGTGCCGCGGTTCATGGGCGCGGGTATCGAGATGGCGTCCGACGCGATCGACCTCTTCATCGAGGCCAGTTCCGAGCCGGTCGCGGGCGGCGGCTTCTTCGACGCCACCGCCAGGGCGCGCGTCACCCCCGGCGTCCGCATCAAGAT
>JAWOHG010000116.1:0-2765 GCA_046485245.1 bacterium
AGGGCATTTGCATTAACCGAGAGGGGCCCGTGACACGCCGCCATCGCGGCCGACCTGGGAACAGGCTGGCATCGCCAACGCGCCCAGCGGGAGAGCAGGCATAAAAAAACCGGGGGATCTTGCGAGCCCCCGGCTTCCCGTTGCTTTAAATCCCGAGGGACTTAGAAGCTCTGGCTGGAGCGAGCGTAAACAAGGCGACCATAACCTGTGTAGAGCTCAAAGTTGAACCCACGGCTGTAACCGAAGTCGATCGGCGGCTCCTTGTCGAACACGTTGGTCGCGCCAAGGGTGACGCGGCCATTCCACGGAGCGAACCAGTTCGCCTGCACGTCGTTGGTCACCCAAGACGGCGTGTCCTTGCCCTGCGGATCGGCGAGGGTGCCGTCCTGGCTGGCGATCCAGTTGAGGTTCCACGCAAAGACGAAGTCGCCGTACGTGTACTGGTTCGCCAGGATGGCGCGGAACTCCGGAACGCCGGTTTCGCCGGCCAGGTTGGTACCACCGTCGATCTTGTAGCTGCTGACGTAGCTCACCAGCAGGTCGTTGGTCACCCGGCCCCACTCACCAAAGTTGAAGTTGGTGGTCAGGTTCAGGTCGAGACCGTCCGTCTCCAGCGTACCGAGGTTGGTGAAGCCGCGCTGCAGGTAGACGATCGAGCCGTCGTTGGGATCACGCGCAACACCCAGGCCCAGGCCCAACTGCGGCGGGGTGACGTTCGCCGGCAGCACGCTCAGCCCCGGCGGGCAGTTCTGGGTCGTGCCCAAGTCGCAGTTGACCAGCTGCTGAGGCCCGACGGCGGCGATCCGGCCATCTACCTCGATGCTGTACCAGTCGAGCGAGCCGCTCAGCCAGTCAAACGGCTCGTAGGCCACGCCCAGGCTGAACTGCTCGGAAGTCTCCGATTCCAGGTTCGGGTTCGAGATGACCCAGTTGGTCACCTGCGTCGACGTGCCCGGAGCCACGCCGAAGGCGGCGTTGGTCTGGGGATCGATGACGCCGTTGGCCGAGAAGGTCGGCTGGGCCGTCAGGATATCCAGCGTCGGCGCAGCAAAACCTTCACCGTAGGACCCGCGGAAGGTCAGCTCAGCCAGCGGCTGCCAGCGGAAGGAGATCTTCGGCGAGGTGTCGCTGCCGTAGTCGCTGTAGTCATCGTAGCGAGCAGCCAGGGTGACGTCCAGGTCCGGCAGGACCGGGAACAGCGCCTCGGCGAAGAACGCCGTGGCGTAACGGCCGCCGCCGGCGGAGTTACCGGCGGAACCGACGACCTGGCCGCCCTCGGACAGCGAGTCGTACAGGTCCTCGTACTGCTCGTCGCGGTACTCGCCGCCGAACGCGATCTGCACCGTGCCATGCGTCATTTCGAACAGGTCGGTCGCGGCGTTGGCATAGCCCTCGCGCAGGCGATAGTTCGCCGAACGGCTGATGGTGGCGATCATCGAGCTGGCAGTGGCGGCGTCAACCGAGAACGGGTCGTAGATGTTGTAACGGCCGCTCTCGATGAACGACTGCGCAATCGGGCCCACGACGTAGTTGCGGCCGAGATCGTTGTACTGCGACTCGGTCGAACGCAGACCGAAGTCGATGTCGAAGCCGGCGTAACGGCCCTCGGCGCCAACGTTCAGGTCGTACACGTTGGAGTCGGTGTTAGAGTCACGCGGGCCGAGCGCCGCGAAGCGATGGCGCACGAACACCGGGCGGGTCGGGTCATAGTCGGCGGTGTTGCCGGCGTTGAAGCCGTTCGGGTTGGCCGGATGGTTCGGGGAACCGACCGGGATGAACGGCTGGCCGCCCGGCCAGGGCGACGACGGCACCGGCGCATAGCGGCCGAACGACGTCACGCGGGACACACCGGCCCCCATGTACAACGACCAGTCCATGTTGATGTCGTAGGAACCGCGCGCGAACAGCGACTCGTTCTTGATCGCGGCTTCGTCGGCGGCCAGCGCCGTGAAATCATAGAAGCAGCGAATGGCGGAGCTGGAGAAGCCCGGGCCGTCGCAGCCGCCCGGCACGATCGAGCCGAACGTCGGGTGGGCAAGGAACGCGCCGGGGGCGAACCCGTACAGGGAGCCGGGCGAGTCGGAGGCCGGGGCGAAGTTGTTCGAGAACACCGACGCGCCGCCGCTGGACCAGGCGCGGTCGCGCTGGAAGACGATGTCACGGTTGTTGTAGGAGGCGCCGGCCATCAGGCGGCCCTTCTCGCCGGAGATACCCATGATCACCGAGCCTTCCTCGGTGTCGCCGCCCTTGGGCGCCGGATCACCGAAGCCATACATCAGCTCGACGCCGGAGAAGTCCTTGCGGGTGATGATGTTGACCACGCCGCCGATCGCGTCGGAGCCGTAGATGGCCGAGGCGCCGTCGGTCAGGATTTCGATGCGCTCGACCGCGGCCAGCGGAATGGCGTTGAGGTCCTGGGCGCCGCCGACGTTCGGCGCGACCGGGGCGCGACGGCCATCGACCAGGATCAGGGTGCGACCTTCACCCAGGCCGCGCAGCGAGAGACCGGCCCAGCTCTGTGCGGAGCTGCCGGACTGCGGGCGGAAGGAACCCTGGCTGTTGAAGGGCGTGTTACGCAGGATGTCGGCCACCGAGGTGAAGCCGGACAGTTCAATGGTTTCGCGGTCGATGACCGTGACGGGCAGCGCGCCCTCGATATCAGTGCGCTTGATGCGCGAACCGGTGACTTGCACGCGGTCGAGGTCGGCAGCCGCCTCCTGCGCGAAGGCAGAGGGCGCGGCTACTGCAGTAGCCAGTGCGCCGGC
>JAWOHG010000268.1:0-14322 GCA_046485245.1 bacterium
CTCGAGACAACACAATTCACGGCCGGAGCTGGAGCGCGGGCAACGTGTTCACCATCGACTGCGCGACGAACCAGCTTGTCGCCCTGACCCAGGTTCGCGAGCCGAAGTACCTCGCCTACGATTCGCTGGACAACAAGGTCTACTGCCCGTTCGGGCCGGCCGGGGCCGAGTCGGTGCTGGTGACGCGGCCGCAGGTCGACCGGCGCATCAAGAGCATTCCCCTGCGCGGGGCGAAGTACGCGCTGTGGGACCCCGTGTCCAACCGGCTGTACGTCTCCTGCGACATGGAGTGGAACGTCGGCGTCATCGACTGCGAAACCGACTCGCTCATCGAGGTTATCCGGGTCGGCGACGGGCCGACCAAGATGGCGCTGGATTCGCGCCGGCGGGAGCTGTACGTCCAGCTCTACGACGAGGGAACGGTCGCGGTCATCGACCTGCGCACCAATACCGTGGCCCGCACCATCCGCTCCGGCCTGTACCTGTTCTGTGGCCTTTTCAGCCCGGCCGCAAACAAGTATTACGTCGGGATGGACCGGGAGGTGGCGGTGGTGGATGCGGGCAGCGACTCGGTCGTGCGGCGCATCCGGCTGAGCGGCGACATCATCGCGCTGGAAAAGAACGAGGCACAGATGCTGCTCTACGCGGGCGGCAACACGGCGACCGGCGCGGACTCGGTGTGGACCATCGATATGAGGACCGACGCGGTGGTCGCGGCGCGACACACCGGCGGCGAGCCGTGGGACATCCATTACAGCGCGGTGACCGGCCAGGCCTATTGCCTGTCGAACCGGCCGGCCCAGGTCGCGGTGATGGCCGGGGACGGCGGCGAGGTGCGCTCGACCCTCGCGCTGTCCGAGGCGCCGTACGTGATTGCCGCGTCGCCGCAGAGCCGGCGGCTGTACGTCGGGCACCTGAACAGTCGCAAGGTTTACGTCGTGCGCGACAGCGGGCCGGACTGGCCGCGGTTCGGCGAGCCCGAGCCGGACACCGGTGACGTCGCGGCGTGGCCCAACCCGTTCGGTTCGAGCGTGTCCTGCCGGTTTGCGGCCGCGGGACCGGGCGGTCCGGTGGCGGTGTACGACCGCGCCGGGACCCTGGTCCGGACCCTGACCGCGAGCAAGACCGGGCCCGAGCGGGCCGTGGCCTCCTGGGACGGCCGGGACGGTGCGGGCCGGGAGGCGCCAAGCGGCGTCTACTTCCTCGTGCCGCGGTTCGAGGGCGCGGCCCCGGCACGGGTTGTCCGCTCGCGCTGATCCCGGGTTGACCAACCACCAAGGCACAAAGAACACCAGGGCCGGGTCGTCACCGCGTTTCGTGACCTTCGTGCCTTTGTGGTTGACTGGTCCCGCAGATTGACATGGTCTAGCGCCGGTCTAGAATAGCCCCGCACGATGCTTGAGAAAATCCTCGGCGCAATCTTCGGCACCAAGAACGACCGTGAGTTGACGCGGTTGTGGCTGCGCGTCGAAGAAGTGAACGCCGCGTACGAGAAGCTCGGCGGGCTTGCGGCCGCCGACCTGCCGGCCCGGACCGCGGAGCTGAAGAAGCGGCTGGCCGACGAGGAGCCCATCGACGACATCATGCCCGAGGCGTTCGCGCTGGTGAAGCTGGCGTGCAAGCTGCTGGTCGGCAAGAGCTGGCCGGTGTCGGACACGATGCAGACCTGGAACATGGTGCCGTTCGACGTCCAGCTCATCGGCGGGATGGTGCTGCACGAGGGCAAGATTTCCGAGATGCGGACCGGCGAGGGCAAGACCCTGGTCGCGACGATGCCTCTGTACCTGAACGCGCTGGCGGGCAAGGGCGCGCACCTGGTGACGGTGAATGACTACCTCGCCCGGCGCGACCGCGAGTGGATGGGTCCGGTGCTGGAGTCGCTGGGCCTGACCGTCGGCTGCATCCAGCAGGGGATGGACCCGGACGAGCGCAAGCCGCACTACAACGCCGACGTCACCTACGGCACGAACAACGAGTTCGGGTTCGACTACCTGCGCGACAACATGGTCGGCCGCATCGAGGACAAGGTCCAGCGCGGCCACCACTACGCCATCGTCGACGAGGTGGACTCGATTCTCATCGACGAGGCTCGCACCCCGCTCATCATCTCCGGTCCGGTCGAGTCCGAGGACAAGGGCTTCGACCGGCTGACGCCCCAGGTGCGGCGGCTGTTCTCGCACCAGAACCTGCTGGTTAACCGCATCGTCGATGAGGGCGAGAAGCTGCTGGCCGAGGGCAAGGAGGATGAGGCGGCGCAGAAGTTCCTCCAAGCCCGGCGCGGTGCGCCCAAGCACAAGCGCCTGACCAAGGTCGAGCGCGAGGAGGGCGTGAAGCGCGCCGTGGACCGGCTGGAGCTCGTCTACCTGCGTGACAAGCGGTTCCACGAGATCGACGACGAGCTGTTCTTCGTTACCGACGAGAAAGACCATTCCATCAACCTGACCGACAAAGGTCGGGCCGAGCTGGCCCCCAACGACCCGCACGCGTTCACCCTGCCCGACCTGTCCGAGGAGCTGGGCAAGCTCGACCGCGACGAGAGCCTGACGCCGAAGGAGAAGACCTACCAGCGCGAGCAGGCTTACCAGCGCTACGCCCAGAAGAGCGACCTGCTGCACAGCTTCCAGTCGCTGCTGAAGGCGTTCTCGCTGTTCGAGAAGGACGTCGACTACGTCGTGCAGGAGGGCCGGGTCATCATCGTCGACGAGTTCACCGGGCGGCTGATGCCGGGCCGGCGGTTCTCGGACGGACTGCACTCGGCGCTGGAGTCCAAGGAGCAGGTCGTGGTGCAGGGCGAGACCCAGACCTTCGCGACCATCACCCTGCAGAATTACTTCCGGATGTACTCCAAGCTGGCCGGGATGACCGGCACGGCGATGACATCGGCGGCCGAGTTCTTCGGCACCTACAAGCTGGACGCGGTGACGGTGCCGACGAACGAGCCGGTGCGGCGAATCGACTACGGCGACACCGTGTACATGACGCGCAACGCGAAGTACGAGGCGGTGCTCGACGAGATCGAGAAATGGCACAAGGTCGGTCGGCCGATACTGGTCGGCACGACCTCGGTCGACGTGTCGGAGGTGATTTCCCGGATGCTGCGGCGCCGGGGCATCAACCACGAGGTCCTGAACGCGAAGCAGCACCAGCGCGAGGCCGCGGTCATCGCCGGCGCGGGCCAGCCGGGCGCGGTGACCATCGCCACGAACATGGCCGGCCGCGGCACCGACATCAAGCTGGGCGCGGGCGTGGTCAAGGGCGATGGTTGCTACCTGACCGAGCACACCGACGGGACGTGCGCGTACTGGGAGGAGGAGCCGGGCCGCTGCACCAAGGAAGTGCCGTGCGGGCTGTACATCATCGGCACCGAGCGGCACGAGGCCCGGCGCATCGACAACCAGCTGCGCGGCCGGTCGGGCCGGCAGGGCGACCCGGGCTCGTCGAAGTTCTACCTCTCGCTCGAGGACGACCTGATGCGGCTGTTCGGGTCGGAGCGCGTCGCCGGCATAATGGACCGGTTCGGGGCCAAGAGCGACGAACCGATCGAGCACCCGCTGGTGTCCCGCGCCATCGAGAACGCCCAGCGCCGCGTGGAGATCCGCAACTCCGAAATCCGGCGCCACCTGCTCGAGTACGACGACGTGATGAACCGCCAGCGCGACGTGGTGTACAAGATGCGCGACGCGGTGCTGACCGAGCCGGACCTGCGCTCGGTGTACGAGGACTTCGCGGGCGGGCTCGTCGACGCGCTGGTGCGGCGCGCCACCGGCGCGGCCAAGTTCCCGGGCGATTGGGACTGGGACGGGATGCGCGGCGAACTGCAGCTGACCCTGCTGGCGGACATCGATGTGGGGCCGGACGAGCGCGACCGGTTCAGGCCCGAGGACCTGCGCGAGTTATTGACAGACCTTACCCGCCGCCGCTATGATGAACGCAAGGCGGAACTGGGCGACGCGCTGCTGACCGACCTGTGCCGGTACGTTTTCCTGCGCACGATCGACGGCAAGTGGCGCGACCACCTGTATGCGCTGGACATGCTGCGGGAAGGCATCAGCCTGCGCGCCTACGGCCAGAAGGACCCGCTGGTCGAGTACAAGCAGGAGTCCTTCCGGATGTTCGACCAGATGATGGCCGACCTCCGCAAGGAAGCGCTGCAGGTGACCTTCCGGGCCCAGGTGCAGGCGGCCGGCGAGCGCCGACGAGCGGTTGCGCGCCCGGCGGTGCATGCCTACAAGCCCGCGGCCGACAGCCCGGCAGTCGAAGGCGGGCAGCCGGCGGCCGAAGCCAGGCCGACGGCACAGGTCCGCCGGGACGTCCCCAAGGTGGGGCGCAATGACCCTTGTCCGTGTGGTTCGGGTAAGAAGTACAAGAAATGCCATGGTCGAGACGAGCCGGAGTGACACCTGCCGGCACAGTGGCATCCAAACCCGGGTAGCATACCGGTGAGAACGCCGGAGCCCGGCCAGTGCTCGCAAAGGAGGATAGATGGCACAGGGTAGCAACAAGAGCCGCATCATCATCTGGGTGGTGGTTGGCGTGCTGGTCGCGGTCGCCGCCATAATGCTGATAACCAAGCCCAAGGACGCCGCGGCGTCCAAGGTGGTGCCGGAGAACTTCGCCGAGAGAAAGGCGAAGGAGCTTGGAAGACTGCAGGACGACATGGCTGAAGCCGGGCTGACTCCCGAGCAGACGGCGGCCATCGACGCCGAGATAGCCAAGGCAAATGACGCGCTCAGCCAAATCAGCGGCGTGACCGACCGGGTCGAGCGGCGCAGGCTCGCCGACGCGTACCACGCCGCCCACTCGGCCGCGAAGAAGGCACTCAAGGCCGCGACCGGCGATGAGTCGCCGGACGAAGAGCCGACCGACGACTAGCGACTCACCGGTCACGGCGTTCTCCTGAGACCCGCTCGGTCTCAACAGTTAACAGGCGTTGCCGGCCCATCTCGGGCCGGCAACGCTATCGGTTGTCCGGGGCGCGGCTTGACCCTCCGGGGCGTTCAAACTATAATTTCATGTGGTTCGGTCCGATAATCGGTCTCAGGAGGAACGATGAATAGTCGCGCGATTGTTTGGGTAATTGTCGGCCTGGTAGTGATTGCCGGGCTGGTTTTCGTATTGACGACGCCGGGTCGCCAGCGCGGGCCGAAGTTGACGGTCGAGCGCGTTCAGGCACAGGCGGTTCAGCTCGAGTCCCAGGTCGACCGGTTCTCACGGCGCATCGAGGAAGCCAAGAAGGCCACCGCGGACAGCGCGGCGCAGCTTGCCCGGATGGAGGCCCAGATCGTCGAGGCCCGGGCCGCGCTTGCCGCCGCGAAGACGGCGACCGAGCCGAAGACGGCCGAAGAGCAGCTGCGCACGGCGCGCCAGTTGATGCGCACGCTGCGCCGCGACATTGAGACCGCGTTCCGGGGCAAGGCCCGGGTGCAGCAGCTCTAGACCGGCCGGTCCCGGACTAGTACCAGGTATAACTGAGGCGCGGGGAGCGCAGCCGCCCGAACAGGGCGTCGCCGGTGCTTTCCATCAGCCGACGCCACCACCAGTTCATCCGGCGCGGGGCGCGGATGAGCCGGGGTTCGCCGTCGATGCCGCAGAATTGGGCGGCGATGCGCTTTGATTCTTCAAACGTGCCGAGCGTGTCGACCAGGCCGAGGGCCAGGGCCTGGCGCCCGGTGAAGATGCGGCCGTCGGCGAACGCCATCACGCTGTCGCGCGGCAGTTCGCGGCCCTGGCTCACCACTTCGACAAACTGATCGTAGGCGTCGGCCACGACGCCCTGGAGCAGGCCGCGGTCGCGGTCGGTCATCTGCCGGAACGGCGAGCCGACGTCCTTGTGCTCGCGCGACTTGATGACCTCGACCGAGAGCCCGAGTTTGTCCATCGCCCGCTCGACCACCGGGAACTCCATTATCACGCCGATCGAGCCGGTCAGGGTCTGGGGGCTGGCGATGATGAGGTCGGCCGGCGCGGCGATGTAGTAGCCGCCGGACGCGGCGAGCGAGCCGAAGGACGCGATGACCGGCGTGCCTTCCTCGCTGATGCGCTTGACCTCGGCGTAGATGTCGTGGGACGGGGTGACGACGCCGCCTGGGCTGTTGATGCGCAGCAGGATGCCCTTGACCATCGAGTTGGCCTCGAGCGATTTGAGCTCGCGGACGATGTCCTCGGATTCGACAATCGTGCCTTCGACCTCGACGTAGCCGAGGCCCTTGCCGATGGCGACGCCGCCGTCAGAGCGGCCGCCCGCGAACGCCACCGCGAACAGGGCCAACAGGAGCGCGCCGAGCAAGACCCCGACGACAATCAATACGACGAGCAGCGTTCGGTTCACGGGAAAGTGGGCCCAAGTAGATTCGAACTACTGACCCCTGCGTTATCAGCACAGTGCTCTGCCAACTGAGCTATGGGCCCGTTCTGCCGGCCAGGCCTGCGCGAGCCGCACGAAAGCCTGCCGCGGTGAGATGATAGGAAAACAGCCCGCTGAGTCAAGCTAGGGCCGGGGCTTCAGGCGCGGGCCCTGGGGCGAGTCCTCGACAACCCAGCCGAGTTCGAGGATGCGGTCGCGCAGTCGGTCGGATTCGACCCAGTCCTTGGCCTTGCGCGCGGCCTGGCGCTCTGCGGTCAGCCGGGTCACGTCGTCCGGGGCGGTCGTGGTCGCGTCGACCAGCCTGTCCAGGCCGAGACCGAGAACCCGGTCAAAGTCGAGCAGCAATGTCCAGGCCGCGCCGTCCTGGCGCCGGTTACCTTCGCTGACCAGGGACCAGACCGCGGCCAGGGCCTGCGGTATGTTGAGGTCGTCGGCAATTGCGGAGCGGAACTCGGCCTCGAGCGGTTCGGTCCAAGCCCGGTCGTTGACCGGCCAGTCGCGGGCGGTGCGGCCGAAGTCGACCAGGCCGCGCAATGAGTTGCGGGCGCTCTGCATCGACTCGGTCGTGAATGAGAGCGGCATCCGGTAGAGCGCAGTGTGGCACAGGTAACGAAAGTGCGCCGGTTCGAAGCCCTGCCCGGCAAGCTGGGATACCGTGATGAGGTTGCCCTCGGATTTGCCGATGCGGCGGTCACCGAGGGTGAGGAAGGCGTTGTGCAGCCAGACGTTGACCGTCTCGCGCCCGGTCGCGGCGAAGTTCTGGGCGCGCTCATTGGAGTGATGGACCGGGATGTGGTCGATGCCGCCGGTGTGGATGTCGAAGCTCTCGCCGAGGTACTTGATGGACATCGCCGAGCACTCGACGTGCCAGCCGGGGAACCCGCGACCCCAGGGCGAGTCCCACTGCATCAGGTGTTTGGGCTGGTTGGTTATCCAGAGCGCGAAGTCGGACGGGCTGCGGCGTTCGGAGTCGACCTCGACGCGGGCGCCGGCCCGCTGCTCCTTGAGGTTCAGGCGGCTGAGGTCGGCGTAGCCCGGGAACCTGGCGGTGTCGAAGATGAGACCGACCGACGTGCGGTAAGCGAAGCCGTTGGCCTCGATGCGCTTGACCAGCTCAATCATCTCGGGGACGTGGTCGGTGGCGCGGCACACGACGTGGGGCGTCAGGATGTTCAGGCGTTCGGCGTCGGCGAAGAACGCCTGCTCGTAGAACCGGGCAATCTGCTCGGGAGTTTTGCCCTCGGACCGTGCGCCCTTCTCCAGCTTGTCTTCGCCCGAGTCCTCATCCGAGGTGAGGTGGCCGACGTCGGTGACATTCATCACGTGGCGGACTTCCCAGCCGAGGTACTCGAACACGCGACGCAGCGTGTCGGAGAAGACATAGGCGCGGAAGTTGCCGATGTGGGCAAACATATAGACCGTCGGGCCGCAGGTGTAGATGCCGACCTTGCCCGGCTGGACCGGGTGGAACTCATCTTTGCGGCGGGTCAGGGTGTTGTACAGCTTCATCGGCGGCGCATTGTAACAGGAAAGACCCGAGTGGTCAAACAGGCGGTCGAGCAGTCGCGGCCGGATGCAACGCGGGCATTGACAGAACGGTATATCCCGATATGATGTACCCGTGATTGATACTACATTCCATCTGGACCCGGAGACCTGCAAGCGCCTGTCTGATTACTTGGCTCATTTCTCTAACCCCTTGCGGCTCAGGATCATATGTCTCCTGAAGGACGGCCCGCGCAACGTGACCGACCTTGTTGCGGCGACCGGCCAGCACCAGTCGACCGTATCTGGCCAGCTCAAGTACCTCCTGATGACGGGCATCCTGAACCAGGAGCGACGCGGCGTGAACGTGTTCTACTCGGTTCGCGACGAGCAGGCGGTGGCGATGCTGTGGCACCTGGTGCAGGCCTTCGTGCCGGAGGCTGTGGAGAAATGAGCGGCAGGCAGGTAGCCGAGGAGACGGTCGGCACGTTCACGCGGATGTTCGACCTGTCGCTGTCCAAGGACAAGATGATGGCGATGATGCCGGGCCTGCTGCTGTACCTGGCCCGCGAGCCGGAAATGGTCACGCCGGTGCTGGACCGGATGCTGCCGATGATGAAGGACATGAACATCGCGGTGAACGACGACCTGCTGGTCGAGATGATGCCGTCGGTGGTCAAGGCGGTGGACCGTGCACCTGCGCTCGGCGGCAAGGTGTTCGAGCGGATGGTGCCGATGATGAAGGCGTTCGGGCTGAAGATGAACCTCTACATCATGGGCAAGGTGATGGGGATGATGATGGCGATGACCTTCCGTCACCCGCGCATCATCCCGGGCATGATGAAGTCGATGCCGCGGATGCTCTAGCGGCAGTTCGGAAAGGCAAGCGAAATCCATGGCAGAAACGATTAAGGACTGGCTGGCCGGGTTCGACAAGAAGTTCTCCGAGCTGACGCACGGGATGGTGAAGGACCTCGAGAAGTGCATCCAGTGCGGCAAGTGCACGGCCCAGTGCCCGGCGGCGAAGCTGTCTTCATACAACCCGCGCCAGATCATCCGCGACCTGCGGATGGGCAACGTCGACAAGGTCATTTCTTCACAGGAGCTCTGGCTCTGCTTCTTCTGCTCCGGCTGCTACGCGGTCTGCCCGCAGGACATCAATTTCCCGTTCGCGATAGCGATGCTGCGCTACGCCGCGCTGGCCAAGGGCTACGGCTGGGAAGAGGTGAAGAAGATCAAGGATCCGTACGCGCAGGACTACTACGACACCGGTCTGTCGGTGAGCCACGTCGAGCGCAACCTCGGCATCAAGCACACGCTGGCCGCCCAGTCGGGCACCGACGGCCGCATCACCGAAATCCGCAAGCGGGCCGGGCTGCCCGAGAAGCACGTGGTATCGGACAAGGCGCTGGCCGAGATAAGGTTCATCTCGGACGCGACCGGGATGACCGACCTGTTCGAGGAAATCCCGAACATGAAGTCGGCCGAGAAGAAGTGGAACTACGGCAGTGCGGCCGATATGGTGAAGATAAAGCGCGGGGCGAGCCAGAAGTTCTGCGACCTCGACGAGAGCGAGCAGGCAGGCGACCCGAGGGCCGAAACCGGCGCGCCGGCCGGCAGGCAGGAGTAGCGATGCCCAGGAAATCACAGGTAGACAAGGTCAAAGTTTCGGACCGGATGTTCGTGTTCCAGCCCTGCGTGGGCAACAACAAGTACCCGGGCGTCATCTCGGGCATAATGCAGGCCCTGCCGCGGCTGGACATCGAGCCGGTCACCTCGGACGAGCAGACCTGCTGCGGCGGGTTTTTGACGTTCACCAACGTGGCCCAGCCGACCAGCACGATGCCGGCGGTGGCGCGCAACCTCGCCATCGCCGAGGAGATGAACCTCGACACCATCACGATGTGCAACGGCTGCTACACGTTCCTCACCGAGTTCGCCCACTTCATGAACGAGCGGCCGCCGGTGAAGGGCGTGGTCAACACCATCCTGTCGATGATCGGCCGGGAGTACAAGGGCTCGCAGGACATCTACCACGCCATCGAGGTGTTCTACAAGATAAAGGACCGCATCCGCGAGCGGGTGGTGCGACCGCTTGCGGGCCTCAAGTTCGCCACCCACTACGGCTGCCACTACCTGAACGGGTTCAAGAACACCGCCATCGACGACGCGTTCATGCCGACCGCGCTCGAGGAGATAATCGAGGCCTGCGGCGGCGAGGTGGTCAGCTATGGCGAGGCACGCACCTGCTGCGGCACCGGCCTGACCCAGGTCATCCTGCACAAGGAGGAACTGTCGCTGCCGCACTCCAAGCTGAAGTTCGACAGCCTGAACGCGGTCAACCCGGACGCGGTCGTGGTCCAGTGCCCATATTGCCTGGCCCAGCTCGACCGGATGCAGCACAAGCTCAACTCGCGCAAGGTCGCCAACTACCACGTGCCGGTGCTGCACGTCAACCAGCTCATCGCGCTGGCCCTGGGCGCGGACGTCAGCACGCTGGCGTTGGACGCGCACGCCATCTCGTTCAGGGACTTCCTCCAGAAGCTGCCGCCGATGGCGGAAACCCCAAAGCCCAAAGCCCAAACCCCAAAGCAGGAGGCGGAGGTGGCGGTTGGCTAGGGTCGGCGTATTCATCTGCCACTGCGGCGTGAACATCGCGGCCACGGTCGACGTCGCGAAGGTCGCCGAGGAAGTGGCGAAGCTGCCCGAGGTCGCGTTCGCGCAGGACTACAAGTTCATGTGCTCCTCGCCCGGGCAGAACCTCGTGCGCGAGGCAATCAAGGAACACGGCCTGAACCGGGTCGTGGTCGCGGCCTGCTCGCCCAAGATGCACCTGCCGACGTTCCAAAAGGCGGTGATGCAGGAGGGCCTGAACCCGTACCTCGTGTCGATGGCCAACATCCGCGAGCAGTGCTCGTGGGTGACCGAGGATCGCGACGAGGCCACGGCCAAGGCCATCGACCTCGTGACGCGACAGGTCAAGCGGGTGGCCCACGCCGACCCGCTGGCCGACATCGACGTCGAACTCACGCGGACCGCGCTCGTGGTCGGCGGCGGCATCGCCGGAATCCAGGCGGCGCTGGACATCGCCGACGGCGGCAGGAAGGTCATCCTCGTCGAGAGGAGCCCGTCGCTGGGGGGCAAGATGGCGATGCTCGACGAGACATTTCCCACGCTGGACTGCTCGCAGTGCATCCTGACCCCGAAGATGGTCGAGGCGGCCCAGCACCCCAACATCGAAATCCGGGTCAACTCGACGGTCACGAAGCTCGACGGTTACGTCGGCAACTTCCGCGCGACAATCACCCGGCGCGCGACGTACGTCAACGCGGGCAAGTGCATCGCCTGCGGACTGTGCCAGTCGAAGTGCCCCGCAAAGACCGCGCCCGACGAGTTCAACGCGGGGCTCGCGACGCGGCCGGCAATCGCGACGCCGTTCCCGCAGGCGGTGCCGGCGATACCGGTCATCAACGCCGAGCACTGCATCAAGCTGACCAGGAACAAGTGCGGCGCCTGCGCCAAGATTTGCCCGACCGGCGCCATCGACTTCGAGGACAAGGGTTCCGAGGAGACGGTGGAGGTCGGTGCGGTGGTCGTGGCGACCGGGTACCGCGAGATGAGCCAGGCGGTCTACACCGAGTACGGCGGCGGCACCCTGCCCGACGTCATCTCGGGACTGCAGTTCGAGCGGCTGGTGAGCTCGACCGGGCCGACCGGGGGCAAGCTGGTGCGGCCGTCGGACGGAGCGGTGCCTAGGACCATCGTGTTCGCCCAGTGTGTCGGGTCGCGCGACCCGTCCAAGGGCCACGCCTACTGCTCGGGCATCTGCTGCATGTACACCGCCAAGCACGCGATGCTGTTCAAGCACCACGTGCCCGACGGGATGGCTTACGTCTCCTACATCGACATCCGCTCGCCGGGCAAGGACTACGAGCAGTTCATCCAGCGGGCCGTCGAGGAGGACGACGTGCGTTACGTGCGCGGCCGGGTCGGCCGCATCGCGCCGTTGAAGAATGGCAAGTACCGGGTGTTCACCGAGGACTCGCTCGTGGGCCGGCCGGTGCAGATCGACGCGGACATGGTCGTGCTCGCCTGCGCGGTCGAGCCGCAGGACACGGCGCAGACGCTGGCCCAGACCCTGGGCATCGCCTACGACGCGGACGGGTTCTACTCCGAGTCCCACCCCAAGCTCAAGCCGGTCGAGACGGCCAGCGCGGGCATCTACCTTGCCGGGACCTGCCAGGGCCCCAAGGACATCCCGGCCAGCGTGCAGTCGGGCAGCGCGGCCGCGGCCAAGGTGCTGGGCCTGTTCTCGAAGGAGAAGCTGCGCAAGGCGCCGCAGGTGGCCCGGGTCGACCCGAGCGCGTGCACCGGGTGCCTGACCTGTTCGTATGTCTGCCACTACTCGGCAATCGAGCAGAAGCAGTGGGGCGGCCGCGACGTGGCCGAGGTCATCGCCGGCAAGTGCCAGGGGTGCGGCGCGTGCGTCGCGACCTGCAAGAACAAGGCGCTGACCCTGGCGCAGTTTTCCGATGACGAGATTTTCCAGGAGATGCTGGTATGAGCGCAGAACCGATGACGGACACCCCGAATTCCAAAGCCCAAACCCCGATGGCGAATGACGAGACAGCGCCGAAGCTGGCCCAAGAGCCGCGGGTGCTGGCGATTCTGTGCCGCTGGTGCTCCTACGCCGGGGCCGACCTGGCCGGGACCAGCCGTTTCCAGTACCCGGCCAACGTGCGCATCGTCCAGGTGCCGTGCTCGGGCCGGGTGGACCCGGTGATGATTTTCCGGGCGTTCACCGAGGGCTACGACGGCGTGCTGGTGTCGGGCTGCCATCCCGGCGACTGCCACTACGGCACCGGCAACTACCACGCGCGGCGCAAGCTCGCGGTGGCGCGACGACTGCTGGAAACCGTGGGCGTGCAAGCGGACCGGATGCACTTCACCTGGGTCTCGGCGGCCGAGGGCCGGCGGTTCGCCGAGGTCTGCGCGCGGTTCACCGACCGGCTGCGCCGGTTGGCGGGCGAGGCCAAGACCGTGGCGCGAAAGGGGCTGGCGCAGTGAGCGGCAAAACCGAAGCACGAATGACGGATGTCGAATTGCAGGCAGGGCTGAGGCAGAAGGCGAAGGAACTGCTCGAGTCGGGCGAGGTCGAGGTGGTGCTCGGCTGGAAGCTCGACCCGGCAATCGAAGACGTCCGGCCGACGCTGTTCCGCAAGGGCGACAACCTCGAGGAGATGGTGTTCGACGACCGCTGCGTGCACAACCTGACCGATTACCTGCCGACGCTGGTGGCCCGCTACCCGCGGGTCGGCGTCGTGCTCAAGGGCTGCGACGGCCGGTCGTTGGTGACGCTGGCGGTCGAGCACCGGGTCCAGCGCGACAAGGTCCGCGTACTCGCGCCGGCCTGCGAGGGAGTCAAGGTCAACGGCGCGCGGGCGCCCAAGTGCGACGACTGCCCGACCGGCACTGCGCCCGGGGCCGACTTCGTCTTCGGGAAGTCCCAGTCCCGGGGCGAAGCCGAGTTCAAGGCGCTCGAGCGCATCGAGCAGATGGCGCCCGAGGAGCGCTGGCAGTTCTTCTCCGAGCAGTTCGCGAAGTGCCAGCGCTGCTATGCCTGCCGGCAGGTCTGCCCGATGTGCTACTGCGAGCTGTGCATCGCGGACCAGCCCGAGCCGCGCTGGATCGAGCCGTCGAACAAGCTCTCGGCGAACACGATGTGGCACCTGGTGCGGGCCTACCACCTGGCCGGGCGGTGCTCGGACTGCGGCGAGTGCCAGCGGGCCTGCCCCGAGGGCATCCCGCTGCGGCTGCTGAACACGGCGCTCGAGAAGGCGGTGAAAGAGATGTTCGGAACGCGCGCGGGCACCACGCCCGACGAACTGCCGCCGCTGGTGACGCTGGCGCAGGAAGACCCGGACGCGATAATGGGGGAGGCGCTGTGAGAGCGGATTGGAGGTTCGTGAAGGACGCCGACCTGGCCGGCTGGCTCGACCGGCTCGCGGCCGGCGCACAGGTCTGGGTGCCGGTGCGGACCAACCGCTGGGACTGGCAGGTTTACGTCCCCGGGCAGGCGGTCAAGTTGCCGGCGAGCGTCGTCGAAGTTTCGGCGCGCAAGCTGTTCTTCCCGCGCCGGCGGGTCATCGCGCGGTTCGAACAGGGCGCCGACTGGTCGCTTGCGGCGGTCGAGTCGCCGGCCGGTCCGCGAGTACCTGGTCGAGGGACTCGGGACGCGTTACCTGGCGGTCGGCGACGACTTCCATTTCGGCCGCAACCGCACCGGCGATTTCGCGACCCTGCAGGCGGCCGGGAAAAAATGGGGCTTCGAGGTGGAGGACACGCCCACCCGGCTCCTCGACGGCGTCCGGGTCAGCAGCACGGCAGTGCGCGCCGCGCTGGCGGCCGGCGACCTGGCACTCGCGGCCCGGCTGCTGGGACGGCATTATGGAATGACCGGGCGGGTGATCGTG
>JAWOHG010000313.1:0-3923 GCA_046485245.1 bacterium
CGGAAGAACGCCCCGTCTCTTCATCAAGTCTCCTTTGTGCGCTGGCGGTTCAACACCTGCCGGACTCCGCAGCCGGTAAGCTGTAGTATCCGATATTCGCCCGGCTGTCAAATCCAATCGGTGGTTGACAGCGCCCGCCGCCCGATGAGACTGGAGTCATGCTGATACTGCTGCTTGCCGCGCTCGCCGCCACACCGCAACTGCTCGCAGTGGCCGACCCGGACTGCGCCGCGGCAACGGCGCTGGCCGGGCCGGGCGTAATGAGCGTCGGCCGCACCGATGCGTCCCTGCTGCTCGTCGACTCGCCCGCGTCCCGCGCCGCGCTCGCGCGCGCCGGTCTCGCGTTCACCCCGCTTGAGCCGGCCGAATCACTCTGCATCGCCTGGCACTCAGGCAAACCTCTGCCCGGCGCGCTGCTGTATGAGGACAGCGTCGCCCTTGTTCCTCTGTCCTCCTTTCGGCCTTCGTCATTCGGCCTTCGTCATTTTCTCCTCCCCGCTCCCCTCCCTCTCGCCGCCCCGGCGCAGTTCTCCTCCGCTCTGCCTGACCGGCCCGACACGCTCATCCAGCGCATCATTGGCCGCATCTCCGCCGACTCGGTGCGCGCCCATATTGCCCGGCTCTGCGCCGTGCGCACACGCTGGTCACCGACCGACTCCTGCCGCTCGTCCGAGCGGCAGCTTGCCGCCTACTTCCGCTCGCTCGGCTACGACTCGGTGTACCTGCAACCCTACCCGCAGGCCGGCGACACCTGGCACAACGTTGTCGCCACGAAGCTCGGCCGCCGCAACCCGGACCGGCTGCTCATCATCGGCGGCCACATGGACGCGATATCCGAATGTCCCGAGACCCTCGCCCCGGGCGCAGAGGACAACGCGTCGGGCACATCGATGGCAGTCGAGGCGGCGCGCGTGCTCGCACAGGAAGACCTCGACCAGACCGTCATCTTCATCGCCTTCACCGGCGAGGAGCAGGGCCTATACGGTTCGGACCACCACGCCCGGTCGCTGCGGGCAGACTCGGCAGCAGTGCTTGCGATGCTCAACTTCGACATGGTCGCGTGGCCGGGCGGCGCGTGGGGGGTGCGCCTGGTCGGTCTCGCCCCGACCCGCCGACTCTGCGAACTGCAGGCCCGGATGGCGGCGCTCTACACGCCGCTCGCGACGAGCCTGTCATACCGCAGCTTCCCCTCCGACTCGCGCTCCTACGAACAGCAGGGCTATCCCGCGACCTCGGGCTACGAGTACGGCTCCATTCCTTACCCGAACTACCACAACTCCGGCGACACGCTCGGCAACCTCGATCCGGCACTCGCAGCCGACGTCTGCAAGATGGCCACGGCCACGCTCGTGCACCTCGCGCTCGCGCCCCTCGCGCCGCAGGGGTTCCGCGTCGCCGATGCCGGCAACGGCACCAGCCTCTATGCCTCGTGGCGGGCCAATGCCGAGCCCGACCTTGCCGGGTACAAGCTGCTCTGGGGCACGACCGCGAACATCTACACCGACTCGATTGTCGTCGGCCGCGTCAGTGCCCACCGCGTCGACGGACTGACCCAGGGCATGCGCTATCACTTCACGGTCACCGCGCTCGACTCGGCCGGCCACGAAAGCGGCCCGTCACTCGAGGACAGCGCCGCGCCCGCGCTGCTGCCGCTCGCACCGGCCGGGCTCGTCGCTCAGCCCTTCCGGTTCGGGATGGCGCTCTCGTGGCGCGCGAGCCCGGAACTGGACGTCGCGGGCTACAACGTCTGGCGTACCACCGAGCCCGGTTCGGGCTGGCGCCGTCTCAACTCCACGCTCTGCCCGGATACTGTCTGGCGCGACTCTGGCATCGCCGCCGAGTCATTGTGGGTCTGGGCGACCAGCGCAGTTGATTCGGCCGGCAACGAAAGCCCGAAGTCCGACACGGTGCGCGGCCGGCCGGTCACGCTCGACCGCGGTATCCTGCTTGTCGACGAGACCCGCGACGGTTCAGGCACGCCCGGTTCCCCGAGCGATGCCCAGCAGGACGCGTTCTACCACGCGCTGCTGCAGGGCTACGCGTTCGCCGACTGGGACGCGGCCGCTGACGGCGTACCCGGTGCCGGCGACTTCGGGCCGTACTCGACCGTATTCTGGCACGCCGACGACTACACCCAGCAACTCATCGCGCCCTCGGTCCCTGGCCTCGCCAACTACCTTGAGCAGGGTGGCCGCCTGCTCTACTGCGGCTGGAAACCGATTGCCGGCATCACCGCCGCGAACTCCTACCCGTTCAACTTCACCCCAGGCAGTTTCGCCTTTGACCGATTGGGTATCGCGCGGGCCGAGCAAGCCGGCGCGGCCGACTTCATCGGCGCGACCGGCCTTGCCGGCTATCCTGATATCGCGGTTGACTCGACGAAACTGCTCGCCGGCCTGCACGGCCGGATGCCCTATGTCGACTGCCTGCTGCCCGGCACCGCCGAACCCGTGCTCGGCTACCGCTCGTTCTCGGGCGACACCTTTACCGGCAAGCCGGTCGCACTGCGCCGACGCGCCAATCCGGGCCGAGTGGTTGTGGTCGGATTCCCCTTGTACTACATGGTCGAGTCGACCGCGGTCGCCTTCGCCCGGCGCGCCCTTGCCGACCTCGGCGAACCGTACGGAGTCGCTGAGCGCCGCACGCTCGACGCATCACGCCCCACGCCCCGCGCCTCCATCATCCGCGGCGTCCTCAATCTGCCCTCGTCCCTCACCCCTCGTACCGCGCCCCTGCTCCTCGACGCAACTGGCCGGCAAGTGCTCGCCCTCGGAATCGGCCCCAACGACGTCTCCTCCCTCTCTCCCGGAGTCTACTTCGTACGGTTGGCTTCTGGGGCTGGGCCGCGGGTCGCGGCCGTCAGCCGTGTGGTCGTTCTGCGCTGAACCGGTCCGCTACTTCCCGCCGCCCGCCGGTTCCTCGGCCAGCCAGAACACTATCTTCCACTCGCCCCGTGCCGTGCCGTCGACGTAGGGCACCCTGATGTCGAGGTCCTCACCCTTGGCCAGGCTCTGAAGCGGCACCGAGAAAACCACGGAACTGCCGTCGACCTGCCCGCCGGCGAACTTCGGGTACTCCCACTGCAACTCCGGGTCGGCAATCGAGTAACTCTCGTTGTAGCGGAACCATACCGTCGGCACAAGCGGCACGGTGATTGGGAAGCTGTCCTCGTCGGTCTCACCATCCTCCTCGTTCGCCATGTCGAAGGTGATAACGTTCAGGTTGGGCTCAAACGGCCGCGGGCCGGCAGTTATCCTGGGCTGGATTGGCTCATTGGGGTCTTCCCATACCGGCGCGATCGTGAACGGGCCAATGGTACCCTCGCCCTGCAACTGCATCGAGGGGATGGAAGCCACAGAGCGATGCGCCGACCCGGCCGGGACATACACCTGCTTCTGGAACCACGCCTCGAACCCCTGGGCCGGCGAAGGCCCGAGCCGCACGTCCTTGAACTCTCCGGTCGAAGTATAACTGGAGAATCCGCCCTGCTCGCCCAGCGGGTCAACCTGCCGCGTGTAGCTGAACCCGACCGTGACGGTGTACTCGGGCGAGGCGACAAACACGGTCCTCTCGGCCCGCGCCGCAACCGTGACGCCCAGCATTAAGACGCCTATTCTCAGAGTATTAGCCACTGTTCCTCCTGTCGTGCCACAAGACAATATCGGCCGCCTTTGACAGCTGTCAACTGCCCGGCGATAATAAATCGGAAGCTTTGACCCCACCCGTGGGTCTAAAGGTTGTGTTGACCAGGAAACAGAGTTGGCCGCGAGAAGCGGCCGCTCGCGGTTTTTCGTACGGACTAAATTCCCTTTGTCAATATCACAAAGTGCAGGAATTTCAATTCCCCTGAACTTCAATAATCCTTTCAAAATGGCAAATCCTCTGCTTCCCACCCCAACAATACCGATTCGAATAACTTCCTG
>JAWOHG010000094.1:0-6087 GCA_046485245.1 bacterium
CCGCGGGGTTTCTCCGTGACGCCGATGGCGTCGAGCCGCGCCTGGGAGTACCAGAGGTCGAGGTCGCCCTCGCGGCCGTCGGCCCAGACGCAGCGCAGCCAGGTCGAGTCTGACTGCATGATGTGGTACTCACCCATGAAATCGACCGGGCTGGTGAAGGTCGTGTCGTTCAGGCGGATGCTGGGGCGCCAGGTCGCGCCGAAGTCGCTCGAGTACCGGTAGCGGACCGACCAGCGCGAGGAGTTGCTGGTCGGCCAGGACGGTGTGTGGTACCACAGCGAGTGCAGGCCGCCGTAGCAGTCGGCCTCGAGCCAGCCCTTGCATTGCGCGCCCGCGGTCGAGTCGGGCAGCTGCGCGAGCGCCGACCAGGTGTTGCCCGCGTCGGTCGAGCGGGTGTAGAGCACGTCCCAGTTGCCGTAGCGCTGGTCCACGATGGTCACGACAACGTTGTCGTCGGTCGGCGCGGCGATGCACGGCATCGGTGCGCGGTCGCCCCAGCCCGAGGTGTATTGGCATTGCGTGTCGAGAGTCCGCTTGAGGTCGGTCGGCCAGGTGTTGCCGCCGTCGGTGGACTTGAAGAAGTAGAGCCCGCCGCCTGACGTGCGCAGGCAGACATACAGGATGCCGGACGGGCTGACGTCGATGCCGGTTATGTAGAGCCGGGTGTCGATGATGGCGCGGGTCCACGTCCGGCCGCCGTCACTGGACCGCGCGAGCATGATGCCGGTCGGCGTGCTGAGCTGCTGCCAGCAGATGTAGATGGTGTTGCCGTAGTGGCAGGCCCAGGGTTTGTCCACGGTCACGCCCGGCACGCTGACGTCGGACGTGTCAATCCAGGTCAGGCCGTGGTCGGTCGACAGGTAGTGACGGATGAGGTTGGTCGAGAACTGGACGAACAGGTGGACGTAGCCGGTGTCGTCGGTGATGATGACCGGGTCGGAGAGCCAGGTCGCCGGGCCGGACGGGTCGCGCCACCAAGTCGTCGTCCAGGTCGCGCCGCCGTCGGTGGAGCGGCCGTAGGGGATGACCGAGACGCGGCTGCGCTCGGCGCAGTTGGAGACGCAGTAGACGTAGTCGTCGTCGAAGGCGATCGCGGACTCGCCTTCGTTGATGGTGTCGCCGACGTCCGCGGCTTTGACCGCGGCCGACCAGGGCGGGTCGGCAAAGGCGACAGCGACGAGGGTAAGGAAGAGCAGGACGGCGTGCTTCACATTTACCTCCAGGTTGATTGCCTGCAACATCGTAGGACGACGCCGGCCGGGTGTCAACGCGCCCCCGGTCGCAGATTGACTGGACCGCGAAGCCTCCTATAATCAGACACGAGCCGGCAGGGGCATGGCATTGCCATCCCCCGACCGGCCGCATTCTTTGTCGACGACAAGCCCGTTACTCTCAGGAGGTTTCTGGATGCGTAAGACCTTGTGCCTGGTCGGTGCGCTGTTCGCGCTGACGTTTGCCGCCGGCGTCACGTGGCAGGACGCCGTTGATGGCGGCACGATCTCGGTCGCGATGCCGCAACCCGCGCTGGAGCGGGTCCAGACCGATGCCGGCGCCTTCTACCGGCTGGGCCTGGCCGAGCTCACCGCGACCGCCGAGTTCGGCGCGCCCGACGTGCCGGTCGTGCGGCGCCTGATCGAGATTCCCTTCGGCGCAACCGTGACGGTTGAGCCGCGGTTTGGCAGATTCGCAGCACAGGCTCTCGACCTGCCGCTCGAACCGCGACAGGAACCCGTGCCCAAGAGCGGCCCCGTACCGGCCTATCGCTACGACGCCAAAGCTTACGGGACAGTGGTCGAGCCGTTCGCCCGGGTCGCCGAGATTGCCGAGGTCCGCGGGCACCGCATCGCGGCCATCGAGGTTTGCCCGTTCCGCTATGACGCGACGAGCGGCCGGCTGGAGTACGCGACCGAGTTCTCGGTCGACGTGAACTGGACCGGCGCAGACTGGGTGCGAACCCGCGCCGCCGCCCTGCGGTACGACTCGCCGACCTTCATTGACCGCCTTGACGGCATCGTCATCAACCGGGACGCGTTCCGCGTCGACGACCCGCCGGCACTGCCGTTGGGGTACCTGGTCATCGTGCCGGACGAGTGGCTGGCCAACATCCAGCCCCTGGCGCAGTGGCGCCGGCAGAAGGGCTGGAACGTGTCCGTGCGCACGCTGACCCAGGTCGGCGGCGGCCAGTCAGCTCAGGTCAGGGCATTCATCCAGGACGCCTACGACAACTGGCCGGTTCCGCCCAGCTACGTGTTGCTCGTTGGTGACGTGGACCGCATCGGCTACTTCACGGGCGGGGGCACGGGCACGCCGCCTACCGACCTGAACTACTCGATGGTCTCGGGTTCGGACTACCTGCCCGACATCGACCTGGCCCGTGCCTCTGTGACCAGCGCGGCCCAGCTCGACTCGCTCGTCCAGAAGATTCTCACCTACGAGCGCAACGAGTGGTCGGTCGGCCGGTCCTGGCTGCAGAAAGCCTATTTCATCGCCTCCAGCGACGGCGGCAACCACCAGGTCGCCGAGGGCACGCACCGCTACGTGATGGCCAAGCTCCGACCCTACGGCGTGACCTGCGACTCCATCTGGCTGTACTACTCTTCAGGCACACCGATAGTGGACGCGCTCAACACCGGCCGCGCCTGGGTCACTTACTCCGGTCACGGCTCGGAGAACTCCTGGGCCGACCCCAACTTCACCAGCGCCAACGTTCGAGCCCTGACCAACGTCGAGATGGTGCCCTACGTGCAAACCTATGCCTGCGTGTCGGGAAACTTCGCGTCTTCGAGCTACCCCGAGTGCTTCTCCGAGACGTGGATTCGCAGCGGCAAGCGCGGGGCCATCGCCCACATCGCGTCGTCGGTCAACTCGTACTGGACCGAGGACGACACGCTGGAGCGCCGGGTGTTCGATTGGATGTACGACTCGTCGGTGACCTACATCATGGCCGCCTACAATAAGGCGAAGGTCCATTACTTCGCGCAGATGGGGGCGAGCGGGATGACCCGGCGCTACCTCGAGATGTACAACTGCATCGGCGATGGCGCCATCGACGTGTACTGGCTCGAGCCCGCCGCCATCGCGGTCCAGCACCCGCCGGTCATCCCGGTGGGTGCGTTCTCGGTGCCGGTTGGCGTCACGGCGGGCGGCAGCCCGGTCGAGGGTGCACTGGTCTGCCTCACTGCCCGCGGTGATACGACCATCCACGCCGCGGCCTACACCGACGCGGCGGGCAATGCCACGTTGCCGATTACCACGCTCGCGCCCGACTCGATCGTCGTGACCGTGACCGGGCATAACCTTGCGACCTACGAGGGCGTGACCATGGCCCTGCCGTCGAGCGGGCCGTACGTCATCTACCTGCGCAGCGTCGTGAACGACTCGGTCGGCGGCAACAACGACGGTATCGTCAACCCCGGCGAGGCCATCGTCCTGCCGACCTGGGTCAAGAACTGGGGCAACGCCCAGGCCCAGGACGTGCGCGGCTGGCTGCGCACGACCGACCCGTGGGCGACCGTGACCGACTCGGCCAAGACTTTCGGTAACGTCGGGGCGGGTGATTCGGCGTACACCGGCGCGTCCGGGTTCGGGTTCACCGTGGCGCCGGCCTGCACCAACCGCCACGCCCTGCGCTTCACGCTCGTGGTCAAGGACAGCCGTGATACGACCTGGACCGCACCGGTCACGCTGGTCGTGGGCGCTCCCGAGCTGACCTACTCGGCTTACCAGCCGGATGACCCGCCGCCGGGCGGAAACGGCAACGGCATGGTCGACCCGGGCGAGGACTGCGACATCATCGTCACCCTGCGCAACGTCGGGTTGGGCAACGCTTACGGCGTGACGGCCGTCCTGCGCTCGGGCGACGCGCGCCTGACGGTACTGGACTCGACCGGCGGCTTCGGCTCGATACCCCGGGACACGACCGGCAACAACAACGCCGACCGGTTCCGCATCCACGCCGACGCGGCGATTCCGCGCGAGACTTCGCTGCCCTGCACGCTTTACATCAGCAGCGGCGGCGCAACCGTGGTGCGCTCGTTCGATATCGGCGTCGGGGTCATTCGCTCGATGGACCCGATTCCGGACGGCCCGCGTACCCCGACGCAGTACTGGGCCTATGATGCGACCGACGTGATGTACACCGAGGCGCCGGTTTTCGAGTGGGCCGAAATCAACGGCGTCGGCATGCGGCTGACCCTGACCGATGACCAGACGGTGGTTGTCAACCTGCCGACCGCGTTTGGGCCGTTCCGGTACTACGGCCAGAACTACACCCAAGTGTCAATCTGCGGCAACGGCTGGGTCGGGCTCGGGTCGACGACCTCGTCGGCATACTCCAACACGGCCCTGCCGGCCACCAGCCTGCCGCCGGCGTTCTTTGTGAACTGGGACGACCTGTACCCGCCGACCGGCGGCGGCGTGTGGTGGTACCACGACGCGGCGAACCACCGGTTCATCGTCGAGTGGGACTCGGTCGCCTACTACTCCAGCCGCACGACCTTCGAGAAGAACCAGGTCATTCTCTACGACACGACGCTGGCCGCGGCCGACGGCAACTGCGAAGCCGTGGTGCAGTACCTGACCGCGAACGGCTTCTCGTCATCGACCGTGGGCGAACAGGCACCGGGTCAGTCAGTCTTCATCCAGTACGCCTACAACGGCGACTACCATCGCGGCGCGGCCCCGCTCGCGCCGGGCATGGCGGTCAAGTACACGTCTGACCCGCCGCGAATGCAGACCGGGTTGGTCGAGTCTGAGGCCGGCCGCATCCCGGCGCGGTTCGGATTCGCACGGGCTGCGCGCAACCCGTTCCGCGGTACGGCCGCGCTGGCCTATGCGCTGCCGCGCGAGGCCCGGGTCGAACTCGGGGTGTATGACCTCGGCGGCCGTCGCGTGGCCACGCTCTACAGCGGTGTCAGGCCGGCTGGTGTCCACTCCGCTGAGTGGAATGGGCGGGACGACGCGGGCCGGTCCGTGGCCCAGGGCGTGTACTTCTACCGGCTCGACGCCGACGGTGAAAGCGTCGTGCAGAAGACAGTCAAACTGCAGTAGTCACGAGTCAAGGATATGGCGGCGGGCCCTCGGGCCCCCCGCCGCTGTTCGGGCCGCTTGACCAGGCAGGGCTTTCGTCTAGCATAGGCGCAGGAAAAAACCCAAGAGGAGGATTCCGTGAGTAAGAAGAAGGTCGGCGTAATCGGCGCGGGCACGATGGGCAACGGCATCGCCCAGGTGTTCGCGATGGCCGGGCACGAGGTCGTGATGACCGACGTGGACCAGAAGTTCCTGGACCGCGGCGTGGGCACGATTGCCAAGTCCCTGGCCAAGATGGTCGAGAAGGGCAAGATGATGGGCGACGCGGCCGAGACCGTGAAGACGCGCATCAAGACCGCGCTGGTACTCGATGCCCACAAGGACTGCGGCCTCGTGGTCGAGGCAGCGACCGAGAACTTCGAGCTGAAGAAGAAGATCTTCGCCGAGCTGGACTCGGTCTGCCCGCCGGACACGGTTCTCGCGTCCAACACCTCCACCATCAGCATCACTGCCATAGCCGGGGCCACGAAGCGGCCGACCAGGGTCATCGGGATGCACTTCATGAACCCGGTGCCGCTGATGCAGCTCGTCGAGGTGGTCAAGGGCATCGCGACCGACCCGGCGGTAACCGACGAGATCGTCCAACTCTCAAGGGAACTGGGCAAGACCCCGGTCGTGGTCAACGACTCGCCCGGGTTCGTGTCCAACCGCGTGCTCCTGCCGATGATCAACGAGGCGGTGTTCTGTCTCGAGTCGGGCGTGGCTGACGCGGCCGCCATTGACGAAGTGATGAAGCTAGGGATGAACCACCCAATCGGGCCGCTGGCGCTGGCCGACCTCATCGGGCTGGACGTGTGCCTGGCCATCCTCAACGTTCTCCACACCGACCTCGGCGACACCAAGTACCGGGCCTGTCCGCTGCTCAAGCGGATGGTCGCGGCCGGGTGGCTCGGACGCAAGAGCGGCAAGGGATTCTACGAGTACGCCAGGAAGTAAGGCAGGCAGGGTTCGGGGAACAGGGTTCAGGGGCCAGGGGGCGGACGCTGACCTTGGCTTCTC
>JAWOHG010000129.1:0-3130 GCA_046485245.1 bacterium
GCCGTCAGCTGTCAGCCGTGAGCCGGAAGCAGCCTGAACGGGGTCCAGAGTGAAGCTCACCGCCGAGACGACGGTCGAGGACGTGCTGGCGCAGGCGCCGGGAACGGCCGGGGTGTTTGTCGAGCTGGGCCTGCCGTGTTTTGTCTGCGGCGAGCCGGCCTGGGGCACGGTCGGCGAGTTGTGCGAGCGGCACGGCAAGGATGTCGCGGCGGTGCTGGCGGCGCTGAACCGCGCCGGGCGCGGCTAGCAGAGCAGAGAAACCGCGGGCCGGTCCGCTGCGTCAAACAAGTATCGACTATGCCGTTATGCTCAAAACCCGGATTAGCAGAGGAGTGGTGAAATGCGCAGGAAGATATCTCTCGGACTGGTCGGCGCGATAGTGGCGCCGGCCGTGCTCGCGGCCTTCGTCATCGGCCTGGTTACCGCCGGCGTGCTCAACCTGACCCCGCAGCCGGCGCGGGCCGCCGACTTCCAGTTTGCCCAGGCCGCGACCGGGCTGACAGCCGACGAGCGCAGCCCATTCGTGCGGGTGGCCGAGCTGGTGCAGCCGGCCGTGGTGCACATCTCGGCCGAGCGCACCGTGCGGGCCAGCCAGCGCCCCAACCGCGTCCAGCCCCAGCCGGGCAGCCCGTTCGAGGAGCTGTTCCGCGACTTTTTCCGCGAGTTCCCGGACATGCCGCAGGAGCGGCAGGCGAACGCGCTGGGCTCGGGCGTCATAATCAGCCCGGACGGCTACATCGTGACGAACAACCACGTGGTCGCGGGGTATGACCGCATCGCGGTGCGCCTGCACGACGGCACCGAGTTGAAGGGCAAGGACGTGAAGGTGGTGGGCCGCGACCCGAAGACCGACCTCGCCGTGCTGAAGGTGGAGACCGACAAGCCGCTGCAGGGCGTGGCCCTGGCCAACCCGGCCGACATCCGGGTCGGGGAATGGGCCATCGCGGTCGGCAACCCGTTCGGCCTGGACGGCACCGTGACGGTCGGGGTCATCTCGGCCAAGAGCCGGTCGGGCCTGCCGCTGCGCGAGGGCCCGAGCTACCAGGATTTCATCCAGACCGACGCGTCCATCAACCCGGGCAACTCGGGCGGCGCGCTGGTGAACATCAAGGGCGAGCTCATCGGCATCAATTCGGCGATCCGGTCGCCGACCGGCACGAACGTGGGCATCGGGTTCGCGGTGCCCATCGGGCTGGTCCAGCCGGTGGTCGAGCAGCTCATCACGCGGGGCAAGGTCGTGCGCGGTTACATGGGCATCAGGCCGCAGGAGGTGACCGAGTCCATCCGCAAGGCGATGGGCCTGGCCGACGCCAAGGGCGTGTTGGTCAGCGAGGTGGTTGCCGGTGCGCCGGCCGAGCGGGCCGGGCTGAAGGCCGGCGACGTCATCATCAAGGTCGACGGCACCAAGACCGACGGCATCGAGCAGTTCCGGCGCGACGTGGCCGCGCTCGCACCGGGCGCGAGCGTGTCGATCGTGGTCGTGCGCGACGGCAAGCAGTTGACCAGGACGGTGAAGCTGGTGGAGTTCCCCGAGGATGAGCCGCAGGCCGAGGTCGCACCCGAGGAAGAGGACGGCGGCTGGCTCGGGCTGGCCGTGCGCAACCTGACCGGCGACGAGCGAGCCGAGGCGAAGCTGGAGACCGGCGGGGTCATCGTCGAGCGGGTGGAGACGGGCAGCGCCGCGGAGGAGGCCGGGGTGATGCGCGGCGACATCGTGCTTCAGGTGGCGGGCGAGCCGGTGAGCAGCGCGGCCGGGTTTGCCCGTTCGGTGCGCGAGCAGCGCAAGTCGGACAAGCCGGTGCTGCTGCGCGTGCGGCGCGGCGCTTCGACGCTGTTTATCGCGGTCGACCCGACCGAGTAGGCCGCGATTCGGGTTTGTGCGACCGGGTCAGCACCCCAGAGCGGGTATTGACCCGGTCGGCGTTTTCCGACAGAATTCAGTCAGGCGAAAGGAGCCCCTAACGCGCATTTCGTCCTGAATGGACGCAACCAACGCAGGCCGGCCGCGGCCCTCAACGGACGGCGGCCCGGCAGACAACCAGGCCCGCACAAAACATCGGCCCCGGCGGGCCGGGTTTCGCTTCGGCACAATCCCGTGACACAACCGCTGATAATCGACGGCAAGGCGATAGCGCGGCAGGTGCGCGCTGAGGTGAAGGCGCGCGTGGCGCGGCTCGGGGCAAGGGGCATCACGCCCGGCCTGCGCATCCTGCACGTCGGGGAGGACCCGGCGTCGGACGTGTACGTCGGCTCGAAGGAGAAGGCGAGCGCACAGGCCGGCATCGCCTGCTCGACCCGGCGACTGCCCGCGACAGCCGGCCTGGCCGACTGCATAGCGGCGGTGGAGGAGTGGAACCACGACCCGGCGGTGCACGGCGTCATCGTGCAGTTGCCCCTGCCGAAGGGAATCGACCCGCACGCGGTGCTGGACCGGCTCGACCCGCGCAAGGACGCGGACGGGCTGACGACCTGGAGCGCCGGGGCGCTGGTGTCGGGCCGCGCGGGTTTCAAGCCGGCAACGCCGCTGGGCATCATCGAGCTGCTCGTGCGCTCGAGTATCCCCATCACCGGCCGGCGCGTGGTCGTGGTCGGCCGGAGCGAGCTGGTCGGGCGGCCCCTGGCCAACCTGCTGATGCTGCGCGGGGAGCGGGCCGACGCGACCGTGACGGTGTGCCACACGCGGACCGCCGACCTCGGCGCGGTGACGCGCACGGCCGAGATACTGGTGCTTGCGACGGGCAAGGCCGGGCTGGTGACCGGCGAGATGGTGAGCGAGGGCGTGGTCGTCATCGACGCGGGCATCACGCGCCTGGACACGCCGGAGGGCTGCCGGCTGGTCGGCGACGCCGACTTCGCCTCGGTGGCGCCGCGCGCCTCGGCGATAACGCCGGTGCCGGGCGGGGTCGGGCCGATGACCGTGGCGATGCTTCTGTGCAACACCGTGACCGCGGCCGAGAACGTGGGAGGGAAACCGTGAAGGTGCCGGACGTCAGGGCGGCGCTGGTCGCCGACCGCAAGCTGATCGACAGGGAACTGGACCGCATCCTGCGGTTCGGCCACGAGGTGCCGGCGCGGCTGGCCCTGGCGATGCGCTACGCCGCGCTCGGGCCGGGCAAGCACATCCGGCCGG
>JAWOHG010000142.1:0-5075 GCA_046485245.1 bacterium
AGCGCGGCACCAACGAGAACCGCAACGGCATGGTCCGGCGCTACTTTCCCAAGGGGACTGATTTCGCTAAGCTGACTCAGGCCGAGATCGAGCGGGTCGAACTGGCCATCAACACCCGCCCGATGAAATGCTTGGGCTACAAAACACCGCTAGAGGCCGCCGCCCGCTTTGTTGCACTTCGAGCTTGAATGCGCACCCGCCTGTCAAGAAAACGGGTAGCGTCCCCGATTAATTGTCACCACCGGGAGAATGCGTGACTCCCGGGGGAGACGGTTTTCACTCCATTGCTGGTGCCACGTCACCACGCCTGATTCGCATCCCTGCCCTGCCACGAGCCGTTAACCACGCTGCAGCGTCCCCTGGCCTCACGGTACGGAAGGTGCTGATTTGAGGCGCCTTGGCGGTCGGTGCGCCCCGGCTGCTGCGCGCGCCCCGCCGGACCAGGCCGACGAGGGGACACTCGCCGTGGGTCCAGCGCTGGCACGCAACGTGCAGATATGCGATTGGTTGAAGGAAGTGAGTTGAACAAGGGAATGGCAGCGCACAGTACCTACCATACGGTACTCGTTCCACACTGTAAGCTGTCACGTTCACCATGGCTGATTGGGTGGGCAATCACGCCACCGCCCGCACGGGGTCGGCGGCTGTCGGAGAATCATATGCCTCCAAACCGTCGGCTTGCCGACCCCACTTATTGTGCTTGAAAGTCTCCACGGCGACGTGCTCCGGCACACGAACAGCCTGCTGCAGTCGTCGGCCTTGGGCTCATTATCTACCGGTTGGTGAAGGCAAGAAGACACCTTGACCGTGAAGTTCGCAACGAGGAAAGGCGGGTAGACGCATGTCCTGGACAGTAGCCATAACACTGCTGGTCCTGTGGGCGCTGGGCTTTTTCGCGTTCAACATCACCACACCGCTGATTCACTTGCTGGTCGTGATCGCGCTCATCGTGGTCGTCGCTCGGCTGGTGACTCCGCGGAGAGTCTGGCCGCTGTGGAGACAGATTTGACCATCGACAAGACCGCGGAACGGTCGGCAACAAACGACAGAAATGAAGGAGAAACCATGACGCACGCAACAGTCACTACCGAGAAGCCCGACGAGGCCCTGACCCACCTGAACGAGGCCGCAAAGGACCGGCGCGGGGACCTGCAGAAGCCGTTTGCGGCGAAGTACACCGACCTCAAGTCGGCGGTCGGCGGAGCGGCCCACGCGTCGGCCAAGCGGGTCAAGGAGCAGGTCCGGGAGGTCGGCGAAGTGTCGCAACTGGCCGCCAAGACCGTTAACCATTCGGTGCGCAGGCACCCGTGGTACTACGTCGGCGGCGCGGCGGTGGGCGGCCTGCTCGTCGGGCTGATGCTTGGCCACCGGCGCCAGACGGACCACGTAAAGAAGTCAGTCCCGGGCACCACATCGGCGCTGTCCGGACGCGGATAGGCGGCGTCCCGGACTTCAAGACCGAGGCGGTCGCGGTTGAGGTTGACTCCGCCGAGCACGGGCAGGCGGTCGCCGTGGCGCAGTTTGACGATGAGCCGGTCCTCCAGCGTCGAGCGCAGTTCTTCCCGGCACTGGTAGAGCGTCGCGGCGAAGGCAACCACACCCGGGCAGCGCCTGATTGAACCGGCGAAGCTGCCGTCGGGCAGCTTCTCGTAGACCGCGGTTCGCATCGCGGCGTTCCCGAAGTCAAGCAGCATATACGGTCACCCCATTCTCCCGCGGGGGCTGTCAAACCGCCGGCCGCGTCACGCGCGAAGAGCTGCCGGGCTGAATAGCCGCCGGCGTCCCCTCTGCAGCGGCTTCACCCTGGCTATTGACACGGGTTTCCTGAGACATAAGATTGAGGCTGAGATGGCGCGATCAATGGCAGGGTGGTGTGAGCCGCATCGGCGGCCGGCATTAGTGCGCAGTGACCGGTGCGCGGGCTTCGCAGGCCCGGCCGGTGGTATGCACGGAGGCGTTACCGGGAGAACATCGTGAAGAAGTCTGTGTGCGTCGTGTCCGGAGACCCCAAGGCGGGGTCAGCGCTGGATACACTGCCGGCGGGCGGAGGATATGACTGCCGGCTGTTCTCGACCGGCGGCCCGGCCGGGCGGTGCGGACCGCGGCGCCGCGCATCCACCCACCGTCAATGTTGGAGGGAATCGATATGACCAAGAGAGGAAAACCTGCACGCAGGGCCCCGGAAGGCGGGCCGGTCAAGGCCGGCACCCTGAAGCCACTCGCGAAATGCCCGACCGGCATTCGCGGGCTGGATGACGTCACCGAGGGCGGATTGCCGCGCGGCCGGCCGACGCTTATCTGCGGCGGCGCCGGCTGCGGTAAGACGTTGATGGCGATGGAGTTCATCGTCCGGGGCGCGCGGGATTTCGGCGAGCCCGGCGTGTTCATGGCTTTCGAGGAGACCGTGGCCGAACTCGCCAGCAACGTCGCCAGTCTCGGGTTCGACCTGCCTTCGCTCATCCGGCGCAAGAAGCTGGCGGTGGACTATGTCCGCGTCGAGCGCAGCGAAATCGAGGAGACCGGCGAATACGACCTCGAAGGGCTGTTCCTCCGCCTGGGCTCGATGATTGACGAAGTGCACGCGAAACGCGTCGCGCTCGACACCATCGAATCGCTCTTCTCCAGCCTGCCCAACGAGGGCATACTGCGCGCCGAACTGCGCCGGCTGTTCCGCTGGCTGAAGGAACGGGGCGTCACGGCGGTGATTACCGCCGAGCGGGGCCAGGAAGGCCAACTCACCCGCTACGGCCTGGAAGAATACGTCAGCGACTGCGTCATCGTCCTCGACCACCGCGTGAGCAACCAGGTCGCCACGCGCCGGCTCCGGGTCGTGAAGTACCGCGGCAGCGCTCACGGCACGAACGAGTACCCGACGATGATCGACGAGCACGGCCTGAGCGTCCTGCCCATCACTTCGCTCGGGCTCTGCCACCGCGTTTCCGACCGGCGCGTCTCCACCGGTATTCCGCGCCTGGATACGATGATGACCGGGAAGGGCTACTGGCAGGGCAGCAGCGTCCTCATCAGCGGCACCGCCGGGGCGGGCAAGACCAGCATCGCCACCGCGTTCATGGACGGCGTCTGCCGGCGCGGCGGCCGGTGCCTCTACTACTCGTTCGAGGAGTCGCCCGACCAGATTGTCCGCAACATGGGGTCAATCGGCTTCCGCCTCGGCCCGTATATCCGCGACGGCCGCCTGCGGTTTCACTCGGTCCGGCCGACGCTCTACGGGCTGGAGAGCCACCTGGTCACTCTTCACGGACTCGTCGCCCGGTGGCGCCCCGACGCCGTGGTGATGGACCCGATAACCGGCCTGACCAGCATCGGCGAACCGGGCGAGGTCAAGTCGATGCTGATGAGGGTGGTCGATTTCCTCAAGAGCCGGGGCATAACCACGCTGTTCACCAGCCTGACCGAAGGCGGCGCCGCCCTCGACAAGACCGACATCAGCATCTCCTCGCTGATGGATACCTGGCTCCTGCTGCAGATGGTCGAGTCGGCCGGCGAGCGCAACCGTGTCCTGTACGTGCTCAAGAGCCGGGGCATGGCGCACTCCAACCAGTTGCGCGAATTCATGCTCACCGACGACGGCATCAAACTGATGGACGTCTATACCGGCGGCGGCGTGGTCCGCACCGGCTCCGCCCGCGCCATCCAGGAGTCGCTCGACAAGGCCGCCGCGGTCGCCGCCGCCCAGGCCTCCCGCCGCCGGCAGCAGGAAATCACCCACGAGCAGAGTGCGCTGGAAGCCGAGGTGCGGACACTGCAATCCCGGCTTGCCGGGCTGAAGCAGGAAATGGCCACGGACGCCAGGCAGGAGCGGGCGCGCGGCGCCGTCGCGCGCCGTGACACTAAAGGCCGGGCCCGTGTCCGGACGGCCGACCGCGACCGAGAAGGGGACGCCGCATGACCAAAGCAGCACCAGGCTCCAAGCCTGAGACGTGGGACCTGAAACTCTACATCGCGGGCTACACGCCCCGGGCGGTGAAGGCCCTTGAGAACCTGAAGCAGGTCTGCGAAGAAAACCTGCACGGCGTGTACAGCATCGAGGTAGTTGACCTGTTGCGCAACCCGCGCCTGGCGCGGGGCGACCAGATTGTGGCGGTGCCGACCCTGGTGCGCAAGCTGCCGGAACCGGTCCGCAAGATCATCGGCGACCTGTCGAACCGCGAACGAGTCCTGGTCGGTCTCGACCTGCGGCCGAGATGAAGACCCGCAGGACGGAGGACGGAGGACGGAGTACGGACGCCGGGACAGGGGAATGACCGAACGCCGGAAGGAGTCTTCAGCGGAGCTGCGCGCGCAGCTCGAGGAGGTCCGGAGCCGGCTGGTCGAAGCAGAGGATACGCTCCGCGCGATTCGCGAGGGCGAGGTGGACGCCGTGGTCGTTTCCGGAGGCTGGGGCGACCAGATACTCCCGCTCGACCAGAGCGAGGACGCCTATCGCCTCACGATCGAGACGTTGAGTGAAGCCGGGCTGGCCGTAGCCCCGGACGGGACGGCCCTCTTTGCCAACAAGGCCCTGGCCCGCATGCTCGGGGTTCCGCTCGAGCAGTTCGTCGGCCGGTCATTCGCCCCGCATGTCCATCCCGACCATCAGCAGGAACTGCTCAACCTGCTCGACACGGCTCGACAGGGCCCGACCAAAGCGCAACTCGTGCTGGCCGGAGAGGATGGCGAGTCGATACCGGTCCCCGCCTGGGCCGGCCTGCTGGAACAGCCCGGCGGGGCGGTCGTCTGTCTCCTGGGAGCCGACCCCGCGCACCTCGAAGCCTCCCGCGAGGTAATCCAGCACCTCCAGGCTCAGCGCCGGGCGTTGGCGGCCAGCGTGGCGGCGCTCAGGGAAGCCGATGCAAAGACCCAAAGCCTCGTTCAATTCACGGCCAAGAGTACCCTGACGTCCGGTCGGTTGCACCGACAAGTGGGGCGGCTCCGCCAGGAATTGGAAGGGCAGTTCAGAATGGTCGGCGACTCACCGGCGCTGCAACGCGTCCGGGACCTCATCGACCGCGTCGCCCCGACTACCGCCAGCGTCCTCATAACCGGCGAGAGCGGAGTAGGCAAGGAACTCGTGG
>JAWOHG010000150.1:0-5583 GCA_046485245.1 bacterium
GCATCATCAAGTACTCAATCACCGACCCCGACCCGGCGGTCTACTTCAACACGACCGTGCCGACCGGCCTGCGGGTGGCTGACCCGCTGGCCGGTCGGCACGGTCGTGTTGAAGTAGACCGCCGGGTCGGGGTCGGTGATTGAGTACTTGATGATGCCCATCGACGAGTCGGAGCGGACCGAGGCAAGGTAGAGCGTATCGTCCACTGCGGCCAGGCTGGGCCAGCGGCCCCGGCCCACGTAGCGCGGCGACCCGGCCCAGTCGGTGCCGGTGAACCAGCCGAGGTAGAGGTTGGCCACGGCCGGGCCATAGATTTCCGTCAGGTCGTTGTAGGCGAGGTAGCTCACCTCGCCCCGGCCGGCCATCGCCGTATGTTCAACGGTCTGGGTGAACGGTTGGCAGGCGTGGATGGGCCGGGGTGCAGACCAGTTGACGCCGTTGTCGGTGGTGAAGCTGGAGAACAGCATCCGGCGCGGCGGGTTGTAGGCGTAGGCGAAGGAGTCGGCACAGAACGTCAGGAGTATCGGCCGGTTCGACCCGCCGAACGAGTCAACCGGCTGCAGGGTCGGGCCGGCGACCAGGCCCTGGTAGCGCAGGCGATCGACCGGGCTCGCGATCCAGCCTTCGGACCCCCTGGCCCGCTGGAAGTTGTCGCCGGAAAGGAAGTCGCGCTGCGCGCCGATGCGCATCCGCGTAACCGCCTTGTTGACCAGTCGCAGACCCGAGTCGAACATCGCCAGTTTGACGCCCGACCCGGTATAGCCCATATCGGCGACCGCGGGCACGCCCATCATCTGGGCCTGGTCGTAGGACGGGCCGTAGAAGCGGCGGGCATAGGCCGTGTCGATGGCGCGGAACCGGTCAACATCGCCCGCGCGGCCGAGCGAGAACGACTCCTCGCGGGTTGTGCGCTCGGCAACCGGCCGGACCGCGTGCACGAAGGGCAGGCGGGCGACCTGCCCGGCCAGGCTCGGGGCAAGGTCGAAGCTCGCGGCGTTCAGCCACTTCGACACGGTTCGGCGGCGGGCTCCCAGCGCCTCGACCTGCCGGATGTAGGACTCGCGCACCGGGATATCGTCGAAGTCGAGCGCGGCGCGGCGAGCCCGGGCCGGACGGTCCGCAGCGGTCATCGCGTCGAGCGCGGCCGAGTACTGGGCGTCGTTGTAGATGCCTTTGTCCGTGAAGTAGACCCAGGCATGGCGCGTGGCGAGTTCCGGCGGCTCGGCAGCAGCCGGGGTGCGGACGTAGAGCGAACCGAGCGCGGCGAGCAGGAGGAGGGCGGTCATCGGCTCAGTCTCCGAGGCCGGCGAGAGCGCCGACCGCGCCGAGCGCGATCATCACCCCGACCGCGATGATGAAGAGCACGGTGTTGATGATGCCGAGTATCAGCAGGATCTTGCCCATCTTCTTCGTCTTGTCGCCCTTGGCGCCGACCAGGAAGAGGATGCCGTAGAACAGGCCCATGAACGGGTAGATGGCGGCGAACACGTAGAGCCAGACGACCTGGGTCAGATAGAGGATATCGACGAGCGTCCCGAAGCGCTCGGCGAGCGCCGGTGACAGGCCTTCGGTGCGCAGTTCGTTGTCGCTCACTGTCAGCTCCCTTCATTGGGGCCAAAAGGAAAGTACCCCGCACAGGAATTGAACCTGTAACCCACGGATTAAGAATCCGTTGCTCTGCCAGGTTGAGCTAGCGGGGCACAATGCCGTTTCCCGGCTGCCGGCCGGGCTCGGCCCGGCGGTCGGGTCCAATTGTCGAAACTGCGCCCGGCGCGACTCGAACGCGCAGCCTGCGGGTTCGAAGCCCGACGCTCTGTCCAGTTGAGCTACGGGCGCCAAGACCGGGAGCAGTGTACCGTCATCGCGCGCAAAGGCAAGCCCGGCTCACCTCCGCTCCAACCACACCAGGGTGAGTGAGGGGACTTGAACCCCCAGCATCCTGAGCCACAGTCAGGTACTCTAACCAATTGAGCTACACTCACCATCGAGCTCGGTCGGGTCAGTATAATGGTCGATGCCGCGCTGTCCAGCCGGGCGCAGAGTCATTTTCCCTTTGACTTGACCGGCCCTGCCGGTATAGTTCGGCCAGTCCAAAGGCATGGTTCAAAAGGAGCTTATTGAATGGCATACAAGAAAGAAATGAAGCGCATCCTGGTCACCGGCTCGGTCGGCCAGATCGGCTCGGAGTTGACCATGGCATTGCGCCAGCGTTACGGCGCCGACAACGTCGTCGCCACCGGCCGCAAGACCGCGCCCAGCGAGGAGCTGAAGAACTCGGGCCCGTTCTACTTCATCAACGTCAACGAACGGGCGTCGGTCGAGGAAGTCGTGAAGAAGCACGACATCGACACCGTCTACCACATGGCGGCGATCCTTTCCGCGGTCGGCGAGAAGAACCCGGCGCTGTGCTGGGACGTGAACATCAACGGCCTGTACAACGTCCTTGAGATCGCCCGGGACCACGAGATGGCGCGTGTCATCGTGCCGAGTTCTATCGCGGCATTCGGGCCGGAGACGCCGCGGGTCAACACGCCCAACGACACCATTCTCAAGCCCCGGACGATGTACGGCGTGACCAAGGTGGCGGGCGAACTGCTGGCCGACTACTACGTGCGCCGGTTCGGCCTCGACGTGCGGGGTCTGCGTTACCCGGGCATCATCTCTTACGAAACCCTGCCCGGCGGCGGGACTACCGACTTCGCCGTCGCCATCTACTTTGAAGCGGTTGTCTTCGGCAAGTACAAGTGCTTCGTCCGCGAGGACACGCGCCTGCCGATGATGTACATGCCGGACTGCATCAAGTCGACCATCGACCTGGCCGAGGCGGACTTCGCCAGGCTGAAGCACCACAACGACTTCAACGTCGGCGCGATGAGCTTCTCGGCCGGCGAACTGGCCGCGGAGATCCGCAAGCACATACCGGGCTTCACCTGTACGTACGAGCCGGACTTCCGTCAGGCCATCGCCGATTCGTGGCCCCAGTCGTTGGACGACTCTGCGGCGCGCGAGGAGTGGGGCTGGAAGCCGGCGTTCGACCTGCCGGCGATGACGCAGGACATGCTCAAGGTGCTGGGCGAGCGGCACAAGGCGGGCAAGCTCAAGTACCCGGCCGCGTCCTGAGTTTGACGGCGAACCGCGCAGCGGCTAAGCTCTGCTGATATGCTATTCTTCGAGAAACGTCCGATGGCCGGGTTGTTCAACCCGGACAAGATCTTCTTCGGCGAGGGCAGGGGTGAAGTCGGCATCTGTCTGCACCTGCCCCTGCAGGGCTACATCGCCGGCTCGGCCCCCGGAGAGGACTACCTGACGATGATCGCGGTCGCAAACGAGCTGATCGAGTTTCTGCTCTACAAGCGCGTGCCCAAGGGGCCGGAGTTGTGGGACTACGACACCGAGAAGGCCTCCGAGTTGTTCGAGGTCTGCGGCGACAACCCGAGCTCGGCGGGCGTTATCATCGCCGACCGCAACTATGGCTCGGGCCCCAAACTGCAGGTCTTCCTCGACAAGACGTTCGGCGCGAACGAGATAGCCATCCGCTGGAAGAATCAGCTCGTAGGCGACGAGTTGCTGCTGGGCGATTTCGAGCGCTACATCAAGGAAGCTGCCGCCGGCACCGACGGCTCGGGCAGTCCTGAATAGGAGTCACAGAAGGGCGCGGCCGCGCGGCTTGGGCTCACCGGGCGTGCGGCCGCGACGATTGACATGGTGAGTCTGAAGACAGTGACCAAGGACCCCGAGGTCCTGACTCTCATCGAGTATGCCGACAAGCAGCTCGAGGCAATCGGCTACACCGAGCACGGGTTCCGCCACGCCCGGCTGGTGGCCAAGAACGCGGCCGCGGTGCTGGCCGCGCTCGAACACGACCCGCGCACCGTCGAGCTGGCGGCAATTGCCGGCTACCTGCACGACATCGGCAACGTCGTGAACCGACTCGAACACGAGCGGCTGAGCGCCCTGCTGGCCCGGGACGTCCTGCGTCGGCTGGGGATGGGGCCGGCCGAGACCGCGCTGGTGATGTCGGCAATCGGCAACCACCACGAGGTCGGCGGGAACCCGGTCTCGATCGTTTCGTCGGCACTGATACTGGCGGACAAGGCCGACGTGCACCGCAGCCGCGTGCGCAACCCCGAACTGATCCGGTTCGACATCCACGACCGCGTGAACTACGCGGTCAGGAAGTCCGGGCTCGTCGTGAACAAGGATGAACGCGTCATCTCGTTCCGGCTGACGGTCGATACCGCCATCGCGCCCGTCATGGACTACTTCGAGATCTTCCTCTCCCGCATGATTATCTCCCGCCGCGCGGCAGACTTCCTCAAGTGCCGGTTCGAACTCATCATCAACGACTCTCGATTGGTCTAGCGCGGTGAACCTGAAGCGTCTCGCCGCTGTCAACTGCGCCTGCGCCGCAGTACTGGCGACGGTGTTCTCGGCCGGCTGTGCCGGTCGGGCCGCGCGGGGGGCAGGCCCGTCTGCGCGCATCCTCGTCACGCGATCGCTCGGGGACGAGGCGATGCTGCGGGCTGCTGCGCTGGCTCGGTCTGAGCGCGAGCGCGGCGAGTACCTGTGGCTCGTGGCCGGAACCGGGCTGCAGGGCACTTCGACTGAACTGTTGAGCGATGGGGCGAGCGCGGTGGACCGTCTCGACGTGTTGGGAGTCGATGCCGCGCTCTTCGGCCCGGCGTGGCTCGGGTTCGGACCCGACCGCAGCCGCGTCCTCGCCGACAGGGCGCGTTGCTTCCTGCTCGGGGCGAACATCACCGACACGGTTCGCGAGGCGTTCGGGCACGGGCTGATGGTAATGAAGACGGCGGTCGGTCTCGTGGGTCTGGCCGGAGTGTGGCCGGACAGCTCAGACCCATTCCTGCGCCAGGGGGGCGTTCGCTTCACCGGGCCGGGTTACGCCGCTGCGGCCATCCTGCCCGTGCTCAGGCAGCGGTGCGACTTCGCGGGCCTGGTGTCTGCCTCGCGCCTCGACCCGGCTCCACCGGGCTGGGACATCGTGATGGACGCTGAGCACGACAGCGTTGTCCTGTACGAGTTGAGCCTCACCAGCGCGGGTATTCTGTCCCGTCGTCTGCCCGTGGCAATCGATGGTGTCACACCCGATTCGGGGATGGCTGCGCGCCTGGCCGCCATCGCGGCGGCCGTCGACGGAGTCACGCTCGGCCCGGGCCCGACCATGGCCGCCACTGCGTTCAACCGTGCGCTCGGCCGGGTGCTGCTCGATGCCGGCAAAGCCGACTGCCTGTTGTTTGACGACTCACTGTGGAAGGGCGGGGCGGTCGCGCCGGGCCTTGGGCGTGCGGAGCTGGCGGCCGGGCTGACTGAGCCGGGCCGGTGGGCCAGGGTCAGCCTGGCATCGCGCCGGCTCAACGACCTCGTCCGGGCGCGCTCGCTGACCGTTGTGCGCCGCAGCGCCCGGACCGCGCAGGGCGGTGGCACGCTGACCGTGTTGATGCCGCCCTCGCTCGCCGTCTCGGTGCTGGAATCGCAGGACGCCCGCTACGACCTCACCGACCGGATGTTGTGGGCAATCGCGGAGGAGTTCCTACAATCGGGCAGGCAGAACTGATGAACAAC
>JAWOHG010000187.1:0-11639 GCA_046485245.1 bacterium
CACCGTCCCGCTCGACCCCGCGACCCTCGACTCGGCCAGCTTCAAGGCCTTCGGCTCGATGACCGGAGCGCACTTCGGCGCGACGAACTGGGACTCGGCCGCGCTGACCGCCCGGCTCGACCCGTTCGCTGACTTCGCCGCCGGCGAGGAGGTCACCGCAGTCCTGACCTCGCGAATTCGGTCTGTGCGCGGCGGCGGGCTCGGCGGGTTCGGCTGGTCATTTTCCACGTGGGACTTCGGGAACGCGCGCGGTGTATTCGGCGCGAACAACGAATCCCCGGCCGGGTCCGAGGTACGCGGGACCTGGGCCGCCGACTTCGACTCGGACGGTGACATCGACGTTGCGGTTACCGCCAACATCCCGGCCGCGGTTGCGATTCTGATGAACGATGGCGTGGGCCGATTCGCCGCGCCGGTTTTCACCGGCACGGCCGGCGACCCGATATCGCTCTTCGGCGCCGACTTCGACTCGGACGGCGACGTGGATCTCGCCGTGTTCCACAACCAGCCCGGCAGCTCGCACCTGGAAATCCTGCGCAACGACGGCGCCGGCAACTTCACGGTCGCGCACGACTACACGCCCGCGGTACTGGGGCAAGACGTATCGGGCGCAGACTTCGACTCAGACGGCGACATCGACCTCGTGCTGTCCGACGGCTGGGGCTCGCAGAATAACGTCCGGGTGATGACCAACGACGGTTCGGGCGCTTTCTCCGGCCCGGTGAACTACTCGGCCGGCTCGGCCGCGCGCGGCTGCGCTACGCTCGACGCCGAAGGCGACGGTGACTTCGACATCGCGGTCGCCAACTCCTCAAACGGCACGGTCAGCCTGCTGTACAACGACGGCTCGGGCGCGTTCACTGCTCAGGCCGACTTCGCGGCCGGCCCGGGCCCGGACCGCATCGCCGTCGCCGACTTCACGCTCGACGGGTTCGCCGACATCGCGGTCGGCTCGGCCGCGTACACGACCGTCGCCGTGCTGGAGAACGATGGCTCGGGCGGATTTGACGTCGAGAGCTACGACTGCGGCGGCACGAGCCGCTCGATTGCCGCAGCCGACCTCGACCGCAATCGCACCCCGGACATCCTGCTTGCGCAGGGTTCGGCCGGGCTGACAGTGATGCTCAACGACGGCAGCGGCGGGTTCCAGGCGTACACGCCGTACCCGGCCGGCAGCGCGCCCTGGGATTGCTTCATCGCCGACTTCGACTCGGACCGGGCGCTGGACATCGGCTGCTCCAACTACAGCTCGGGCACTGTCTCGCTGCTGTTCGACGCCGGCCTCGGTCTGGCCGAAGGCCCCTCGTCCCTCGTCCCTCGCCCCTCGTCCCTCGCCTCCGTAGTCCGCGGCATCCTGATGGGCCGACAGCTCACGGCTGACGGCTCACGGCAGGCGCTGATCGACGCGGCCGGGCGGCGGGTTATGGAACTTGCGGCCGGCGCGAATGACGTGCGGCATCTCGCGCCCGGCGTGTACTTCATCAGGCAGGAGGGTTCGAAGGGTCAAGGGTTCGTGGGGTCGAGCAAAAAGGTGATCATCGCGCGTTAGGACGCCGCTGCTCGACCGGGATGTTTGACCAAGACCGGTTTCGTTGGTAGAATTATTCGACTGGTGAGTCGCGCGGCCGGCAGGCATCCGGCCGTCGCAGATTCGTCTTGCTTCAGTAAGGCTTAAGGGTTCCGATGCGGCCTCCTTGGCCGCCGGGGTGGATTCGGGCCTCTTGACTATCGGCACGCCGGCATGGCGCGTGCCGCACGGTTACGGGAGGCATGCATGTTCAGGAGCACGGTCATCGCGCTTTGCATCGCGACCGCGGGCCTCGCAGTAGAGGCCGGCCCGGTTCCCGGCGTCGACGCCGACGAATGGCTGCGGCGCTACAGCGGCGGCGTCAACTCGCTCATCTACGCACCAGCATATCGCGGCGAGGGCTTCGGCGTGAAGCTGACGCCCACTGCCGGCAACTACCCGGTCCGGCTCGACCAGGCCCGGTTCTACCTCAGCGGCAACGAAGCCGGCCCGCGCGGCCGCTGGCGGGTGCGCGTCTATGACGACGACGGCCCGGGCGACACCTGCGGCACCGTGCTGCTCGACACCCTCATCCCAAGCCAGATCGATCGCTGGAACACCGTCACGGTCCGGCGCGACATCATCATCCGCGACGGAAGTTTCTACGTCTTTGCATACTGCGACACGTGGGATGCCTCGGCCCAGGCCTTCCCCCGCTTCCGGTTCGACACCGGGCTGGACACCGGCTACGTCAACTACGACTCGGCGCCGGGCGCGGGTCATGCGTTCAGCCGCCGCGTGCTGCCGGGCGGCGCCGGCGACCCGTACTTCGAGGCCTATGTCACCGGCGTGGATTACGACCTGGCCCTGGCCCGGATTGTGACGCCGGTCGGCGTGTTCGACTCGACTGACTTCGTCATACCCGCCTGCTCGGTCGCCAACACCGGCCAGTTGTCAGTGCCGAGCTACAAGGTGCGGTTCCAGTTGGGCGAGTTCAAGCTCTTCGCCAACGTCGCCAACCACGACCCGGGCACCACGCGCCTTGTCCAGTTCGCTCCCCTGCCGGTCTTCGCGCGCGGCCGCTACGCAATCGCCTGCTCCACCGAACTGGATGGCGACGCGGCCGCAGCCAACGACTGCCTGCGCGACTCGGTCCGCGTCCGGGTGAAGGACGTCGGCGTCGTCGCAATCGAGTCGCCCTCCGGCACGGTTGACTCCGGCACGACGGTCGCGCCGGCAGTGCTCGTCGGCAATGCCGGCTCCGACACGTCGACCGCCCTCCTCTGGCTGGGCATCGGGTCCTGGCGCGACAGCGCGCCGGTCGTCATCCCCCCGGGCGAGGAGACGGGCGTTTCCCTGCGCGACTGGACCGCGCTGCAGCGCGGCACGAACCCGGTGGTCTGCTCGCTCCGCCTTGCCGGCGACGTACTGCCGGCCGACAACCGGCTCGCGACCTCGGTCTCGGTCCGGGTCAGCGACCTCGCCGCTCTTCGAGTACTCGACCCGGACACGACCAATCGGCCCGGCGTCATCACCCCGCGCGCCCTCGTGGCCAACCTCGGCACCGGCCGCTCACCCTGCACCGCGACCTTCAGCATCAACTCGTCACCGGCCTGGTCGCGTTCGCTCAGCCTGCCCGCCGGCCTGCCCCAGGGCGAGACCACGCTGGTCTTCCCGGATTGGACCGCGGCGGCCGGCCGCTACTCGGCCCGCTGCTCGGTCGGGCAGGCTGCGGAACAGGTCCCGGCCAACGACGTCGCGGTCCTCGACTTCACGGTCGGCGCGACCGACGTTGCCCTCGAGGCCATCGTCGCGCCCGCCGGCGGGTACGACACGGTGCAGCCGGTCGTCCCGCTTGCCGTCGTGCGCAACCACAGCGACTTTGCAGTGGCGCCGCGTGTGTGGCTGACGATCGAGGACAGCGCCGGCGCACTCGCCTATGTCGAGAGCCTGGACCTCGCCCCCATCGCGTCGCTCGACTCAGGCTTGGCCGAGTTCCCCGAATGGCCCCTGCCCCACGCGGTCGGTGACTGGACTGTCGCCTGCTCGGTCGCGGCGCCGTTCGACACCAACCCGGCCAACGACCGCTTGGCCGCCGCGTTTCGGGTCTGGTCCCACCCGCCGCTGCCCGCGGGCTGGGCCGAGGCGACCCCGGTCCCGCTCGAACCGTCGGGCCGGCCACTCAGAGACGGCGCGTGGCTCTGCCCGGTCGGCGACTGGGTCTACGTCGCCAAGGGCTACAAGACCGGCGACTTCTACCGCTACTCGGTCGAGCGCGACTCCTGGCAGAACTGCGCCGCCCTGCCCCTGGGCGAGGAGGACCGGCCCCCTGCCAAGGGTGCGACCGCCTGCTCGGACGACAACCGGTACATCTACGCCACCAAGGGCAACAACACCCTCGGGTTCTGGCGCTACGACACTCGCGGCGACTCCTGGACAGCTCTTGCGCCCATACCCGTCGGCTTCGACCGGCGCCGCATCAAGGGCGGCACCGACCTCGTCAGAGTCCGCCACCCGCTCACCGACTCGGAGTACATCTACCTGCTCAAAGGCGGGCGCACCGAGTTCTACCGCTACAACGTAACGGCAGGCCGCTGGAGCGCGATGCCCGACGCGCCGGCGGTCGAGAAACCGCGGTGGGACAAGGGCTCCTGGCTGGTCTACGACGGCGACCGGACAATCTACGCCCACCGCGCCAAGTACCACGACCTCTACCGGTACGACCTCGTCGGCGACACTTGGGGCCGGACCGCGCTCCAAGGTATGCCGATCGAAAGCGGCCTGACCGGCCGCAGGAAGAAGTCCAAGGACGGCGGCTCCGCCCTCTGGCAGGACGGCGTCATCTACGCGCTCAAGGGCGGCAACTCGACCGAGTTCTACCGCTACGACCCGGCCGCGGCCGCCTGGCGGGAGCTCGACACCCTGCCCTCGGTCGGCTCCACGGGCAAACGCAAGGCCGTCAAGGGCGGCGGCGCGCTCTGCCATTACGACGGCCTGTTCTTCGCAGTCAAGGGCGCCAAGACGGCCGAGTACTGGCGCTACGCACCGGGCACGCTTGATGCTGGACGCAACACGCAGTATGCCAGCATGGGAGTTCAGGGAGTAGAGCGTGAAGCGTCCGGCGTGATGCTCCTCGTCCAGAACCCCAGCCGCGGCCGCGCCGCCATCCGCTGGCAATCGTCATTCGACAATCGTCATTCGACGTTGTCCTCGACCCTCTCCTTGTATGACGCCTCCGGCCGCCTGGTCTTCACTCGAAGCCTCAAGCCGTCGGACTCCGGGACTCTCGACTTGAACCTGCCGGACCTGCCCGCGGGCGCGTACCTCGTCCGGCTCGACGCCGGGCGCGCTGTCGCGGTCGGCAAGCTCATCCTGCAGCGTTAGCTCAGGGACAGTCAAGCGCGGGGGTACGGTCCGCCGTACCCCTGCGCTTTTTTCGTGACCGACGGTTTGACGTGTGCGGCCCGCCGCTCTACGATTGACCCTGATGGCAAGACTCGGCCGGGCCGGGCCGCGACTCATCCTCGCCGCAACCGGGATTGCCGGCATCGCGGTGCAGGCGATGCTCGTGCGCGAACTGATAAGCGTGCTCGCCGGCGACGAACTCGTGGCCGCGCTTCTGCTCGCGGCCTGGCTCTTGGGCGAGGCGGCCGGCGCCCTCGTCGGTGCGCGCATCCCGCCCGGTCGCACGCCCGCGGTGCTGCCCGCCCTCGCAGTCCTGTCGCTTGCCGGCGGCATCGCCGCCCTGCCCGCGGCCGCCCTGCTGCGGCCGCTCTTCGGCCTGCTGCCCGGCGAACTCGTGCCGCTGCACCTGCTCGCGCCATCGGTCCTCGCGCTCGCGCTGTTGCCCGCCGCGGCCCACTCGGCGCTCTTCGTCGCCGCGAGCAACCTCCTGCCCGGTCCCGGCGCCCCGGGCCGGGCCTACCTCTGGCGCGGTCTCGGCACGGCCTCTGGCGGCCTGCTGCTTTACCTCGGCCTGGTCGGCCGCCTGCCGGCCATCGGCATCGCCGCTGTCTGCGGTATCCCCCTCGCCGTGTCACTCGCGCTGCTCAGCAGCGCGCCGGCCCGCTGGTCGTCGGCCACGCTCGCGCTAGCCCTGGCGGCATTGGTCGTGCTCAGCCCCGGTCTCGAGCGCTGGGCCTGGTCCGCGCACTGGCCCGGCCAGAAAGTGCTCGCGGTGCGCGACTCACCTTACGGCAAGACTGTCACCCTCGGACGCGGCGACAATCGGACCGTGCTGGTCGACGGCGCGGTCGTGGCCGAGTTCCCCTTCACGACCACCGAGCCCGACGAACTGCTGGCGCACCTCTGCCTGCTCGCCCACCCCTCGCCGCGCAGCGTCCTCATCGTCGGCGCCCTGCCCGGCGGGCTCCTGGCCGAGGCGCTCAAGCACCCGGTCGAGTCGGTGACCTGCGTCACGCTCGACCCGGTCGTCCTCCGGGCCGCGGTCCGCGGCGGCGGCGACGCGGTCGGCGCGCTGCTCGTCGACCCGCGCGTGAGCGTGGCGAGCGCCGACCCGGCTCAATTCCTGCGCCGCGGCACTGCGCGATACGACTGCATCATCCTGCCCGCCGGCCCACCCCAGAGCCTCGGCGCGAACCGCCTTGCCACGGTCGAGTTCTACCGGCTCTGCCGCGCGCGGCTGTCGCCGGGCGGCGTGGTCGCAGTTCGCGGCCCGGACCTGCCCGTGGTCGACCGCATCGCGCTCAGTGGTCTCGATGTCCGGCGCGCGACCCTGGCTTTGGCCTTCGGCACGGTCCAGCTCGTGCCCTCCGCGCCGGCGGTCCTGCTCGCATCGAATGGCACAGCTGCGCCCCTACTCACGGCTGATTCGGCCCGTTCACGCCTCGCGGCCCGCGGTATCCGCACCCTCACGCTCGCGGTGCAACTCGGCCGACTCGAAGAAGCCCAGGCAGCCGCGACCACCGCGCTGCCGGCGCTCCCGCCCAATACGACTGCACAGCCATCCGAGCGCTTCACCGCCCTGCTTGCGACTCTCCAGCGCTCCGCCCCGACGCTGGCGCGCGCCTGGCTCTGGCTTCGGCTGCGCGGCTGGCTGTTACTGGTGGTGGGACTGGCCCTGGCGGCCGCAACCTTCCTCTTCGTCCGCCGGCGGCGCCGCTTCGCGGTTCGCGCCGCGCTGGTCAGCTCCGGCTTCGCCGGTTCCGGCATCGCCCTGCTCAACCTGTTCGCCCTGCAGGCGGTGTCCGGCGCCGCCTACTCGGGTATCATCCTGCTCTTCGCCGCATTCACCGCCGGCAACGCCGCCGGCGCGTGGTGGGGAAATCTCATCCCGCCCCGCCTTGCGCACCGGTACTTCATCGGGGCCGAGTTCGCGCTCGCGCTCACCGCCGTCCTGCTCGCTCCCGCGGCGCGCGGCGCGCTGCCGGCCGTCTTCCCCGCGTTCGCCGCGCTGGCCGGTGCCTGTCTCGGGCTGCAGTTTGCCGTCGCGGGACGGGATGATGCGGGCCGGACGCCGGCCCGGCGCGCCGGGCCGCTCGCAGCGCTGGACCTCGGCGGCGGCGTGCTGGGCGCCCTGCTCTTGCCGGTCTTCGTCCTGCCGGCGTTCGGTCTCGCCGCGGCCGGCGCCGGCATTGTTGGCGCCAAGCTGGCGACCGCGATTGCACTCGTGCTCGCGCCCGGGCGCGATTGACAGTCTCGGGCTCGAATCCTACAATGGCCCGTGCTCAGGAACTCAATTCTGCTGCTCGTTTGCGCTTGCGCCCTCGCTGCGGCGCAGGACCAGGCCGGCTTCTCCTCTCCGAGTTACTCCGGGTCAGCGGCGGCCAGCGCCGCGGCCTCGGCCATCGGCATCGGCGCAACCCCGCTGTCACCGCTGGTCGGCGTCGAGAGCCCGATCATCTCGGAGACCTACGTGCTGATGCCCGGCGACAAGCTGCTGGTGACGGTGACCGGCGGCGTGACCTACTCCTACAACACCTGGATAACCTACGAGGGCAAGATTACGGTCAACATCCCGCAGATTGACATCGTCGATGTCCTCACTGTCAGCGGGCTGACCATGCAGGCCGCCCAGGACACCCTGACCCGCGTGATGCGGCGCTACTTCAAGGATGTGAGCATCAAGCTGACGCTCACCGGCCTGCGCTCCGGGATAGTCTTCCTCACCGGCGAGGTCGAGAACCCCGGCGCCTACAACGCCTCGCCGGTCGAGCGGGTGTCCCAGATCGTCTCCCGGGCCGGCGGCCTCTCGCCGCTGGGCTCCAAGTCGCGCATCCAGCTCATCCGGGTCGGCCGGCTGCAGGCGGTCGTCAACATCGAGCGGTTCGAGAGCAACGGCGACCTGGCCGCCAACCCGTTCGTCGAATCGGGCGACGTCATCTACGTCCCGCCGGTGGAGGCGCTGGTTACGGTCAAGGGAGCGATTTTCGGCCGCGGCGAGTACCGCCTGCGCACGTCGGCCCTGACCACCGAGAAGGAACGGATGAGCGAGGGGATATACGAGCTCCTGCCCGGCGAGCTGCTTTTCGACATCATCAGCCGCGCCGGCGGCATCACGCCCTGGGCCGACCTGACCAACAGCTACGTGGAACGGCTCGTGGTCGGCGGCAACGGCCAGCGCAAGAAGATCCCGGTCGACCTGCGCAAGGTCATCTACGAGCAGGACTCGCTGAGCAACGTCGCGATGATGAACTCCGACGTCGTCGTCGTGCCGGCGTTCCCGACCAAAGTGTACGTCGAGGGTGAAGTGTCCCAGCCATCGTCCTACGACTACCTGCCCAACCTGCGCGCAACCGAGTACGTCGGGATGGCCGGCGGCCCGACCGGGTACGGCCGCATCCGGACCGGCTACCTCCTGCGCCACGGCCGGCGCATCTCGCTGCGCGGCGACCCGGTTGTCGAAGCCGGTGACATCGTCTACGTGCCGCGGGTCGGGTTCAAGTGGTGGCAGGACTACGTACAGATACTCTCGGACATCGCGATCCCCATCGCCACCATCCTGGTGACGATGGCCCTGTCCAGCGCGGCCCAGTAGGCCAAACCCGGGCTAGAACCGATCGAGTTTGCGCACGCGCCGGGCGTGACGGCCGGCGGCGAAACCCGCCTCCAACCAAGCCCGCACGATGCGCCGCGCCGATGCCGGGCTGACCGAACCCGCCCCGAGACAGAGAACGTTGGCGTCGTTGTGCTCGCGGGAGCGGCGCGCCAGTCCAACGTCGCACACCACTGCGGCCCGCACGCCGCGGTGCCGGTTCGCGGCCATCGACATCCCGATGCCTGTCGCGCAGACCAGGATGCCGCGCGCGGCCCGTTTCGCGGCCACGGCCCGGGCGACGGCATGGGCGAAGTCGGGGTAATCGACGCTGTCGGTGCCGTCGGTGCCCAGGTCGCGCACGCGGTGCCCGAGCCGCACCAGGTACTTTTTGAGAGCTTCCTTCAGCGCGTGACCCCGGTGGTCCGCGCCGACCGCGATGGTCACGACCGGCGTCAGCGGACCGGGGTCAGCCAGCCGTAGCGGTCCGGCGACCGGCCGTCGATGATCGAGAAGAACGCGTCCTGCAGGGCCTTGGTGACAGGCCCGCACCTGCCCGACCCGACGGTTATCTTGTCCACCGAACGAATCGGCGTCACCTCGGCGGCGCTGCCGGTGAAAAACACCTCGTCGGCGATGTACAGGAACTCGCGCAGCATCATCGTCTCGACAACCTTGTACCCGAGGTCGCGGGCCAGCGTGATGATGGAATGACGGGTGATGCCGGGCAGGATCGTGGCGTGCAGGGGCGGCGTGTGCAAGACGCCGTCCTTGACGATGAACAGGTTCTCGCCCGAACCCTCGGACAGAAAGCCGTTCACGTCCAGCGCGATGCCCTCGACGAAGCCGTACTTGATGGCCTCCATCTTGATGAGTTGGGAGTTCATGTAATTGGCGCAGGTCTTCGCCATCGCCGGGAACGTGTTCGGCGCCATCCGGTTCCACGACGACACCATCACGTCCACGCCTTGCTCCAGCGCCTCAGGTCCCAGGTACTTGCCCCACAGCCACGTGATGAGTGCCACGTCCACCGGGCAGGAGAACGGGTTCACGCCCAGTTCCTTGTACCCCCGGTAGACCAGCGGCCGGATGTAGCACTCCTCGTGGTTGTTCTTGCGGATGAGGTCGACCGTCGCCGCGTTGACCTGGTCCTGCGTGAACGGGATGTCCATCCGGTAGATTTTCGCCGAGTTGAACAAGCGGATGGTGTGGTCCTTCAGGCGGAAGATTGCCGGGCCCTTGGGCGTCTTGTAGCAGCGGATGCCCTCGAACACGCCCGACCCGTAGTGAATGACGTGCGAACAGATGTGAATCTTGGCCTCGTCCCAGGGCACGTACTGGCCGTTGATCCAGATGAACTGCGACTTCTTCTCTTCGAGGCCCATACTACCTCCTAGAAATAAACCAGGGGCGTAACGCCCCCGCGTCCGGTCCGCTCGCTGCCGATAAGCTCCAGTATGTTCACCGGTTGCCTTTCACTGCCGGCGGAGGGAATCGAACCCCCGACACACGGATTATGATTCCGTTGCTCTGCCAACTGAGCTACGCCGGCACGTTTCGGGCACGCTTCACGCATCGGTCACGGCGTGCCCGCGCGCTCACTTCACGCCGGCCATTCTAGCCGCCCGACCCGCCCTGTCAATCGCGCCCAGTCCCTGACACCTTGACCGCTCCCGAGCACGTCGATATACTTGTATGATAAGAGGTTGCGTTAGTCGAGAGCAACCGGCTTGCGTCGCGAGTGTAGTCGGTCCCGGTTAGCCCAGCGTCCATCCAGAGGAGGTCGTCGAGATGACAAGGTACTCGGTTCATGTCCTGATGCTGCTCTGCTCGGTTGCGGCTCTCTCGGCCGTGCCGCTTCCCGCCGGTGTCTGGCAGGAGGCCGCGCCGATGCCGGCGTCGCCGTCGGGCCGGGCGGTGAAGGACGGCGGCTGGCTGACCTATAACCCGGGCGACGGCCTGCTCTACGCCGCCAAGGGCTACAAGACCGGCGACTTCTACAGCTACAACCCGGCCATCAATTCCTGGTTCATCCTACCGCTGATTCCCGACGGCAGCGAGGGCAAACCCGCGGGCAAGGGCTCATCCGGCGTGTCGGACGGCGAGCGCTACATCTACTGCACCAAGGGCAACAACACGGTCGGGTTCTGGCGCTACGACGTCGACAGCGCGGTCTGGCAGCAGCGCGCCGACGTGCCGACCGGTTTCACGAACAAGAAAGTCAAGGGCGGCACCGACCTCGTCTACGTCGGCGACAGCACCGTCCCCTCCATCTATCTGCTCAAGGGCTACAAGAACGAGTTCTGGCGCTACGACGTGACCGCGGACACCTGGTACTTCCAGCCCCTGGCGCCCGGCCGCGCCAGCATCAAGTGGGACCGCGGCTCGTTCCTCGCACCTGACGGCGCGGGCGGCATCCTTGCCCACAAGGCCAAGTACCACGAAATGTACCGGTTCGATCTGTCTGAAGGTACATGGGACACCCTGCCCCGGCTCACCGGGATGCCGCTGTTCAGCCGGGCCACCGGCCGGACAAAGAAGTCCAAGGACGGCGGCGCGGGTGCGTGGCACTCGGGCAGCGTCTACGCGCTGAAGGGCGGCAACACGCAGGAATTCTGGCGCTACTTCACCAGCCGTGACTCCTGGGTCGAACTCGAAACCATCCCGGCCTACGGCACCACCGGCAAGAAGAAACGCGTGAAGGCCGGCGCCGACATTGTCTCGACCGGCGGAGGCGTCTTTTACGCGCTCAAGGGCAACAAGACCGGCGAACTGTGGCGCTACAGCCTCGACACGGCCGGGGTCCGGCACGCGGCCACGCCCCGCTCGGGCGCGCAGGCCGAGCCCGGACGCAGAGCTGCCGACTGCCGGCTGCGCGTCGCGCAGAACCCGACGCGAGGCACTGCGACCATCCGCTGGTCCGGCTCCTCGTCCCTTGCCCCTTGCCCCTCGACCCTCTCCTTGTACGACGCGTCCGGCCGCCTGGTCCTGGTGCGCTCCATCGGGTCCGCGGCCAGCGGGACAGCCCGCCTTGACCTCCGGTTCCTGCCCTCGGACGTCTACTTCGTCCGGTTGACCTCAGCCGGCCGGGCGGCCGAGCAGAAACTGGTCCTTCGGAAGTAGCGCCGACGACGCAGC
>JAWOHG010000252.1:0-3337 GCA_046485245.1 bacterium
CCTGCACTATAATGACCCCCGTGAGTCAATCCCTGTTCACCATTTCCGGGCTGCGCGGCATCGTCGGCGCCGACCTGACGAGCGAACTGGTCGCGCGCTACGCGGCCGGGTTCGGCAATTTCGTCGGGCCCGGCGCGGTGGCGCTGGGGCGCGACTCGCGGCTGTCGGGCGAGATGCTGCTGTCGGCCGCGGCGGCCGGGCTGACCGGGTCGGGCTGCGCGGTGGTCGACCTCGGCATCTGCCCCACGCCGACCGTGCTTCACTACACGCGCACCAATAACCTCCGCGGCGGCATCATCGTCACCGCTTCGCACAACCCGGACCGCTGGAACGGGATGAAGTTCTGCTCTTCGGACGGCACGTTCCTCTCCCCGGCCGCGGTCGAGGAGTTCCGAGCCCGGCTCGATGCGGGTGAGCCGCGCCAGGCCGAGTGGCTGAGGCTCCAGCCGATGCGCCGGGACCCGGGAGCGGTCGCGGCCCACATCGCGGCGATTCTCTCAAGCGACCTGTTCCCCGCGCCGGCGCGCAAGCTGCGGGTCGGCATCGACGCGGTCAACGGTGCGGCGTCGGACGGCGCCGTCGCGCTCGTCCGCGCGCTCGGGGCCGAGCCGGTGCCGGTGTACTGCGACCCGTCGCCTGAGTCGATGCGCTCCGGGTTCCCGCGCCGGCCCGAGCCGGTGCCGGACGGGCTCGGTGCGCTCTGCCAGGTCGTGCGCGCCGAAGGCTTGGACCTCGGCATGGCATTCGACCCGGACGGCGACCGGTTCTCCTGCGTGGACGAGACCGGCACGCCGCTGGGCGAGGAAGCGACAATCTGCCTGGCCTGCCGTTACGTGCTCGCGCGCCGGCCCGGCCCGGTCGTGGTCAACCTGTCGACCACGCGTGCGGTCGAGGACGTCTGCGCGCCCTTCGGCGTGACGGTCACGCGCAGCGCAGTCGGCGAGGCGGCAGTGGTCGAGCAGATGCGCTCAGTCGGGGCGAGCGTCGGCGGCGAGGGCAACGGCGGGGTCATCCTGCCCGAGGTCAATTTCACGCGCGACGGCCTGGTCGCGGCCGCCATCGCGCTCGAACTCTGCGCCGAGAAGAAGCTCTCCGCCCTGCGCGGTGAGCTGCCGGTCTACAAGATGGTCAAGACGTCGGTGCCGCTGTCGCGCGAGGGATTCGAATCGCGTCGGGCCGCGCTGTTTGCGGCGTTCCCGGGCTGCGCGGTCGACGAGCGCGATGGGCTCAAGCTCGACGGCGAAGGCTTCTGGCTCCACGTCCGCGCGTCCAACACCGAGCCGATCGCGCGGATAATCGCCGAGGCCCGCTCCGGCGTCGCGGTCGAACCGCTGATCGAGCGGGCGCGCGCCGCGCTGGTGCCCGAGGACAGCCAGAGGTGATACCTGGTGTCTTTCGTGTCTTTGTGGTGAATCCCGTCCGGGACGAGCTCGAACACGAAGACGAGGGCGGCACGAAGGACTCAAAGGCACGAAGGCGAGGAGGCATAGATGTGCGGTATCGTCGGCTACACCGGGCCGCGTAACGTCTCGACGGTCGTACTGGTCGGCCTGGAGCGGCTGGAGTACCGCGGCTACGACTCCTGCGGCATCGCCACGGTCGACAACGGCGGCATCAGCATCCGCAAGACCGCGGGCCGCCTGCAGAAACTGAAGGACCTCCTGGCCCGCGACCCGATCGAGGGCACGGTCGCCATCGGCCACACCCGCTGGGCCACGCACGGCCGCGTCACCGACAAGAACGCCCACCCGTTCACCGACTGCAGCGGGGGCATCGCGCTGGCCCACAACGGCATCATCGAGAACTACCGCGAGCTGCGCGCGCAGCTCGTGGCCAAGGGCCACCGCTTCGTGTCCGACACCGACACCGAGGTCATCATCCACCTCGTCGAGTCGTTCTACAAGCGCGATTTCGGCGCGGCCATCCGCAAGGCCATCCCGCGCCTGAAGGGCGCGTTCGCGCTGGCGCTGGTGACGGCGAAGGAACCGGGACGCGTGTACGCAGTGAAGATGGGCTCGCCCCTGGTCATCGGGGCGGGCCGCCACGAGCACATCGTCGCCTCGGACGCGCCGGCGCTGGTCGGCATCGCGCGCAAGATGGTCGCGATGAACGACGGCGAGCTGGCGGTGCTCGAGCGCGACAGCCTGAAACTCTTCGACTTCGCGGGCAAGCCGATCGAGCGCGCGTTCTCCCCGCTCGAACTGCGCACCAAGGCCATCTCCAAGGGCCGCTACCCGCACTTCATGCGCAAGGAGATTTTCGAGCAGCCGCAGGTCATCCGCGACAACATCGAGCGGCGGTTCGGCGCGCGGTGCTGCGGCGCGAAGTCGGGCGGCCGCGACATCACGCTGGACGCCGAGTACCTGCTTTACCCCGACGACATCGAGCGGGTCCAGCGCATCGTCATCCAGGCCTGCGGCACGTCCTTTCACGCCGGGCTGGTCGGCCGCTACTACTTCGAGAAGTTCTGCCGCATCCCGGTGTCGGTTGAGATATCATCGGAACTGCGCACCTCGGAGTTCATCTACGACGGCACGACGCTGATGCTGCCGATATCCCAGTCGGGCGAAACTGCCGACACGCTCGCGGCCCTGCGCGAGGCGGCGGAACGGGAGATACGCTCGCTCGCGGTGCTCAACGTCCGGCGGTCATCCATCGACCGCGAGGCCGACTCCACCGTGTTCATCCACGCCGGTCCGGAAATCGGGGTCGCCTCGACCAAGGCCTACACCGCGCAGATATTCACCCTGCTGACGCTCGCGCTCTACTTCGCCCGCATCCGCAAGGCGATGCCCGACGCGGCGCTCGACGACATCCTCAAGAACGTCCGCAAGCTGCCCGGCCAGATGGCGAAACTGCTCGAACTCGACGCGCCGATAAAGGCCGCGGCGAAGAAGCTCGCGCGGCACCACGACTTCCTCTTCCTCGGCCGCGGCATCAACTACCCGTCGGCGCTCGAGGGCGCGCTCAAGCTCAAGGAGATATCCTACGTCCACGCCACCGGCTACCCGGCCGGGGAGATGAAGCACGGCCCGATATCGCTCATCACCAAGGGCGTGCCGATAATCGGCATCGCTCCGCGCGACTCGGTGCACGAGAAGATGATCTCCAACCTCGCCGAGGCCAAGGCACGGCGCGGCACCATCATCGCGGTCGCGACCGACGGCGACCGGTCGCTCGACGACCTCGCCGACACCTGCTTCTGCGTCCCGAGCGCGCCCGAGTACCTGACCCCGTTGCTGGTTGCCATACCGCTCCAACTGCTCGCCTACCACATCGCGGTCCTGCGCGGCTGCGACGTCGACAAACCGCGCAACCTCGCCAAGAGCGTGACGGT
>JAWOHG010000271.1:0-10408 GCA_046485245.1 bacterium
TTCCGTCTCCTGCGCCCGGCCGACGTCGAACCCGGACTGCTGCGCGATGCCGGCCTGCGCCGCAGCCCGGCGCGCTTCGCCCGCGCCGCGGCCCGGGCCAAGGCCCTTTCCGCCGCCGCCCAGGTGCAGCGAGGCCTCATCATCGGCGTCGACACGGTCGTCACGATTGACGGGCTGATACTGGGCAAACCTGGCAGCCGGGCCGAGGCCCGCGCGATGCTGGAGCGCCTGTCCGGCCGCACCCACCGCGTGATTTCCGGCGTGGCGGTCGCGACCAGGCCGGGCGCGCGCGTGCTGTCTGGCGTCGAGACGACCCGCGTCACGTTCCGCCGCCTGTCCCCGGCCGAACTCGACCGCTACATAGCGACGCCCGAACCCTATGACAAGGCCGGCGCCTACGGCATCCAGGAGCGCGCCGGAACGTTTGTCCGGCGGGTCTGCGGCTGTTATGTCAACGTGGTCGGCCTGCCCGTTAGCCTGCTGCTCGAACTGCTTGAGCGCGCGGGCTGGAGGGCGTGAGGACCGGGACGGGGGTCAGGGGTCGGGGATCAGGGACCAGGGACCGGGCGAGGCTGATGTCAGAGGACAGATGTCAGATTGGCGATGTCAGAGGTCGGCGCCCGGGGCCGGCGTTTCGGAATTCGGACGTCGGGTTTCGGGTTTGCCTGGTCTTCAGGGTCCGCGCTTGAGCGCGGTCAGGTCGTAGTCGACGTCAGTCGCGCCGGCGCGGTTGTCCAGTATGACGTGGTGCACCCCGCCGTGTTCGACCCGCGCCTCGAACTCGTCTGCCCGGTGGGCGAGCTGGTCAAACAGGAACTCGGCCGCCCGGCCTGCCCGCCACTCCTCGAAGTTGGCGCTATCGGCAATCCGCAATGACATGACGGAAGTGTCGGCGCGCAGGAAGCCGTACACCGTGTAGCCCGGGCCGAGCGTGTCGGACCACGACGCGTACTCGCCGTGCTTCACCGACCCGCCCCAGATAGCGAAGGCCGAGGTGTCGGCCAGCACGCGCACCTCGAGCGTCTCGGCGTCGGCGGCGCCGCTGTCGTCGCTGACGCTCACCCAGAGCTTCACCCGGCACGAAGAATCCGGCGCGACCCACCACGCGCGGTCGCGCCAGTTCCAGGGAAAACGACCGGCCTCGGCCTGCCAGTCGTAGAACCACGGCCAGCCGTTCGGGTCGTACGCGGTGCAGACGAACTCGACGCTGTCGCGCACGCGCACCGCACTCGGCCCGCTCACGCCGCCTATCACCGGCGCGAGGTTGGCCGGGGCGTCGCAGGCTGCGGCGATGAGCGCCGCGGCGGCCAGCAGGGCCAGTCGGCTCACGCCTCGGCCGCGCTACTCCACGAGCCGGAGCGAATAGGCGCCCCCGCCGTCGGTCACCTTGACCACCAGCGCGGCCGAACCCGGCCCGAACAGCTCGTAGTTGTCCTCGTCGTACAGGTCCATCTCGTCTACGATCTTACCGCCCGGGCCGATGGTCTGGACCATGAACGTGCTCGAGCGCGGCCAGGTGAACTTCCAGTTCGCCTCGTCGTCCTCGGTTGAGATGGTGATGCGCGGGGCAAAGGTGGTGTCGGCGAAGCTGGAGAGCGAACGCAGGCTCGCCGTGCCGAGGGCGTCCCGGCAGGCCAGCTCGCCCGTGCCGGAGTCGCGCTGCACCGTGACCTTGTACCGGCCCGAGCCGCGCAGGGTCAGGGGCGACGACATCGTGATGCGGGCGTCGAGCGCGGTGACGGTATCGCGCACCGCGGTGACGTGGATGCCCGAGCCGGGCGGCAGGCTGAAGAACAGCTTGGCGTTGCCCCCGGTCGCCTCCAGCTCGAACTCGTGCTTGTCCCAGGCCTCGTCCATCCGGGCGGTGAAACTGAACCCGGCCGCGCCCGCCAGCGCCGGCACCATCACCGCAAGAGCCAACAGCAATCTAGTCATTGTACCTCCTGAGTTAGTCGTGAAAGTCTAGCCCGGCCTGCGGGCTGGTCAAGCCGCAGGCCGGGCAGTTGTCCCGAAAGGCTTACACGAGCATGTTGTCGAGCCGCATCATCGACCAGGCCGGCACGAACCGGCCGAACTCGCGCTCGACCGCGCTGACTGGCTCCTCCGGGGCGGGCAGGTTCTTGTAGGGCACCGGCGGTATCTCGGCCGGCGGCAAGGCCAGGCCGTTGGCCCTGGCGCCGTCCGCATATCCCAGTATCCGGCCCATCCGGTCGAGCACCAGCTGGTTGTGGTAGAACCCGCGATGTTCGCCACGGCTGTCGTAGATTGTCTTTCCCACCAGGTACCCCCGCGGCTTGCCCAGGTAGTCGTACAGCACCCGGCCGCAGACCCGGTAGACCGCCTTCCCGTAACGGTTGTACAGCGCTATCTCGTCCATCGTCATTTCTCCAGTTCCGGCCAAAAGAACAGCCGACGCCACAAACAACCCTGGCCTGGCCGGAATTTTCTGCCGTGGTTGTGTGCTGCGGGAGCAGCGAGGCGTCGGTAACCCGGGTAATTATCCCTCAGGGAACCGCGACTGTCAACAGGCGGATGTGTCAGCCGACCGGTTCAGCCGGGCAGGAACAGGGGCCGTCGTTGAGGTTCGCGCCACAGCGCGCGCACACCCCGAGGCAGTCGGGCCGGCAGGCCGGTGCGATGGGCACGGCCAGGTGCACGGCGTCGTGCACCAGCCGGGACAGGTCGAGCTGGTCCCCGGATAGCGGCGTCCGGTCGATCTCGGTCTGGTCCAGCTCCCGGCCCTCGCCCCCGCCCGCCTCGGCGTCGACGAACTCGGCCGCGACCGGCTCGTCGAAATCGGCCTCGAACCCGCCGCCGCAGATGGCGCAGTCCAGCTTCGCCCGGAACGTCACCCGGCCCTCGATCAGCAGCCGCTGGCCGCTGCGCGTCACCGCGAGGTCCAGCCGCACCTTGCCGACCAGCTCGTGGAACAGCGGGTTCTCGGTCACCTCGTGCTCGTCGAGGCCGAGCTCGCCCGGCTCGAACTCGAACGCGAACCGGTTCTTGCCCTGCCGGATGCTGGGCAGGGCCAGCACGAGCGGCCGCTTCATTTCTCCGCCACCAGCCGCCGGACAATCTCGTCCGGCTTGACGTTCTCGGCCTCGGCGCTGAAGTTGGTCACGATGCGGTGGCGCAGCACCGGCCCGGCCAGCGCGCGCACGTCGTCGACTGTCGGCGTGTACCGGCCGGCCAGCATCGCGCGGGTCTTGGCCGCCAGCACCAGGTACTGGGACGAACGCGGGCCCGCGCCCCAGCTCACCCAGTCCTTGACGTACTTCGGGCTGCGCTCGTCGCCGGGCCGGGTCGAGGCGGTCAGCGCGACCGCGTAGTCGATGACCGAATCGGCCACCGGCACGCGCCGGACCAGCTTCTGCAGCGCGATTATCTCCTCGGCCGACAGCACGCGCGCAAGCTCGGGCGCGTAGGCCGAGGTCGTGTTCTTGACGATGTCCTTCTCCTCCGCCGCGGTCGGGTACCCGACCATGATGGAGAACATGAACCGGTCGAGCTGGGCCTCGGGCAGCGGGTAGGTGCCCTCCAGCTCGATGGGGTTCTGGGTCGCCAGCACGAAGAACGGGTCGGGCAGGGAGTAGGTCTGCCCGGCCACGGTCACGCGGTACTCCTGCATCGCCTGCAGCAGCGCGGCCTGGGTCTTGGGCGGGGTGCGGTTTATCTCATCGGCCAGCACCATCGAGGCGAACACCGGGCCGCGCACGAACCGGAACACGCGCTTGCCCGTGGCCGAATCGTCCTCGATTATCTCGGTGCCGGTGATGTCGGAGGGCATCAGGTCGGGCGTGAACTGGACGCGGTTGAACGACAGGTCGAGCACCTGCGCCAGCGTGTTTACGAGCAGCGTCTTGGCCAGGCCCGGCACACCGATGAGGAGCGCGTGGCCCCGCGCCAGCAGGCAGATGAGCACCTGCTCGATGACCTCGCGCTGGCCCACGATGACCTTGCCGACCTCGGCCTCGATGCGGCCGCGCGCCGCGTTCAGCCGCTTGACCGCCTCGACGTCGCCACCGGCGCGAGTGATATCATCCGGCACTGGCTCTCCTCTGCTTAGCGGGGCTTGCGGCCGCTACTGCTTCTTGCCCTCGCCGCGGAACTTCTTCATCACCAGCGGCAGGGTCGTGTATTCCATCTCGGCGAACCCGAGCCGGTGCGGCTCGAACGGCCCGTGCCGGCGCAGGTAATCGGCCGCCTCGTTGGCCTTCTGCCGCGCGAGGTCGAACGACGGGTCGTCGAACATGTCGCGCGGACCGACCAGCATCCCGTCGGCCAGCTGGAACCCCAGCGCTATCACCCGCGGCGGCCCGTCGAACCGCGACGGCGTCGCCTGGCGCACCGCCACCGGCATCAGCGGCCCGAAGTGGGACCCGCGCATCCAGCCCGCGGTCAGGTGCGGGAACGAGAACGGCTCCAGCGCCTCGCCCACGGCTGGCAGGCCCGACTGGCAGCGCACCATCATCACCGGGTCGTCCTTGCCCACGTACCGGCCGGCGATGAGCGCGAGCTTCTGCGTGGACGAGGCCGAAGCGATGTCGCCGTTCTTGCGGTAGATGGCCTTGATGACGTAGTGCTCGGGCGCGCCGATGAACATCAGCAGTTCGTACATGTGCGCCGGGCAGGACAGCCGCAGGTCGGTCGCGGCGTGCAGGTCGTGGATGACGAAGTCGAACCCGTCCTGCATCGACGGGTCGATGACCAGCCCGATGGTGTTGAACGGGTCGGCGAAAATCCTAAACAGCGGCAGGTTCCACGCGCCGGGCGCGCACTTGTCCGCGCAGAATATCACGATCGGCTCGGACTGGCGCTCGACAAAGGTCATCTCGGCCACGCCCGGCCCCATCCCGCGCACGTTGCCCGAGAACGCGTCGGCCAACAGGTCCTGGCCCGCGCCGTACAGCTTCAGCTTCCGGGCCAGCGCGGTCCCGGCGACGAACGTGTCCCACGCCAGCTTGTGAATCGCTGAGTTCTCGGTACCGCGGTAGTGGGTCATTATCAGCTCGAGGTCGTCGCCCACGCTCGACACGCAGAAGTCCCGCAGCATCCCCGACGCCTTGGCCCGGGCCAGGTGCTTGCGCGCCAGTTCGAGGATGTCGGGGTGGCTGGCCGAGTGACCGACGTAACCGCCGATGTCGGCCTTGATAACGCTCAATGTCACGGGTTTCTGCTGTTTTGCCGCAGGCTTGGGTCTCTTCGTCGCCATCTTATCTCCTTTGAGTTGTTACTGCGGGGCGCAGTTGCCCCGGCCCCGGCGCCCGGCGCCGAGGTCGAAAACGATACTGCGCGCCGCAGCCGAGTCAAGCCGCCCGCCCGCGTTTGACTCGCCGGCCCGCAGCGCTTACGCTCTAAGGCCAACCAAGGAGCACATTTGACTAAAGCCATCCTCTCCTGCCTGCTGGTGTCCGCCGTCGCCCTCGCCCTGCCGCCCGGCCCGTACTTCAGCGGGCCCGAGCCGGTCTACCCCGAAGGCGTCGAAGTCCCGGGGCCGAACCTGCTCAAAGGCTACGGCTACTGCGAGACGGTCACCATCCTGATGCAGTTCCCGGACAACCGCGCCGACACGCTGGAGAACTCGCCCGCCCGGTTCGACTCGATGCTCTACTCCACCGGCGTATACACCGGCCAGCCCTATCGCCAGGGCAGCCTCAACGACTTCTTCCTTGAGAACTCCTACGGCCAGTACGACGTGCGCGGCGCAATCGCCGGCAACCGCTGGTTCACCTCGACCTACAACTACTCCCGCTACTACGACGGCAACTACCTGCTCTCGACCGGCTCCCAGCTCGCCCGGGAAAACATGCAGCAGGTCGACGCCGTGATCGACTTCAGCGACTTCGACCTCAACAGCGACGGCTACATCGACGCGATGTTCATGGTCCACGCCGGGCCGGACGGCGCCGACAACGGCAACGTCAACTGCCTCTGGTCCCACGCCATCCCCTACTTCAACTACCAGACCAATGACGGCGTGCGCATCCGCGGCGTCACCAACGTGCCCGAGTACGCGATGGTCGGCCCGACCCGCGACACCACGCTCTGCTGCATCGCCGTGATGTGCCACGAACTCGGCCACCTCGTCGGCCTGCCCGACCTCTACCAGGGCGGCCGCACCCAGTGGGGCGTCGGCTACTGGGGCCTGATGGGCTACGGCGCGTGGGGCGCGGGCGGCAACACGCCCTGGAGCCCCTCGCACATGGAAGCATGGAGCAAGATCGAGGCCGGGTTCGTCCAGCCCACGCTCATCACCCGCGACACCAACGACGTCCGCATCCTGCCCGTCGAAGACCACGCCCAGATACTCCAGGTCTGGCGAATGGGCCGCGACACCGACACCTGCTTCTACCTCGAGAACCGGCAGAAGAAAGGCTTTGACACGCCCCTGCCCGGCGCGGGCCTTGCCATCTGGCACATCGACCCCTCGCGCAGCGCGTACTACGACCGCGTTGATATGGAAGAAGACTCCACCTTCCACCTCGACCACGGCAACGGGGTCCGGCCCGACCCGCACTTCTACCACCAGGAACTCGGCGACACCTCGGACGTGTTGCCCGGCAACTGGAACCGCACCGTGTTCGACTCCAGCTCCGTGCCCTCATCGCGCGACCGCAACAACCGCTCAACCGGCGTCGCGGTCAAGAACATCAGGCAGGCCGGCGACACCATCATCTGCGACATCGAAGTCGGCATCCCGACCGCGCTCACCGAAGAGCGCAAACTCCGCCTGCCCTCGCCCGTCCGCCTCTCTGCCGACCCCAACCCCTTCACCACCTCAACCACCATCCGCGTGCAATCGACATTAGACATTAGACCTTCGACATTGGCCCTCTACGACGCTTCGGGTGCGCTGGTTCATTCCTCATTCGACATTCGCAATTCGTCATTCGTCATTGACCTCAAATCTCTGCCTTCCGGCGTCTACCTCTGCCGCCTCACCGACGCCTCGGGCGCAGCCCTCGGCTCCACCCGACTCGTCAAGACGCGCTAGCCGGCGCAGGGATACTACTAACGAGCCGCCCGGCGTTATGCTGGGCGGCTCGGCTCACGACCTGAGATACAGGGACAAAGTACCAAGGCCAAAGAACTAGGCAGCGGGAGATGGGCAATCCCGGATTCCTGATGCCAAATGTGGCGCGTCATTCTCCTCCCCGGTCCACGTTTCCTCATTCGTCATTCGGGTTTCGTCATTCCCCTCCCTGCCCCTCGCAACTCTGTCCGTCTCCTCGCATCGAACCCGCCTTCTCACAACTCCAGCCTGCGCCCGCTTCTCTGCCCTTCTGGAACCGGCCCTGTGCCGCCCCGTCGCAATCCGGCTCGACTGCCGCCTCAACACCCAGCTTTTCTCGCGACTGGTCGAGCGCCTGATACTGCAGCTTGAACCCGCGTTCGAACCCGCGCTCGCGCCGCAGACTGCGCCGGCGTTCATCGATGGTCTCGCCGGCGACCTCGCCCGCTTGTTCGCCGCAGCGTTCGACGCACGCTTGAATCCGACGGTCACCACCTGGGTCACCCCCTCCACAACCTGCGGTATGCCATCCCGACCCGAACCACTACCGGCTGTGGTACCGCCGTCGCTTTGTGCTCTCCTATAGCTACACGAGGAAGGAGGCCGAGAAGTGAGAAAGAACGTACCCCTCCACGGCCCCCCCACAGCATCTCCGCCGCTCCCGGGCTGGCCTGTGAATGCAGAATGCAGCGCAGAACTTGGCAGAGAGCCCGGCATTGAACCGCGTGTTGAACCATCTGTTGATGTCGCCGGAGAACCGGCCGGAGAACGCGTTGCTGAACCAGCCGCTGAACCGGTCAAAGAACGCGGCAGAGGTCAGTCTATAGAATGGTCTACAGAACTCGGCACAAGAGCGACTACAGAACCCGGTACTGTTTTCGGCGGAGTTCCGGGTTGACTTCCAAACTGACTTCCGGGCAGAAAACCGACCTCAGATTGCCGCGCTGCCGCGCGCTATGGCGCAGGCGCTGACTCGCGGACTACCTGGCCAACAGCGACTGCAACCACCGCACGGCCTCCGCGACCGCGGACCCTGTCATTCCGACGCCGAGGAGGAATCGCCGCCGGACCCTGGACTTGACAGACAGTGGGCATCGCATACAATCGCCACGTGGAACGCGAAAGCGTACAAGGAACCCCGGCCGTCTGCATCCCGCCCGGCCGCACATTGCACATCAATCCGAAGCGCGTAAATCCGGAAGTGTCCCGTGTTCCCCGAATGTGCCGTCCCGGGTTTTCTCGGGGCGTGATCGCTGATCGCTAACTTACTTCACCACCTCCCTTATCTGACGCTCCATCTCTGGAGTTATCTCCGTGGAGCGAGCGGGAAGCTCCGTCTTTCCCTGTTCTCCATTCCGCTCAATATCATCGATGAGCAGCCGCATCTCGGCTATCTCGAGAATCTGGGACTCAATAATCTGGTCCGCCAACTCGCGAACCCGTGGATCGCTAATGCTCGCCCTCCGCGCGTTGTTGATGGCGATTGAGTGGTGTGGGATCATTGACTTCATGAAGCTGACATCCCCGATCAGCGCCTGGCTCCGATTCACGTACAGCAGGGTCACGCCGAGCAGCGCGGCCAGAACCAGAACTGCGATCTTGGTGCCTATTCCTCTGTACATCGACCACATGAGGGATAGCATCACGATGGCCATGACGCATCCCATCACCAATGAGGCGATAAGCCGGCTTACGCTGAACACTGCGTGGTCAAGCGAGTATATGAGCTGATACATCAAGAAGAACATGACGAACGTCGAGGTCGCGATCATTGCCGCGAATCGGCCCCAGCTCATTCCCATCATCTGCTTTTGCTGTTCCATCTTTGTTCCTCCATAGTCTAATGGCGAGGCTGATCACAGTCCGTTTGTACGTACGAACCCGCAAGACCCTCACTTTCGATGTGACTAACGCGAAACCCGGGACACTTCCCCTATTATTAACCGGACACCTGTCAATGGGCAGGCCCGGCTGAGGCGGGCGAGGGCCGGGGTCTTTCTACTTGTCCCGGGCCAGAGGGGCACGCGACTGGGCGCGGCGTTCGGCCCGCCGCTTGTCATCGCCTTCCCGAAGCCGCCTGAGCCACTCTTCGACGCTCAAGCCTTCGCGAACTCGCTTCTCCTCCAGCTCCCTGCGGGTCTTGTGGAGCCAGTCGAGCCAGTCCAGTCCGTCAATCTCCATACAGCATCAGCCTGCGCCACTTTGGATTCTGACTGATGTTAGCGCCCTTGCGCAGGACGTCAATGCGCCGCTGATGATTCGGCATGCGGCTCCCCGCCCCGCCCGGCCTCCCGCGGTCCCCGTCCAGCCAAAGCCGCCGCGCCCGGGTCTCTGCATTCTGCATTCACCATTCTGCCTTTTGCCTTCTGCATTCGCCCGCGGGGAATCTGACATCCGGTCCGACGACCCTTCGCCAAGCCTCAGGGCGACACTCCGTGTCGTCTGACCTCGTGCCTCACGGCTGGCCCCACCCCGCCCGGTTTGACTGATTCGGCCTGACTTCTATACTCGGCCGAATCGAGAGCCAATGAAAGCCCGCACCAGCGAAGCCGTCTCCGCCTACCTCTACCTCATCCCCGCCGTCGTCATCCTGCTTGTATTCCGCGTCCTACCCATAATCCTGTCGGTCCGGATGAGCCTGTATGACTGGGGAATGGCCGGCGCGCGGGCGTTCGTCGGGCTGGGCAACTACCTGTCGGTGCTCAAGGACCCGGTGTTCTGGCAGTCGCTGGCCACGACCGGCTGGTACATCGCCTTCGAGGTGCCGCTGGTGCTGTTCGTGTCGCTGTTCGTGGCGATGCTCTTGAACCAGCAGATTCGCGGGCTCGGCGCTTACCGCACCATCTACTACCTGCCGGTCGTCACGTCCATCGTCGCGGTGTCGGTGGTCTGGCGCTGGATTCTGCAGCCCGACCGCGGGCTCTTGAACTACCTGCTGTCGCTGGTCGGTATGGACGGCCTGCGCTGGCTGCAGGACCCGCGCGGGCTCATCCAGCTCGTCGCCCCGGACGCGAAGCTCGCCCCGGCCCTGCGCGGCCCGTCGGTCGCGTTGCTGTCGCTGGTGATGATGGGCGTGTGGAAGGCCATCGGCTACAACATCGTCATCTTTCTCGCCGGGCTGCAGAACATCTCCAGGAGCTACTACGAGGCGGCGCGCATCGACGGCGCGAACCGCTGGGACCTGTTCCGCCACGTCACCTGGCCCCTGATCTCGCCGACCACCTACTACGTGCTGATAATGAGCTGCATCAGCGCGTTCGAGACCTTTGCCCAGGTCTGGATAATGACCGGCCCGCCCGCGGGCGGCCCGTTGTCCACGACCAAGGTGGTGATGTACTACTTCTACGAGAACGCGTTCGAGCTCTGGCGGCTGGGCTACGGCGCGGCCATCGCTTT
>JAWOHG010000302.1:0-10167 GCA_046485245.1 bacterium
TTCACCCCGATGTACCACACGCTGGGCGACACGGTCGGCCCGCTGTACTACGTCAACTGCGGCACCAACAACGTCCCGATGGCGACCGACGCGATAAAGACCGCGGTCGCCACCCTGGCCAAGATGGCCGGAGCCCGCACGACCACTGGTATCGCCGATAACCCCGCCCCGCGGCCGGCGCGGCTCGCCGGAATCGCGCCCACGGTCGGCCGCCTCCCGCTCGAACTGCGCTTCTCCGGGCCGGCCCGCGCGGGCGCCCGGCTCGAAGTCTTCGACGCGACCGGGAGGCCCGTCCGCACGTTTGGCGCGGCCGGCGCCCAAGCAGCCACGTGGGACGGCATCGCCGACAACGGCCGCCGCGTCGGTGCGGGCATCTACCTCTTCCGGCTCACCGACGGCGAGCGTGCCACTACGGCCAAGGCGGTCGTCACCGACTGACGCCTCCGGAGACTGCTTGCGGCCCGCGACTTGACCCGAGTCGCGGGCCGCTTAATCTCGGGTGTATGGACAGAATCCCTGCCGCTACCGCCCCGAAAGAGGACGTCCTCGCCCGCTACGCCGCGCTCAAAGCGAAGGTCGTCGAGCGCAAGGCCGAGTTCGACGAGTTCGTCCGGATGATGGAAGAAGAGACCTCCTGGCTTGAGGCGCCGGCCAGCACCCGCTTTCACCTGAACACCGCGGGCGGGCTCCTGCGTCACTCGGTCGGCGTGACCGAGAACCTCCTGCGCCTGCGCGCCTGCCTCGCCCCGGAAGTCACCGAGGAATCCTGCGTCATCGTCGGCCTGTTCCACGACGCGGGCAAGGTCGGGATGCCGGGCGTACCGCGCTACCTGCCCAACCCCGACGCCTGGCAGCGCAAGAACCGCAACGCCAACTACGTCGTGAACCCGGACGAGGTGATGATGGGCATCGCGGTGCGCAGCCTCTACCTCGTCGGCAAGTACGTCACCCTGTCCGACACCGAGTCCCAGGCCATCGTCTACCACGACGGCCAGTACATCACCGACAACGAATGCGTGGCCCAGCAGGAACAGACCCTCACCCTGCTGCTGCACTGGGCCGACTACTGGACGATGCGCGTCGAGGAAGACCACTGGCCTGTCGCGGATGCGACCCCGCGTTACGGCCGTAACGCGACCGCTCCCGCCGCGACAGCGGCCAGGAAGCGCAAGCCGAAGGACGACGGCTCCCTCTTTGGCTAGTTCCTCGCCCCCCGCCCCCCGCGCCTTGCCCCGGCTCCTGGGCCAGGCCGAGTTCTGGCTCGTTTTCGGCGCGGCCGCGACCCTGACCGCCGGCCACTACCTGGTCCACGTCCACGACCCGTTCTGGCACGACCTGTTTCGCCGACTATATTACCTGCCCATCATCCTCGCCGGCTTCCGTTACGGCCTGCGCGGCGGCCTCGTCACCGCGGCCGGGGTATCGCTTGCCTTCATCCCGCACGTCCTGATGACGCGCGCGATGCTGCCGCGGCAGGCAAGCGAGGCGGTGTTCGAGGTGCCGCTGTACCTCGCGGTCGGCAGTGTCACCGGCATCCTGGCCGACCGCCAGCGCCGGCTTGCCGAATCGCTGCGCCGGGCCGAGCGCCTGAAGACGCTGGGCGAGATGGCCGCCGGCGTCGCCCACGAGGTCAAGAACCCGCTGGCCGCTATCCGCTCGTCGGCCGAAATGCTCGCTTCTCGCTGTGACGAGCGCGGCGCGCAACTCGCCGGTCTCGTGGTCGGCGAGGCCGACCGACTGGACAAGCTGGTGAACGACTTTCTTGCCTTTGCCCGGCCCGCACCACTGAGGCGAACGACGGAGAAGCTCAGCCGCATCCTGCGCTCCTGCGTCGAACTGCTGTCTGCGGCCGCCTCTGCCCGGTCCGTTTCCCTCTCGTTCGACAATCCGACGCCGAGTCGCCCTGAGCGAAGCGAGAGGGGTGATTCGTCACTCGACATTTCCTCGGCCCGATCCGTCTCTCCCTCAATCGACATTCGACAATCGGCAATCGAAGATTCGCTTGACCCTCCTGTCTCCCTCGACCCCGACGGTATTCGCCAGGTCATCACCAACCTCCTGCTCAACGCGGTCCAGGCGACGCCGGCCGGCGGGGTCGTGCGGCTTGCCGTGGAGTGGGACGCTCGAGCCGTTCGCCTGACAGTGGCCGACTCCGGCCCGGGCATCCCGGCCGACGCACTGCGCCGGGTGTTCGAGCCGTTCTTCTCGACCCGCGAGGGCGGCACCGGCCTGGGCCTCGCCATCGCCCAGCGCATCGTGAGCGAACACGGCGGGCAACTGACCCTGGAAAGCAACCCCGGTTCCGGTGTCGTGGCGACCGTGAGCCTGCCGCGCGGCCGGCAAACGGGCGAGCTATCGGCGCGATGAGACGACCGGCAACCGTGCTGCTCGTCGACGACGACCCGTCGGTCAGCCGGGTCGTGATGATGCTTCTGGAGGAGGCCGGGTACCGGCCGACCGCGGCCGAGTCGGTCGCGCAGGCGCGCGCGGCACTCTCCGAGCACGACTTCGACATCGTCGTCACCGACCTGAAATTGCCGGACGGCGACGGGCTGGAGGTACTGCGCGACGTCCGCGCAACGCGGCCCGAGACCCCGGTGCTGGTCATCACCGCCTTCGCCACCGTGCCGACCGCGGTCGAAGCGATGAAGCTCGGTGCGTTCGACTACCTGACCAAACCGTTCGCCAACGACCGGCTCCTGGCGCTTTTGGCCAACGCGCTCAAACTGCGCGACCTGTCGCGCGAGAACCTGCGCCTGCGGCGCGCCGTGGCCGACTTCTGGGGCCCGGGTGCCATCATCGGCTCGAGCCCGGCGATGGCGGCGGTGCGCGAATCGGTGCGGCTGGCCGCCGCGACCGACGCCGCGGTGATGGTGCTGGGCGAAACCGGCACTGGTAAGGAACTCGTCGCCCGCGCCATCCACGGCCTGGGGTCGCGCGCCCAGGGGCCGTTTGTCGCGGTCAACTGCGGCGCCCTGCCCGAGAATCTCGTCGAGAGCGAGCTGTTCGGCCACCGCCGGGGTGCGTTCACCGGCGCGGTCGCGGACCGCAGCGGCCGGTTCGTCGAGGCCGATACCGGCACCCTGTTCCTGGACGAGATTACCGAGATGAAGCCTGACGCGCAGGTCAAGCTCCTGCGCGTGCTGGAGTCGCGCGAGGTCCAGCCGGTCGGCGCGACCCGGCCGGTGCGCGTCGACGTGCGCATCATCAGCGCGGCCAACCGCAGCCCGCAGGAATGCGTCGCGGGGGGCGGGTTCCGCGAGGACCTCTACTACCGCCTGAACGTTTTTGCCATCGCCATCCCGCCACTGCGCGAGCGCACCGGCGACATCCCCGAGCTTGTCCACGCCTGGCTGGCCGGGCACGGGCTGGGACCGGAGGCGGTCAGCCGCGAGGCGCTGGCGCTTCTGGCCGAGCACGACTTCCCGGGCAACGTGCGTGAACTCCAGAACGTCATCGAGTCGGCGCTGATAATGAGCCAGGGCCGCTCGGTGCGGCCCGAGCACGTCGCAGCCCGGCTCCTGCCGCCGCCCACCGGCCGCCCGACGCTGCCCGAGGCCGGGCTGTCCCTCGACGATGTCGAACGGCATTACCTTGTCGAAGCCCTGCGCAAGACCGGCGGCAACCGCACCCACGCCGCCCGCCTGCTCGGCATCTCCCGCGCCACACTGCTTTACCGCATCAAGAAGCACGGCGTCGCCTGATTCCCCGCCCGACTTATCCACAGGGGGAATGGCTCACCCATTGGACCGGCGAGCCAAAATCTCGCCCAAGCTAGTAACTACCGAAAGATAGATACACACAGCCGCCGCTCGGTGCTGCTGTAGCATCTGCTACAGCACGGCGTCTGTTTTGACACGCCTCGGCTGGGCGGATTTCGGCGGCTGCTCTGTAAGTCACGCAGTTTCGGTGTTTGCCGTTACGGCCGCGTTGGCACGCTTGGTGCAATTCTACGGGCATGTATGAATGTGGCACGAACCCGCTGGCCCTCACGTGGGCATTGCTCGTCATCTTCGCCGTGCTGGTAGGCGCGGCGGTGGCGGTGATGTACCTCAGGCCCAACCAGCACGTGCCCAAGGACAAGCCATGAAGCGCCTCATTGTCTCTACTCTTGTGCTGGCCGCGCTGGCTTCGGCCGCGGTGGACATCGACCCCGGCATCGGCCTGTTCGCCCGGTTCGCGGCCGACCCGATGGGCAACACCTTCGAGTTGATGGGCGCCGAGGCCACCCTGCGCGGCCAGGTGACCACCGAGACGCGCGACGTGTTGACCGTGTTCGTGCAGGTCTACGCGTCCGGGATGATGGCCGGGATGGGCGACTGGCTGAAGGGCTTTCATTTCGGCGAGGCCTACGCCGTGTTTCCCTTGGGGCTTGGCTGGCCCGCGGTTCGGGTCGGCCAGGCCGTGGTGCCGTTCGGCCTGTTGGCCGAGTACGACCAGCACACGCAGATAGTGCAGACGCCCTATGCCCGGGTTATCGGACTGCGGCTGGACCCCGGCATCGGGTTGCAGGGCGCCGTGCGTGACGTCGACTACTCCGTCTGGCTGTCCAACGGCAACGGCCCGGACCGGATGGACAACGACCGCAACAAACTCATTACCGCCCGCGTCGCGCCGAAATTCCTGTTGGGCGACGCCGAGGCGAGAATCGGCCTGTCGGCGCTCTCGGGCTCGCTGCCCTACTGGCCGATTGACAGCTTTTCCGCAATCCCAGAGGGGCCCCGGTCCTACAATCTAAAGTACCGGCTCGGTCTTGACAACACAACCGACTGGGGCCCCCTGCGGTTGCGGCTCGAGGGCGTCGCCGGCCGCGACGGTTCGCTCTCCGGCGCCAACGTCTTCGCTTACTTCGCCGAGGCCCGCTGGGCGGTAACGGACTGGCTCGAACCCATCGCTGTCTTTGACGGGTTCCACGCCGAGGGCAAATCCCTGCGCACGCTCGGCGCCGGGCTGAACTTCTACCCGCCCGACATCAACGCATTCCAGTTGCAGTCACTGTGGCAGGCTTCCCTTGACGATCGGCAATCGACAATAGCAAATCGGAGATTCATCAATGACTGGCGCATCGCGGTCCAGCTTGCGATTACTCTGTAGCCTCGCGCTGCTCTTGGCCGCCCCGGTCGCGGACGCCGCACTGTGCGTCTGGCGCCAGCCGGATTCCGACATCGCCGGCATCTTCGGCAAGGGGTCCTACAAGACCGTGTTCGAGGACATCACGCCGGCGATGCGCCGGCGCATCGAGAAACGCCTGGGGTTCGCGCTCGACGCCGACGAGACCCAGTTCAAGTTCTTCCCTGTGTACCAGGGCAAAAGGCAGGTCGGGACGGTGATGACGCACGCGGGCAAGGGCCAGTTCGGCGCGATCGAGGTCGTCGTCGCGGTCGTGCCGACCGACTCCGGGGCGGCGGTGAAGGAAGTGCGCATCCAGCGCGACCGGGAAAAGGCCAAGGCCGCCCTGCGCTCATCGAAGTTTCTCGGCCAGTTCAAGGGTATGACGGCGACCGGCGACTTCGCGCTGGGCCGGCGAGTGAAGACCGCGGCGAGCGGCGCGGAAAAGGCATCGCAGTCGGTCGCCAACGCGGTGCGCAAGCTGCTGGTCGTCCACGACGAGCTGAAATCGGCAATCGGCAATCGCGACTCGGAGATTCCTCGATGACCGGCTGCCTGTCCTCTTTCCCGGCTGCCAATCGCAAATCGACAATCGGGAATCCGACGCTGAGTCGCCCTGAGCGAAGCGAGAGGGGCTTGTCGCGGTGAACTTCGCCCGCTTCGCCCTGTCAAACCTCTTCGCGCACAAGACGCGAACCGCGCTGACGCTGGCCAGCATGGTCGTGGCGGTGGCGGTGCTGTTCACGCTGGTGTCCTTCAATCGCGGCTACGAAAAGGCGCTCAAAGACCAGCTCCAGGGTATGGGCATCCATATGCTGGTCGTGCCGGTCGGCTGCCCCTACGAGGCCGCGTCGCTCATCCTGAAGGGCGGCAAGATACCCGATTACCTGCCGGCGTCGGCGCTCGACGACGTACGCGCCATCCCGGAAATCGACATCGCGGCGCCGAGCTTCATGAGCGGCGTCATCCGGCCCGAAGAGGGCCGCACCGACATCTACGTCGGCATCGACTCGTCCACGCTTCGGCTGAAGAACTGGTGGAAACTCGAGGGCAGGTTCATGGAGAATCCCGACGACGTGGTCATCGGCCACGACGTGTCGCTCATCGAGCTGTCCGGCATCGGCGACCAGATTTACCTGCCCGAGATGGACGCGACGTTCAACATCGTCGGCAAGTTGGAGCCGACCGGCAACGAGGACGACGGGTTCTTCTATATCCCGCTGGCCACGGCGCAGGAATTGTTCGACCAGCCGGGCAAGCTGACCGCGATTTCAATCCGGCTCAAGAACCCCGACGACGCGCCGGTCGTGGCCGCCCGGCTCGCCGGGCTCAAGGGCGCGGAGGTCATCACGATGGCCGAACTGCTGGGCACGATGATGACCCTGATGGGCGCGGCCAAGTCGCTGCTGTTGTCCATCGTGCTCATCATCATCATCATCTCGGCGCTGGGCGTGCTGAACACGGTGCTGATGTCGGTGTTCGAGCGGACCCGCGAAATCGGCGTGATGCGGGCGACCGGCGCCAGCCAGTTGCACATCTTCGGGCTCGTCTGGCTCGAGACCCTGCTCTTGTCGCTTTTGGGCGGGGCCGGCGGGCTGGCGCTCGCGCTCGTCGGCGCGCGCATCATCGAGAACGTGGTCAAACGGTTCCTGCCCATCGCGCCCAAGGGCAGCGTCGTGGCGCTCGAACCGGGCAGTTTCCTTCTGATATTGGCCTTCGTCATCGGAATCGCGGTCGTCGCCGGCTTTTACCCGGCGCTGCGCGCCGCCCGGGCTAAACCCATCGAAGCGCTGAGGAGCGAGTGACGTGGAGCATTGTCGAGTGACGGTTGTCGATTGTCGATTGCTCCGCGCGCGGCTCGGTCATTCGTCATTCGTCATTCGGGTTTCGGGTTTCTCCCAATGATTTGGTTCCGCCTCGGGTTCAAGAACCTGGTTCGCCGGCCGACGCGGACAATCCTGACCGTGCTCGGCGTGGCCATAGCCATCGCGGTGCTATATTCGCTGTTCGAATTCCAGCAAGGCTACCAGGCGCGTCTGAAGGACGAACTCGGCGCGCTCGGCGCGCACGTGATGGTCGTGCCCAAGGGTTGCCCGTACGAGGCCGCGACCATCGCCCTGCACGGCGGCAAGTGGCCGCGCTACATGGACGAGAGCCTGCTCGACAAGGTGAAGGCCGACCCGGGCGTGGACCGGGCCGCCGGCGTGATAATGGACGCCGTGTTCGGGGCGGCAGGCCGGAGCGTGATAATGCTCGGCATCGACGAGGATTACATGGCGCTGCGGCCGGCGTGGAAGCTCCACGGGACGTGGTTTGAGTCCGACTCGAGCGTCATCCTCGGCTCGTCCGTGGCCGAAGACTCCAAGCTCAAGCCCGGCGACCTGTGGGTCCTGCCCGAGAAGAACGAGACCCTGCGGGTGAGCGCCGTGCTCGGCCGCACCAACACCCAGGACGACGGCTTCGTCTTCATGCCGCGGAGAACCCTGCAGCGCATCTCCGGGCTCGAGGGCAAACTCGTGCTCATCCTCATCAAGGCGCGGCAGGTCGACCGGACCGACGACCTGGTCGCCTCGCTCAAGGCGAGCGAGGTCGATATGAACGTGTTCCCGCTGTCCGAACTGCTCGGCACCATCAGCCAGTTGATGGCGAGCACGAGCGTGTTCGTGTCGGCGGTCATCCTCATCGCCGTCATCCTCGGCGGCGTCGGCGTGCTCAACACGGTGCTGATGGCGGTGTTCGAGCGCACCCGCGAAATCGGGATGATGAAGGCGATGGGCGGCTCGCGCTCCGACGTGTTCAAGCTCGTCTGGGCCGAGACGGTCCTGACGACAGTGCTGGGCGGCGTCGCCGGCGTGGCCCTGGCCCTGGTCTCCTCCCGCCTGGTCGAAGCGCTCATCCGCGGCTTCATACCCTTTGCCCCGAAAGGCTCGCTCATCGGCTTCTCGCCCGTTACGATGCTCGCCTGCGTCGGGCTGTCCCTGGCGCTGGGCCTGCTGGCCGGCTTCTACCCGGCGTACCGCGCCGCCAGCATCAAGCCGATCGAGGCGATAGAGGCGGACTAATGGCAGACAAGCCGCTGTCTGACCCGTCCGACCGGTCTGAATTTGCGGTGCGCGCCCGCGGCTTGGTGCGCGAGTACCGGCGCGGAACAGAGCGCATCCGGGCCCTGAAGGGCATCGACTTCGACATCGCGCCGGGCGAGTTTGTCGGCCTTACCGGACACTCGGGCGCGGGCAAGACCACGCTCTTGAACCTCGTCGGGCTGATGGACCGGCCGACCGAAGGCGGTCTCGAAGTGCTCGGGCGGGACGTCGGCCGGCGCCGCAACCTCGACGCCCTGCGGCGCGAGAACATCGGCTTCGTGTTCCAGGAGTTCTACCTGATGCCGAACCTGACCGCGCTCGACAACGTGCTGCTCCCGACCCTGTGGGGCGGCCCCAGGCGCACGAAACGGGCGCGCGAACTGCTCGAACTGGTCGGACTCGCTCACCGCCTCTCGCACCGGCCGACCGAGCTCTCTGGTGGCGAGATGCAGCGGGTGGCCATCGCCCGGGCGCTGGTCAACGGCCCGCGCCTGCTCTTGGCCGACGAGCCCACCGGCAACCTCGACACCACGACCCGCGACGACGTGTTCCGCCTGCTTGCGAGCTTGAACCGGGACTCCGCGCTGACCATCGTGGTCGCCACCCACGACTGGAGCCTGGAGCCACGGTTCTCGCGGGTCGTCCGGCTCGAGGACGGCGAGGTGAAAAATGCCTGACTCCTCCCGCGCCCGGCCCGGTCATTCGTTATTGGCTTCGCCCCTGTCGGAACAGCCCGTCACTCCGGTTTCGTCATTCGTCATTCGTCATTCGAATTTCTCCTCGCCCCTGCTCGAAGTGCGCGACCTGTGGCGCACGTACCGGCGCGGCAGCGAGACTATCCACGCGCTGGCCGGGGTGGACCTGGACCTCGGGCCGGGCGAGCTGGTCGCGGTGATGGGCCGCAGCGGCTCGGGCAAAACCACGCTGCTGAACCAGGTCGGCTGCCTCGACCGGCCGACCCGGGGCAGTATCAAGATTTCCGGGGTCGAGGTCACGAACCTCAAGGAAAGGGAACTGGTGCGATTCCGGCGGGACCACATCGGGTTCATATTCCAGCTCTTCTACCTGATACCGACACTGACCGTCGAGGAGAACATTCGCCTGCCGCTCGTCTTCGCCCGCAGGAAGGACGAGGCCCGCGTGACCGAGCTCATCGAGCGGGTCGGGCTGGGCAAAGCCCGCAAGGCCCTGCCGCGCCAGCTTGACGGCGGCGACATGCAGCGGGTGGCGATTGCCCGGGCGCTGGTCAACCGGCCCAGGTTCCTGCTCGCCGACGAGCCGACCGGGCGGCTGGAGAGAGCCTCGGCCGCCGCGGTCAGCGCCATCTTTCACGAACTCGCCGCCGACGGGCTGGGCATCCTCATCGCGACCCACGACCCGGCGCTGGCGAACGAAGCAAACCGTCTGGTCGAGTTCTCGGACGGCCGCGTTGTCCGGGAGCATCTGCTCAAGGAGAAAATATGAGATACGTCACACTGGGACTCGCATTGCTGATTGTCACCGCGCTCGTTGCCGGGTGCGGCGGCGGCAAGGCGACCGCGAAGGCCGACGCGTACGGCAAGGCGATACCGGCCGACATGGCCGTGACCGGAGCCAGGACTATCCTCGACGACCCGGCCGCATTCGACGGCAAGGACGTGCTGGTCGCGGGCAAGATAACCAGCGAGTGCCCTTCCGGCGGCTGGATCTGGGTGCAGGACTCGACCGCGCAGATCTACGTCAACATGCACCCGACCAACGTGTTCATACCGCAGCGTGCCGGCGGCACCGTGCGGGCGATGGGAAAGGTCGTGCTCGAATCGGGCCAACCGCAGGTCGTCGGTTATGGCCTGGAGCTCAAGTAGATGAACGCGCTGAGGCTTTTGCCGGTACTGGCCGCGCTGGCCGTTGCCGCAGCTCCGGCTGCGGCGCAGTGCGGCGGCTGCCCCGCTGCCGCGAGTTGCGCCAGCAGCCCGGCCGTCAGCCTGAAGCTCGC
>JAWOHG010000208.1:0-7052 GCA_046485245.1 bacterium
GGCGCCGCGGTCCTGCTCCTGCGCCGCGACCGCCACAGCCTCAACATCCGCGCCGCGATGTGGCACCTGCTCGAGGACTTCTTCGGCTGGGTCGGCGTGCTCGCCGGCGGCATCGTCATCAAGCTCACCGGCTGGTACGTCATCGACCCGATCATCTCCATCGCGGTCGGCCTGTTCGTCATCTGGGGCGCGTGGTCGGTCTTTCGCGAGTCGACCAGCATCCTCATCGACTCCACGCCGCACGACCTCGACTTCGACGAGGTCCGGCAGTTCATCACCGCCTTCGCGCCAGGCATCCGCGGGGTCCACGACCTGCACATCTGGACCTTGGGCGAGGGCGAGCGCGCCCTGATGGCCCACCTCGTCGTCGCCGACGCGACGGTCAGCTCGTTCCACCCGCTGTTGTCGAAGCTGGAGTGCGCCCTGCACGAGCGCTACGAAATCAACCACGTCACGCTCGAACTCGAGTGTGACGAGTGCAAGTCCTCGGGCAACGTCTGCGTGGGCTGAGCCGGCGGCGACCTAGTAGCTGTCGGCGGGCGGCAGGGGCACCACGGGTGCGAACTTGATGAAACGGTCGAACAGCGGCGTTTTGCGCACCCGCGCCTTGGACCGCAACTCAAACCAGAATCTGCCGCTCGATTCGACATCGCACTCCAGCAACCCGAACCAGACGAGCGGCTCGATTGCCCGGTGCCAGAGCAGTGAATCTGCCACCTCGGGCAACCCGGCCGCCCGGACCGCCTCCTGATACACCGATTCCAGCAGGACCTCATCGCTCAGCCGGTTGACCGCAATCCAGTCTCGCGCAACGGTACCCAGTCGCCATAGCACGACCGCCATCGATTGGTCGAACAGCGGCGTCTGCTCCTGGGGGGCGTAGAGTTCGGACAAGTTGCCCTGTCGAAACAGCGCGAGAAACAGCCGGCGGTACAGCGTGCCGCCCTGCTCCCGGACGAGCAGAGGCAAAACCCGGCGCGGCACGTACATCACGTCGCGCCGGTAGCGCACCAGCCCGGCCACCTCGCAGACGCTGCGCATCGCCCCCAGCGGCCGGACGTTGCGCTCGGTGACGCGCTTCACGAACGGCCGCATCGGCTCCAGTTCACGCTGCGCCCAGTCCAGCCGTTCCACCATCTGCTTCACGACAGCGAGCTTCAGCCAGTCGTTCGGCGTCAGTTCGACCCCGCCGCACTCGGCAACGAAACCGAGGTACTTCCGCGTCTGGTCGAGCAGCAGCGTCGATTCAACCTCTTCGGGCGTGATGTCGGCGGCGAGCCGAATCGTCGAATCGCCCGACTCCCAGTCCGACCGCAGCAGCCGCTCGAGATACGCATTGAGGTCCTCCATCGTCGGCTGCAGCCAAGGAATGGCGGCCGAGTCAAGTGACATCGTCCGGCCGAAGTCCTCACCGCCCTGGTCGCTGGGTTCAAGGGCGGCGTCATGCCGCCGCTCCGCGCAATCCTCGCAGTAGATGCTGCCGTCCGGCATCAGCGTGTGGCCGTCGGTCGCCAGCCGCACCCGGCGGTGGCAGCGCTTGCAGAACGTCGGACGGTAGCCGGGCGGGTTGGGCAGCTTCTCGAAGTTGTACTCGTTGGTGCCGTACCAGGCGTACATCTCGGTCTTGGCAATCTCCTCGCGGCAGCGGGCGCAATCCTGCCAGCGTCCCTCGTGGCCCTCGGCCCAGTGATACCCGCACAGCGTGTAGCGGCGGTGGTTGCGGGAGCAGCTGTTCCGGTCATACGAGAACAGCACGTACTGGTCTTCGTCGTCGCAAATCCACTGCCCGCAGCACTCGGTGCGGGTCAGCTTACCGGTCTTGCCGCACAGGCCGCAGCGGGGCTGGCCGGCACCGCTGCCATCGGTCGGCTTTTCGTCAGTCACTCTCACAGAGTACGGACGCAGCATCCGTCTGCAAGCAGCGCAGGATGGTGGTCGTCACGGCTCGACCCGCCTCGCGTTCCGACCGACCAGCAGGACCAAGCCGGCCAGCGCGACGATGCCGAGCGCCAGCGCGCCGCACCACGCCGCGACTACGTCATAGCCGCCGACCCTGCCGGGATTCAGGAACGGGTATGGATACCAGCCGGTCGCCAGCCCGCGCAGCAGCGTGTAAGCAAGATAGACGAGAGGATACGCCAGCCAGAGCGTGGCTCGCCGCAGCGTGATGGCCCGGCCGGGCCGGTCGATGAGCCAGTCAAGGGCCAGCACGACCGGCGACACGCGATGCAGTATCGTGTCGACCAACGGCACGACCGAGTATTCCAGCCCGGACAGGAGCACACCGTACACGATGCCGGTAACCAGCAGGTACAGCACCGCGGCGCCGCGCAGGATTGCGCGGGTCGCGGATGACGGTGTTGGCCGAATCGCTCCCCACGCGAGCACCGCCGCGGCGAGCAGGTTGCCCTGGATGGTGAAGTAGCTGAGATAGTTGCCCGCGGTCTGGTTGAACTGGACGCTCACGCGCCAGTAGTCGTACCCGATGGCCGCCAGCACGGCCGCGGCCATCAGCACCCGGTACCAGCGCACCCAGACACGCCCAGCAGGAGTGCCCGTTGCCGGTCTCGCCCGGCTGGAGGATTCAGAGTCCGTCTGCGCCACGTCAGCCGAGCATAGCCGTCGGTACGCTGCCGTCAACGCAACACCCCCTTGACGCCGCCGACGCCCAGGCTACCATCGGAGGCTTCAACATGAAGGAGGCAGCGTGCAGTACAATCGGAAGACAGTCCGCAGGTTGGTGGCCGCGGCAGTCAGTGCGGTGCTCGGTGAGGACTCGCCGCCGACTGGCCCCGACGCCGTCGAGGATTACCTCGGCACGCAGATTCGCGTGGTGCTGGGGCCGGGTGCTCCGCCCGCCGAACGCAAGAAGCAGGCGCGACTGATTGCCCTGCGCACGAACGACCGGCTTGAGGACGAGTACGGGAAGCCGGCGCGCCGGGCCCGCTCCGACATGCTGACCGCGCACGAGCGTGAGACGCTGTCATTCTACGCGGGTGAGGTCTGCGCGGCACTGGACAAGCCCCGCAAGAAGAGAACGCGATGAGGCCCGTCGCTGTCTGCGCCTTCCTCGCCGGCGCGGCGCTCGGGCAGACGACCGGCGGCGGCGTATTGGTCAACGGGGACGGGCCGTTCGGCCTCAGGCTCTTCGTCGAACCAACGCTGAAGGAATGGGAGTTCGGTGAGACCGGCAGTGCGCGCATCGGCCACTCGCTCGACGCAGTGTTCGGCTCGAAACTGGAGAGCCTCCCGAACCATCTCTTCGCCGACCTGTCTGCGACCTACGAGCGGCTCGACTGCCCGGCGCCCAACTTCGTCTTCGACGCGTCCCTGCGGGGAGCCCGGCTTGAGGCCACGCAGGACTTCCGTCGGGTCGATGTCGCGACCGCGGCCGACGTGTCGCTCTACTTCTCTTCGGCATTCGCGTGGGTCTACCGCCAGCTGCGCTCGGACTCGGAAGGCCCACTGAGAACCGCCGCCCCGCTCAGCCTGTCGCTGGGCTACTCGCGGCTCTTCGAGGTGTCGCGCCGCGACTCGCTCGGACCGGACTGGGACAGCCGGATCGATGCCGGGCTGTTCGCCGCCATCCCGGTCAAGAACAACCTCATCCTCAGCTTCCGCGCACGGGTGTTCACGTTGCCGGCCAACGCGTTCCGACCGGCGGGCTGGCAGTACTTCGTCGAGCCGGTCGTCACCTACAGTTGGGGCGACAAGTGGGTGCACGTGAAGTACGAGAAGGGCGGCCTGCCGCCAAGGTATGAACCGACCAGCAACTGGTCGGTCGGTGCCGGCTTCGCGTTCGACTAGCCGCCCGGGCTAGACTTTCGCGCGGCGGAGCCGGATCGAGTTGGTGACGACGTTCACCGACGACAGCGCCATCGCGGCCTCGGCCATCACCGGGTGCAGCAGCCCCAGCATCGCCAGCGGTATCGCGATGACGTTGTAGAACACCGCCCAGAACAGGTTCTGCCGTATCTTCACGAACGTCGCCCGCGACAATCGAATCGCCGACGCGACCCCGAGCAGGCTGCCACGCACCAGCGTCACGTCGCTCGCCTCGATGGCAATGTCGGTGCCGGTGCCGATGGCGATGCCGACGTTGGCCGCCTTCAATGCCGGCGCGTCGTTGATGCCGTCGCCGACCATCGCGACCATCCCGAACTCGCGCTGCAGCTCGGCCACGACCCGTTGCTTGTCCGCCGGCAGGACCTCGGCCACGACTCGCTCGATGCCGACCTCCCGCCCGACCGCCTCGCCGGTCGGCCGGTTGTCGCCGGTCAGCATCACCGGGACAACGCCCAGTGCCTTCAGTTCGGCAATGGCCTGCGCCGAGTCCGGCTTGACCCGGTCGGCCACGCCGATGACGCCGACTGCCCTGCCGCCCTGCGCCACCAGCACGACGGTGCGCGCCTGGGCCGCCAGTTCGGCCGCGGCCGCATCAAGCGCGGCAGTGTCCACGCCGCTCTCGCGCAGGTAGGCGGCCGTGCCGGCCAGCACCGGCTGGCCTCCGACCAGCCCGCGCACCCCGCGGCCCGGCACGACGGTGACATCGCCCGCGGTCGCGAATGGAACGCCCGCAGCCCGTGCCGACTCGACAATTGCCCGCGCAATCGGGTGCTCTGACCCCGATTCGACCGCGGCGGTGATGCCCAGGAGTTCGTCGCGTCCCGCGCCCGCGGCCGGCTTCACGTCGGTCACCTCGGGCCGGCCAAAGGTTATCGTGCCGGTCTTATCCAGCACCACGGCCCGCACCTCGCGCAGGGTCTGGATGGCCTCGCCCGAGCGGAAGAGGATGCCGCGCTCCGCGCCGATACCCGACCCGACCATCAAGGCGGTGGGCGTGGCCAGGCCCAGAGCGCACGGGCAGGCGATGACCAGCACCGCAATCGATGCGAGGAACGCGAGCGACAGCGGCGCGAGGGTCGGGCTCACCCACGGCAGGAACCGGCTTGCCCACTCCAGCATCGGCCGCAGGCTGCCGGCAAAGAACAGCCACGCCAGGAACGTCGCCACCGCCACGACCAGCACCACCGGCACGAACCGGGCGGTCACGCGGTCGGCAAACGCCTGTATCGGTATCTTCGAGCCCTGTGCCTGCTCGACCAGCTTGACCACCTGCGAGAGGAACGTATCGCCCCCCACGCGCGTCACCTCGACCCGCACCAGCCCGGTCTGGTTCACGGTCGCACCGATGACCTCGTCTCCCGGTCCGCGCTCCACCGGCAGCGACTCGCCGGTCGCCATCGACTCGTCGACGCTCGTGTGGCCATCGACGATGCGGCCGTCGGTGGGAATCTTCTCGCCCGGCCGGATAACCATCACGTCGCCGAGGCGCAACTGCCCGACCGGCACCTCCTTCTCCTCGCTGTTGGACAGGATGCGCGCGGTCTTTGCGCCCAGCGCCACCAGCTTGCGGATGGCCTCCGACGCCCGGCCCTTGGCTCGCGCCTCAATGTACCGGCCGGTCAGGTGAAACGCCATTATCATCGCGGCGATGCCCGAGAAGTTCGCCAGCGGCGCGCCGGCCAGCACCGCGATGCCCGAACCCAGCGCGGCCAGCGTGCCCAGCGCGATGAGCACGTCCATCGAAGCGGCCCGGGCGCGAATTGAGCCCGCCGCGGCGCGTAGCGTGCGCCAGCCCGGCCCCAGCACTGCGGCCGCGGCCAGCGCCGCTTCAGCCCAAGCCATCCCGTGCAAGTGAGTCCCGGTCATGTGCAGCGCCATCAGCGCCATCACCGGCACCGTGAACACCCACGCCCAGACCATCCGCTGCCGCGCCCCCTTCAGTTCCTCGGCCGCGAGGTCTCGGCCCCCTGCATCCTGCGGCCGCACGTCGTACCCGGCGCCGACAATCGCGCGGTCCAGCGCGTCGCGCGGCGTCACCTTCGGGTCAAACTCGACAATCGCCTTCTCGGCCGCGAAGTTCACGCTCGCCAACTTCACGCCGGGCAGCCGACCGAGCGCCTTCTCGATGGTCAGCACGCAGCTCGCGCACGACATCCCGCCTACCGCAATGCTCGCGGTCTCGGTCTTGCCCAGCTCTGCCTTCACCAGCACCGGCCCTGGAACGACATTGGACATTGGACTCTGGACACTGGACTTGCCGGCGAGGAATCGGTTCGGGTCAGCCTTGAAGCGTTCCAGGCACCGCGTATTGCAGAAGTAGTATGTCGTCCCCTCGTGCTCATACCTCCCGGCCTCGGTTCCTTCCTTCACTTTCATCTTGCAGACCGGGTCGATGTGGACAGGAGGCTGTACGCCTGACGCCTGACGCTCCACGCCATCCACGGCTGCAGGCATTGGGGTTTGGGCGTTGGGCGTTGGGATTTCTTTGAGAAACCGCTCCGGCTCCTTCTTGAACCGTTCCAGGCAGCGCGTATTGCAGAAGTAGTACGTCTCGCTGCTGTACTCATACTTCCCCGCCTCGGTTCCTTCCTTCACTTTCATCTTGCATACCGGGTCGATGTGGACCTTAGGCTCAACGCCGCTGCCGGCTTCGCCGGTCGCGTTGGGCGATGACGCGTGCGTAGGCTTCTCTTCCATATTATCTTAGACTGACAGCCCTCCCGGTGCGATGCCGTGCGTCGCCGGCCAAAACCCTGCCATTTGAGTTGCCCGTACCGTAACGCAGTCCGTTCGTTCGGCTCACTGGCTTGCAGACTGCTGGCGAACAGCACTCCTGGAACCGCGACCGGCCGGAGCACCCGCCCGGGCGCTGCCGACAGGGCTGGGGCGACAACTTACGCGATATCTGAACATAGCACTGGACGTGATAGACTGACAGAATCTCACACTCGTGCTGAGTCGAATACCGACCAAGGGAGCCGTTCCCCATCGGGTCGCTAATCAACTGATTGGCAGACGTAAGTCGCAAGAAGTCAGGCTGGTAGCCGCTTCAGGCCGAAAGGCAGGCTTCCGGCCGGTCTTTTGGTCGCTGACAAGGCTCGTTACTGGGGAAAATCCTGCGGGAGCGGTGCGGAACGAGCGTAAGTGGTTGCGAGGAGTGGTCAAGTGGTCGAGTGGAGTCCTCACACCCTCACCCCGTCCCTCTC
>JAWOHG010000012.1:0-13439 GCA_046485245.1 bacterium
TGGCGCGTTCAGACAGGGCAAGACGATTAGCCATAAGTCTCCTTAGGTGCAAAGAAGCAGGTCAGCGGCCAGGAGCCGGAGATCAGAGGACAGAGTTACGAAGTCAAAAGCCAGAAGTCAAAGGCCAACAGCCAAAGGTCACAAGCCAAAAGTCAGAGGCCGGAGGCCGGGGCGCGGACGGGCAGGCCGTCAGCCGGCCAGCGCCGAGGTGAACTCGGACTCGCTCGCCGGCCCGACCGCACCGCCCCAGAAGTGCTCGCGGGCGAGCAGTTCGGCGACGAGCCGATTGACATCGTCGAGGACGAGGCGGTTGTAGCCGTCCAGCGTCTCGTCGACCGTCAGCACGCGGCCGAGGTTCTGCCAGGTGCGGGCCAGGCGCAGCATCCGCGTCGCCGGGCTCTCCATTGCCAGCAGGACCGAGCTCTTGGTCATGTTGCGCGCCCGCTCGAACTCCTCGGCCGTGAAGCCGTCGGTCCGCGCCTGGGCCAATTCCTCGCGCAGGACCGCGACGCAGCGCGTCAGCTTGCGCGCGTCGGTCACGAAGTACACTCCGAGCAGGCCCGAGTCCGAGAACAGCTCGGTGAAACTGGAAACCGAATATACCAGAGCCTCTCGTTCGCGCAAGCGCTGGAACAGGCGCGAGGAAACACCGCCGCCGAGCGCGGTGTTGAGCACGCCGAGCGCGTAGCGGCGGGGGTCGGCCCGGTCGAACGCAGGCAGGCCGAGGCAGACATAGGCTTGGGAGAGTTCGCGGCGGGACTCGGACAGAATTTGCGATTTGCGATTTGCGATTGTCGATTGGGCAGAGGGGGCAGGCGGAAAACCCGAAGCCCGAATGACGAATGACGAATTGTCGATTGTCGATTGGGCGGACCGGGCAGACGGGTCGGACGGGGCGAAGATGCCGGACAGGGCCGCTTTCAACTCATCGTGGTCGACGTCACCGGCCGCGACCGCGACGCAGTGCGGGGCGCGGAATTGCCGGGAGTAGAAGTCGACCAGGCCCGGTCGGGTGAGGCCGGCGACCGATTCGAGCGTGCCGGCGATGGGCCGGCCCATCGGCGCGTCGCCCCAGACCGCCCGGAAGAGCAGGGTGGCGCAGCGGCCGTCCGGGTCTTCGTCGCCGGAGCGGATTTCCTCGCTGATGACCTCGCGCTCGCGGTCGATTTCCTCTTCGCGGAAGTCCGGCCCGGCGACGATTTCGGTGAGCAGGCCGGTCACCGGGCCGCGCTGGTCGCCGGGGAAGCGGCCGTAGAAGCAGGTCGATTCCTTGTCGGTGAAGGCGTTGAGTTCGGCGCCGTGCGATTCGGCCGCGACGTTGATGGCGATGGCGTCGCGCTCGGCCGTGCCCTTGAAGATCATGTGCTCGATCATGTGGCAGGTGCCGGCCGCGCCGTCCGGGTCGGCCCGGCCGCCGACCGAGAACTGCAGCCCCAGCGCGACGGAGCGCACCCAGGGCAAGTGCTCGGTCAGAATGGCGAGCCCGCCGGGCAGGACCTCGGTCCTGATGGCGGGCTCAGCCAATGTACGATCGCCGATTGTCGATCTCCGATTTGGCGGCCGGCAGCCGTCAGACGACAGCCGTCGGACCTAGCGCCGGGGCGGGCGCCGGTCGCGGCCGCCACCACCGCCGCGCCGGTCGCGGCCGCCGCCGTCGTGCCGCGGCGGGCGGCGGGCGACGCCGGAGTCGTCGGAGGGCGGGATTTCACCGCGTTCTTCCATCGCCTTCTTGCGCGACAGGTTCACACGGCCCTGGTCGTCGATCTCCACGACCTTGACCCAGATCTTGTCGCCGACGTGCACCGCGTCGGTGACTTCGGCGACGCGGTCGGGACCGAGCTGGGAGATGTGGACGAGTCCTTCCTTGCCGGGCAGGATCTCGACGAACGCGCCGAAGGTCATCAGGCGCGTGACGTTGCCCTCGTACAGCCGGCCGACGACGGCGTCGGCCACCAGCGACTCGACCCATTCCTTGGCCGCCAGCAGGGCTTCGTTGCGCGTGGCGGCGATGGTGACGGTGCCGTCGTCCTCGATGTCGATGGTCGCGCCGGTCTCTTCGGTGATGCGGCGAATCATCTTGCCGCCGGGCCCGATGACCGTGCCGATCTTCTCCTTGTCGATGACGATGGAGACGATGCGGGGCGCGTACTTGGAGATGTCCTCGCGCGGCTTGTCGATTTCCTTGTCCATCCGGTCGAGGACGTGGAGCCGAGCAGTGGTCGCCCGGCGGATGCCCTCGGCGAGCACCTTGTAGGGTACGCCGGGCAGTTTGAGGTCGAGCTGGATGGCGGTGATGCCGGTGCGGGTGCCGGCGATTTTGAAGTCCATGAAGCCGTAGTGGTCTTCGTCGCCGAGGATGTCGGTGACGATGCGGTAGGGCGCGCCCGAGGCGATGTCGCCGTCGGTGATGAGGCCCATCGCCATCCCGGCGACCGCGGCGCGAATCGGCACGCCCGCGTCCATCATCGCCAGCGAGCCGGCGCAGACCGAGGCCATCGACGAGCTGCCGTTGGACTCGAGGATGTCGGACACGATGCGCACCGTGTAGGGGAAACTCTCCTCGTCGGGGATAACCGAGGCGAGCGCGCGCTCGGCGAGGTCGCCGTGGCCGATGTCGCGCCGGCCCGGGCCGCGCAGGAACCTCACTTCGCCGACCGAGAAGGGCGGGAAGTTGTAGTGAAGCATGAAGCGCTTCTTCTCTTCCTGCTCGAGCTCGACGTCGTCGATGACCTGCTCGTCCTGCTTGGTACCGAGCGTGACCGCGGCGAGCGACTGGGTCTGGCCGCGGGTGAACAGGGCCGAGCCGTGGGCGCGCGGCAGTATCGCCGCCGTGCAGTCGATGGGCCGGACCTCGGTTTCGGTTCGGCCGTCGAGCCGGATGCCGGTCGCAAGCACGCGCTTGATCATGTCGGCGCCGGCCATCGAATCGAGCAGTTCCTTGATGGCCTTCTCCATGTTGGGGAACTTCTCGGCGAGGGCCTCGATGACCTCGCGCGACAGCTGGCTGCGCGCGGTGCCGCGGGCGAGCTTGTCGGTGATGTCGTTGGCGGCCTTGACCTTGGCCTCGGCAATGCGGCGCACTTCGGATTCGAGCTCGGCCGGCACGAGCGGCTTTTCCATAACGAGCTTGGGCTTGCCGACGGCCTTACGCAGCTCTTCCTGCATTTCGATTGTCTGCCTGACCACGGGCGCGGCGAGCTCCCAGCCCTTGTCGATGTCCTCGGGGGAGGCATCGCGGGCCTGGCCGGCGATGGTCATCACCTTGTCGCCGATGCCGACGTAGACCAGCCACATCTCGGCCTCGGCCTCTTTGTTCATCGGCGGGTTGAGGATGAACTCGCCGGCGAGCTTGCCCACGCGGCAGGCGCCGATGGGACCGAGGAACGGGATGTCGGAGACGTGCAGCGCCGCGGACGCCCCGATGAGGGCCAGCGGGTCGCTTTCGTTCTCCATATCGGTGGACATCAGGAACTCGACGATCTGGGTCTCGTTGCGGAAGTTGGGCGGGAAGAGCGGCCGGATGGGCCGGTCGATGAGCCGGCAGGTCAGGGTTTCCTTGTCCCGCGGCTTGCCCTCGCGCTTGAAAAACCCGCCCGGGATCTTGCCCGCGGCGTAGGCCAGCTCGCGGTAGTCCACGGTCAGCGGGAAAAAGTCCTGGTAAGTTGTCGGCGGTTCCTTCTTGTAGCAGGCGCTGGCCAGTATCACGGTATCGCCATACCGCGCCAGCACCCCGCCATCAGCCTGGCGGGCGACGCGACCGAATTCGAGCGACAGGGTTCGGCCGCAGACCTCGCGTTCTACCTTGTGCATCGGGGTTCTCGACTATCCCCGAAGCTTCAGCTCGGCGACGAGTTTCTGGTAGCGGTCTTTGTGGTGCTTCGACAGGTAGTTGAGGTGGGTACGGCGCTCGTTGACGAGCTTGATGAGCCCGCGGCGCGAGTGCTTGTCCTTCTTGTGCACCTTGAGGTGCTCGGTCAGCATCCCGATGCGTTCGCTCAGGATGGCGATCTGGACTTCGGGCGAGCCGGTGTCGCCGTCGTGCAGGCGGTGGCCCGAAATCAACTCGGTCTTCTTGTCTTTGGTCAGAGCCATTCGGTGTTTCCTCCAGATGTTTTGTCACCACAGGATAGCCGGACGGGCAGGGATGTCAACAACCGCCCCGAGCGCGATGCGGGCCGGGACGTGCTCAAACCGCCGGACTAAGACGATGAAGGCCCGATAGTTAGCGCGGGAGGCGCGAGGTGAATGACGAATGAAGAATTGCGGCGGCGGACCGGACGAATGGGCCTGAGAGGATGCGCCAGTTGACAACCGGCGGTCAGGCGTCGAGAATCGGCCATCGCTAACCACGGCACCGACGATGCGGGTTCGCCCGCCCCGCGCTTCACGCCGGGCACTCTGCGGCGCGGGATAAGGCTGTTCGTGTTCATCGCGGTCGGCGCCGCGGTGGTCCTCATCGCCCTGACCGCGAGCCGCGAGACACTGACCGGACTGACCCGCGTGCGTTGGCAGTGGCTCGCCGCGACCGCCGGGCTTTGGGCGTTGGCGACCCTGGCCGACGGCACCAGGCTGGCCGTGCTGTCGCGTGTGAGCGACCACCCGATGACGGTACGCGTCTCGGTCGATATCCTGCTGGTCGGCTACTTCATGGCCGCGGTGACGCCGTTCCAGGTCGGCGGCCTGCCGCTGCAGCTCTACATCATGAACAGCTGGGGCATACCGCCGGGCAAGGCGTCGGCCATCCTGCTCGCCCGCGGCATCATGTTTTACATCCTGCTGTTCGCAGTCGCGCCGTTTATCGCCCTGTCGTTGGGCGTGTCCACCGCCTTGCTCAAGGTGATGGCCGGGTACATCCTCGTCATCGTGACCTGCGGCGCGGCGCTGGTCCTGGCCGGGATCTTCTTCCCCAGGCGGATTGCCGGCTGGCAGGCGCGGCTGGCGGCCCGGCCGAAGCAGACCCGGCTGGTGCGCCTGCTGGTCCGTTCGCTGGGCGAGTTCGTTCACCTGGCCGACGGCCTGAAGCTGTACCTCCAGCGGCGCCACCTCGGGCTCGTGCTGGTCGCGCTGGGCCTTACCCTGATCTACGGCGCGGCCTACTTCTCGATGAGCGGGACGCTGCTGCGCGGGCTGGGCATCGTGGCCGACTTCGGGCGCGTCGCCGGCCTGAACGTCATCCTGACCGCCGTGCTCCTGTTCATGCCCACGCCGGGCGCGGGCGGTGTGGCCGAGGCCGGGGCGGCGGCGCTGTATTCGATGATCTGTCCGAAGTACATGCTGGGCGTGTTCGTCGTCGTGTGGCGCGTGTTCAGCTTCTACCTCGGGGCGATCATCGGTGGGCTGCTGGCGCTCAAGCATGTCGCGGTTCTCACGCGGCCGGTCGCTGAAACTCGCGTTTCTACGGCACTTACCGACGTGGACAGGAGTGATTCTCCTTGACACTGTGAGAGCCCAAATCTATAATTCCCTGTCCCGAAAGGAGGAAGAATGCGCTCGAAGCATGCTGCTTTCACGGTAGCTGCGTTCGTTGTGGCCGCAATTCTGCTCCCCTCGCTTGGCTTTGCCGCGGGGGTGAATAATGCACCCTGCCTGTGCCAACCGGTCATCAGGCCGATGGAGGGCACAGACCGGACCAAGTTCATCGCCGAGGTCCGGTACGATGACCCGGACGCCGACGCCGCCGCCAGGGTGGAGGTGTACATCGACGGCGTGGCCTACCCGATGCGCCGCGTGCGTGGCAAGGCCCACGACGGCATCTACCAGGCCAAGCTGTCCCTTCCTCCCGGCGAGCACAACCACTACTTCTTCGCCGAGGACGTGCGGGGAGGGACCGAGCGGTTCCCGCGCTACGGTGCGCGCACCGGCCCGTTCGTCGGCACCAAGGCGCACGCGTTCAACCGCGTCGCGATGCTGACCGAGGGCGGCGTGCACTACGCCGACGTCACGAACCAGGACGTCTACACCTACACGGTGCGCTACGTCGACCGCGACAAGTGCGAGAAGCCCCAGTCGGTGCGCGTGCTCATCGACGCCATCCCGCACGATATGAAGCTGCACTCGGGTGACGCCAACGACGGCGTCTACCTCTACTCGACCACGCTGCCCGAAGGGCCGCACGCCTACTACTTCGTGGCGCGCGATGCCGCGGGCGACTGCGTGACCCTGCCCGCCCACGGCTTCATCCGCGGACCGATCGTCGAGCGGCTGTCCAACTCCGCGCCCACGCTGGTCGAGAACGCGACGTATCCCAACATCGGCGGCAATCGCACGCGCTTCACCCATTCGGTGGTCTACCGCGACCCCGACGGTGACGCGCCCTCGCTTGCGCTGATTTACGTGGACGGCGTCCCGCACGAGATGCGCAACACCGGCGGCAAGCCGCACGCCGGCGTGTACACCTACAAGTCGCGCCAGTTCCTGTCGGCGATGCACGAGTACTATTACTACTTCGAGGACGGCAAGGGCGGCGCGCGCCGCATGCCGGCCGTGGGCGCGTTCCACGGGCCGGTCGTCACGCGCTAGCCGCGTCTGACGACGGTTATAGAACCCATCCAGGGAGGATTGAGGATGAACTGGAAGAGAGTGACTACTTTTATCGGGCTGGGACTGGTGCTGGCCATCGGACTCACCGGCTGCCCGAAGAAAGCCCCGCTGACGCCGACCAGCGCGCCCAACGGCCCGGATACTACTTGGGAAGGCGTGGCGGCGCCGTACAAAATCATGGTCGAGTCGCCCAGCGGCCCGGTCCGGTTCGTGTTTGACTGGGGCGACGGCGTCGACACGACCGACAACACCTACGCTTCCGAGGAAGAGGCGACGGTTTCCCACACCTGGGAGACCGCCAACACCTACTCGGTCAAGGCGCTGGCGGTGCTCGACGCCGACCCGACGCTGGCTTCCGATTATTCGCCCAGCCGCACGGTGCTGGTCCTGCCCAACGACGCGCCGATCGTCGATACGATTACCGGACCGCCGGTGTCGGTGAAAGGCGTGTCGGCGAACTTCCGGGTGTACGGTAACGACCCGGACGGCGACTCCATCCGGCTGACGATGAAGTGGGGCGACGGCAAGGACACGACCACCGGGTACTTCCAGAGCCCCTGCACCATCCGCGTCAATCACACCTTCACGAAGGTTGAAACGCTCTACGCCACGGCAACCCTGCAGGACGACAAGGGTGCCAAGTCGGCCGTCGATTCCATCCGCGTCGTGGTCGGCACGGCCGGCGCGGTCAGGTGGTTCTGGTGGAGCGACGACGAGAATCAGGCGCCGATCATCACCTCGCTGGTGCTGGCCAACGACGGCTCGGACGAATGCGTCTATGGCGCCATCGACGACGAACCGTACAAGTTCTACCGCATCAGGACGGCAAACGGCCGCGACAAGGGCGGCAAGACGACGCGCTTCCCCGAGTACGTCTTCACCGGCCACCCGTCGATGAATCCCACTACCGGCGATATCGCGGCCGGGTCGGACGAGGGCATCCTCTACGTCTGGAACCGCGAGCTCAGCAACGAGCGGAAGTGGCCGGCCTGGTCGAACGAGGACTCCTGCGACTACATCGAGTGGGGCTCGGGCGCGTGGAATCCCGCGACGTCCAAGCTCTACATCCCGCACGCCGACGACAGCATTTTCTGCTTCGACGTGAACACCAGCGTGCTCAGCCGCAACTCCGCCTACGGCCTGCGCGCCGCTGTGGTCGACGCGCCGGCCATCGACGCGTCGGGCAACGTCTACTTCGGCACCGACTCGGGTTACCTGTACAAGATGAGCCCGGCGCTCGCCCCGATGTGGCGGGTGTCGCTGCAGGCCAACGGCGAAGTGCACGGCCCGGTCATCGGCGCCGACGGCACCATCTACACGGTCACCGACCTGGGCAAGGTGTTCGCCATCAACCCGGCGGACGGCCAGACCAAATGGTCGCGCCAGCTCGACGCCGAGGGTTCGCGACCGGCACTGACCGGCGGTTACATGTTCATCGGGACGTCGTTCGGCAAGTTCTACGCCATCAGCCTTACCGACGGCTCGGTTTTCTGGCAGAGGCAGTTCGGGTCGAGCGAGTTCAGCACGACGCCGATAATCGCCACGTCCGCAACGCAGAGCCTGCTGTACGCCGTCGACGAGGTCGACGTGGTCTACTGCGTCAACCGCGGGGACGGCTCAATCATCTGGACCTGCGACTGCGCGTCCTTCCTGCCCGACAAGAAGGGCAAGGGCGGTGCCCGCAAGCAGACCGTCGACTACCTGCCTAACCCGACCATCACGTCGACCGGCGACATCATCGTGGCCGGTTCGGACGCGCTGTACTGCGTGGCCGGTTACGTCGACGTGCTGCTCGACACCAACCAGCCCTGGCCTAAGTGGCAGAAGAACCTGTTCAACTCGGGCAAGTAACGACCGCTCCTGATTCGTCCGGCCCCCGGCCCTGCCGGGGGCCGGCTCTTTTGCCCCCGCGCTCCGGGCGATTGACGGTCGTCGTTTGGTTGACACCGGGACATTAGGCACTATCCTGTTAGCCTGTTAGACGGTCTGCCGCGAATGGCTAAGATGTTGAAATACCATAACCTGCCTGTTCGATGCCGCAAAGGAGGCAGCATGAAGTCGAGACTGACTGCTTTGACCCTGGCGGCCGGCGCGATGCTGGTGCTCGCGGCCGGCTGCGGCACGCCGCCCGATACGCCCGAGGCGCCGGTTGGCCCGACGCGCTGGCGGCGCGGTTCGGCCGAGGCCTGCACGACCCGCACGACCGACCCATCGGGGAAGCAGGTGCAATACCAGTTCGACTGGGGCGACCAGGCGCAGTCGGAGTGGTCGCCGATGATTGACGGGGGCGTCGCCTGGGCCGACACGCACAGCTACAGCGACCAGGGCACCTATAGCATCCGGGTCCGGGCGCGCAACGATAAGCGCACCACGAAGTGGTCGGCGCCGCTGGAGGTCACCGTGGCCGTGGGCGAGGGCGAGGTGCTCTGGTTCCTCGGCTTCACCGGCGAGGAGCCTGATGACTCGGCCGATTTCAGCCTGAACACGTTCGCGATGGACGCCGAGTCGACCGTCTACATCGGTAACGACTACGGTGCGCTGACCGCGCGCAAGGTGTCGGGTTCGGTGTGGCGGTTCCGCATCGAGGACGAGGACCCGTTCACGGCCGCACCGGCAATCGGCGCGGACGGCACGGTCTACATCGGCTGCACGAACGACACGCTCTACGCCATCAACCCGAACGGCACGCGCAAGTGGCAGGCGTACGCCGGCGGCGTGGTGAACGCGACCGCGGCGATCCTGTCCGACGGCGGGGTCGTGGTGCAGAACGAGGACTCGAGCGTGGTCTGCTATAACGCCAACGGGTCGCACCGCTGGGGGTTCCCGTCGGGCGGCGGCAATTCCTCGCCCGCGGTCGCGCCGGACGGCTCGGTGTTCGTCGCGACGCAGGAGGGCCTGGTGTATTCGCTGGACCCCGCCACCGGTACGCCGAAGTGGCCCCAGCCCTACGCCGTGTCGACCGCGCCCATCAACGCGTCGCTGGCGCTGGACCCCTCGCGCTCGCGCATCTGCGTGGTGGACGACGACGGGTTTTTCTCGACCGTCGACTTCCAGGGCAACGGCGGCTGGCGCTACTCGGTGGGCGACGTCGCGTCGGCGCCGGTAATCGGGCCGGACGGTTCGGTGTTCCTGGGCGGCGGCGGCAAGCTGTGGGCGCTGGACGCCGACGGCAACCTGAAGTGGAGTTTCGCCCCGCCGCTGGACGGCGTGGTGTCCTCGCCGTGCGTGACCGCGGACGGGCAGGTCTACTGCCTCGTGACCGCGGGCAAGAAGAAGCTGGCCGGCCTGCAGTCGTCCGATTCGCTGTACGCGGTGAATTCGGACGGCAGCCGGCGCTGGGCCTGCGGCCTGGGCGAGGGCTTCTCCGATATGTTTATCTCGTCGCCCAAGGTCGACGGCGCCGGGCTGATATACGTCGCGAACGGCTACCGCGCGTGGTGCGTGGTCGGCACGTCGGGCCCGGCGGCCTCGGCCTGGCCGATGTTTCAGCGCGACATGCAGAACTCGGGCAGGGCACGGTAAGAGGAGCATGACGCTTGAAGCATCACGCAGAACGCACAACGGCTCCTGCCCGGCGTCAGGCATAGAGCGTAAGGCGTAGAGTTGATGTTCTCGGCAATCCCCCGCCAGCCGAACCAGCGGGAAATCGAGGAGCGCATCCTGGCCTTCTGGCAGGAGCAGCGCACGTTTGAGCGGCTCGTGGAGCGCAACCGGGGCAAAGCGCGTTTCAAGTTCCTCGACGGCCCGATAACCGCCAACAACCCGATGGGCGTGCACCACGCCTGGGGTCGCACGTACAAGGACGTCTACCAGCGCTACAAGGCGATGCAGGGCTTCGACCAGCGATTCCAGAACGGGTTCGACTGCCAGGGCCTGTGGGTCGAGGTCGAGGTCGAGAAAGAGCTGGGATTCAAGAGCAAGCGCGACATCGAGAAGCTGGGCATCGACAAGTTCGTCGAGGCGTGCAAGGCGCGGGTGCGGAAGTTCTCCGCGGTGCAGACCGACCAGTCGGTCCGCATCGGCCAGTGGATGGACTGGGACAACTCCTACTTCACGATGGCCGAGGAGAACAACTACACCATCTGGCACTTCCTGAAGAAGTGCCACGAGCGGGGCCTGGTCTACGAGGGCACCGACGTGATGCCGTGGTGCGCGCGCTGCGGCACCGCCATCTCGGACCAGGAAATCGTCACCGAGGGCTACCGCGAGCTGGTCCACAAGTCGGTGTTCCTGCGCCTGCCGGTCGCGGGGCGGGAGAACGAGTACCTGCTGGTGTGGACGACGACGCCGTGGACCCTGACCGCCAACACCGCGGCCGCGGTGCACCCCGAGCTCGCCTACGTGCGGGCGCGGCAGGACGGCGCAATCTTCATCCTCGCCAAAGACCTGCTCAAGGTGCTCGGGCCGGGCGCCGAGGTTATCGAAGAGCTGCCGGGCTCAAAGCTCGTCGGCCTGCGCTACAGCGGGCCGTTCGACGAACTCGCGCCGCAGGCCGGGGTCGAGCACCGCGTCGTGCCGTGGGACGAGGTCAGCGCCGCGGACGGCACCGGCATCGTCCACATCGCGCCGGGCTGCGGCAAGGAAGACTTCCTGCTCGGCAAGGAGCACGGGCTCTCGACCATCGCGCCGCTGGCCGAGGACGGCCGGTTCATCGAGGGCTTCGGCGAGTTCACCGGCAAGACCGCGGCCGAGGCGGCTGCAGTGGTGTTCGCGTCGCTCGAGCGCAAGGGCATCCTGTTCCGGGTCGAGGACTTCAGCCACCGCTACCCGGTCTGCTGGCGGTGCGGCGAGGAACTGGTGTTCCGGCTGGTCGACGAGTGGTTCATCGCGATGGACTCGCTGCGCGAGGAAATCAAAACGTCGGCGCGCGAGGTGCACTGGATTCCCGAGTTCGGGCTGGAGCGCGAGCTGGACTGGCTGTCCAACATGAGCGACTGGTGCATCTCCAAGAAGCGCTACTGGGGACTCGCCCTGCCCATCTACAAGTGCGACTGCGGCTGGTTCGACGTGGTCGGGTCGCGCGAGGAACTCAAGAGCCGCGCGGTCGCGGGCTGGGACGAGTTCGACGGCCACACGCCGCACCGGCCCTGGGTCGATGCGGTGAAGGTCGCCTGCCCGAAGTGCGGCAAGCCGGCCGCGCGCATCAAGGACGTGGGCAACCCGTGGCTCGACGCCGGCATCGTGCCGTTCTCGACGACGCACTACCTGACCGAACACGACTACTGGGAAGGCTGGTTCCCGTTCGACTTCATCACCGAGAGCTTCCCGGGCCAGTTCCGCAACTGGTTCTACGCGATACTGGCGATGTCGACCGTGCTCGAGAAGCGCGCGCCCTTCAAGACCGTGCTCGGCTACGCGACGATGAAGGCCGAGGACGGCCGCGAGATGCACAAGTCGTGGGGCAACGCCATCGAGGTCAAGGACGCGGTCGAGAAGATGGGCGCGGACGTGATGCGCTGGATTTTCGCCCGGCACAACCCGAGCCAGAACCTCGCGTTCGGGTACGGCGGGGCGCACGACGTCCAGCGCCGCCTGCTGACGCTGTGGAACGTCTACAGCTTCCTCGTCACCTACGCCAACATCGACCAGCTCAACCCGGCGTCGCTGGAGGTGGCGGTCGCGGGCCGTCCCGCGCTGGACCGCTGGATACTGTCGCGGCTGAACTCGCTGCTGGCGCTCGGGCGCGAGCGGCTGGACGAGTACGACGCGGTGCCGGTGACGCGCGCGGTCGAGGAATTTGTCGACGACCTGTCGGTCTGGTACGTGCGGCGCAGCCGGCGCCGGTTCTGGAAGTCCGACTCGGACTCCGACAAGCAGTCGGCCTACCGGACCCTGTACGATTGCCTCGTGACGCTGGTCAAATTCATCGCGCCGTTCATGCCCTTCCTCGCCGAGGAGATGTACCAGAACCTCGTGCGCTCGGTCGATTCTTCCGCGCCCGAGTCGGTCCACCTCTGCCCGTGGCCCGAGGCGGACCGCTCGCTCATCGACGCGGCGCTGGAGAAGGAGACCGCGCTCGTGCGCGACGTGATATCGCTCGGCCGCTCGGCGCGCGAAAAGGCCAACCTCAAGGTGCGCCAGCCGCTGGCCGCGATGCTCTGCCGGGTCGAGCCTTCGGAGGCCGAGGCGCTCGGCCGCCACGCCGACTCCCTGCGCGAGGAGCTCAACATCAAGGCGCTGGAGTTCGTCGGGCCGAAGGACGAGTTCCCCGAGGGACTGCGGGTCGAGGCGGGCGTGCAGCACGCAATCGGGCTGGATGCGCGGCTGACGCCGGAGCTCGAGAACGAAGGCTTTGCCCGCGAGCTGGTCCACCACGTGCAGAACCTGCGCAAGGAGGCGGGCTTCGAGGTCGCGGACCGCATCCGCCTGCAGTACTCGGCCGGGCCGCGCCTGGCCGAGGCCATCGCCGCGTTCGCCGACTACATCCGGCGCGAAACGCTGGCAGTCGAGCTGGGCCCGGAGGAGATTGCCGAACCCGACATCCGGCGTAAGGTCAAGGCCAACGGCCAGCCGGTCGAACTCGCACTGAAGAAGGAGAGGTAGGAGTGACGAAGAAGGAAATGAGGCAGTACGAGAAGGCCCTGCTCGAAGAGAAGCAGCGGCTTCTCCGCCAGGCCAGCATCACCACCGAGCTGGGCAACGAGAGCGGGCCGGACGCGACCGGCGACCTGTCGGTCCACCGCACCCACGTCGCGGACCAGGGCACCGAGAGCTACGAGCGCGAGCGCGCCTTCATGCTCAAGTCGGTCGAGGCCAAGTCCCTGCGGGAAATCGACGAGGCGCTCAAGCGCGTCGCGGCCGGCACCTACGGCGACTGCGAGTCGTGCGGCAAGCCCATCGCCAAGGGCCGGCTCGAGGTCGTGCCCCACGCGCGGCTGTGTGTCAAGTGCGCGGCCAAG
>JAWOHG010000026.1:0-2956 GCA_046485245.1 bacterium
TGGTGTTCCGGGTACATCGCCGGCCCGGGCCGGGCGAGACCGCCATCGGCGATGGATTCGGGATGTTTCTCGGCGGCAAGGGGTTCAACCAGGCGGTCGCGGCACGGCGGCTCGGGGCCGACGTGACATTCGTCGGCCGGTGCGGGGCCGACGACTTCGGCCACCGGTTCACGGACGCCCTCAAGCGCGAGGGCATCACCGCATCGGTTACCCTGGACGAAGAGGAGGGCACGGCCGTGGCCTGCCCCACGGTCGACGCGCGGGGCGAGAATTCCATCATCGTGGTGCCGCGCGCCAACCGGCGCCTGTCGAGCGCCGACGTCGAGCGGGCGCGGCCGGCAATTGAGGCAGCCGACGTGCTGATGCTGCAGTTCGAGGTGAACCTCGCGGCATCGCGCCGGGCCGCCGAGATTGCCCGGGCGGCCGGGACGGCGGTGCTACTCGACCCGGCGCCGGCAGAGCACGACCACGGAGAGAGTCTTACCACCAAGACACAAAGACACGAAAGGCACCAAGAGGGAGCACTAACGTCAGAAGCCAAAGGCCAAAAGCCAAATGTCAAAAGTGAATTCCTGGACCGAAGCCTGATCGGCGGGATTGAGGCCGATGTGCTGGTGCCGAACGAGCACGAGGCCGCGGTGCTGGCGCACAGCGATAACCCTGCGGACTGGCCGGCGCGGCTGCTGCGGCCTTCGATGAAGACGCTGGTCGTGTCGCTGGGCGAGGCAGGCGCGGCCGTGTTTGACGCGCAGGGACGGCGCGAGTTCCCCGCGTTTGTTGTCGATGCGGTCGACTCGACTGGTGCCGGCGACGCGTTCCGCGCCGGGTTGGCGGTCCGCCTGGCCGAGGGCGCGGATACCGACGCCGCGGTGCGTTTCGCCAATGCCTGCGGCGCGCTGGCCTGCACGGTGCTCGGGGCCGAGCCGTCGATGCCGCATCGCGCCGCGGTCGAGGCGCTGTTGCGATGAGCGGTCAGGATTCGACCGGGACCGCGGCGCCGTCGCGAGCGAACCGCGGCCGCGCGCGGCGCGTCGAGCCGGGCCCGGTCTACATTGTCACGGTTCGTCTCGCGGCCGGCCGCTGGAAACTGACCGATGGCTGGTCGGCGCGGCGCGTGCTGGCCGAGCTGGACCGGCTGCACGAACTGCGCTGGGCAAAGGTGCACTTCAGCGTGGTGATGCCCGACCACGTGACGGTCGTGCTCCAGCCGCTCTCGCCGCGCACGCTCGCTCAGGTCGTCTCCGAGTTCAAGCAGCGCACCTCGCGGGCGTTCAACCGCAACCGCGCCGCGCGGCTCTGGACCGCGCAGTACAACCGCCACCAACTGCGCGCCGACGAGAAACTGCCGGACGCAATCCGCTACTGCTGGTACGGTCCGGCGCGGGCCGGGCTGGTCGCAAAGCCGGCCGATTACCCGTTCTGGCGGAGCCGCTACCCCTTGCCCTGACCGGGAGGAGAAAGGAACGCAAATGGGCGTGTTCATCGACAGCGCGGACCTGAATGAAGTGAGGCGGGCCGTGGACTTGGGCTTCGTGACCGGCTGCACGACCAACCCGTCGCTGATGGCGCAGGTGAAGGCCGAGCCGGCCGACGTCATCCTCGACATCTGCCGGCTGGTTTCGGGCCCGGTGTTCTACCAGGTCACGGCCGCGAGCATCGAGGAGCGCGAGGGCGAGGGCCGCGAAATCAGCCGCCTCGCACCGGACAAGGTCGTGCTGAAAATCCCGGCCACGACCGAGAACATGACGCTGGTGACGCGGCTGGCCCCGGAGATTCCCTGCGCGGTCACGGCGGTGTACTCGCCGGCACAGGCGTGGCTGGCGGCGCAGGCCGGTGCGCGCTACGTGATTCCCTACGTAAACCGGGCGACGCGGCTCCTGGGCGACGGGGTGAAACTGGTGGCCGACCTGGCCGCAATCGTGCGCGCGTCAGGGATGCCGGTGGAAATCCTCGCGGCGAGCATCAAGACGCCGGACGAGGCGGCGGCGGTCGCGCTGGCCGGGGCCGAGCACCTCACCCTGCCCCTTGGCGTGATGATGGCGCTGGGCAATCACCCGCTGACCGACGCGGCGATTGCCGAATTCAACAAAGCGGGACGCTAAGAACGCGGCCGGGTGTCGGGCGAATCAGGGGGCGGGGTGCGGGGGTCGAGGGACGAGGGTTGGTTCGCGACACCTTCCGGGGGACAATCACCCGCTTCAGGCTGGTCATGACCGGGCGCTGAGAATTCGTCAGCGGCCAGGCTGACATCCCCGCCGCTGGCGGTCGGTGCGGCGGAGCGGAAGCCCGAGGCGGGGCGGACGCGGTCGTGGGCGGCGATGGCCGACAGCACGTCGCCGACCGGCTGGCCGGGCAGGGTCACGGCGACAACGCCGTGGCGATGAAGGTCGGCGAGCCCGGGCTGCTTGTAGGGCGAGGCCTCGGCGTGGTGCCGCGTCGCTTTGAAGATTATCACCCAGGTCAGAGCCGCGAAAACCAGCAGGCAGACAATCATCAGCGGCGCGGAGTCGATGGAGAACACCATCCAGTCGTACAACCCGTGGGCGAGCCCCGCGAGCGCCAGGCCGAGCGCCGAGAGCAGGTTGCTTCGGCGGTCGGTCGCGGCGAACTTGGCCGCGCCCAGGAAAAACCCCATCAGCACGCCGTCGAACGCGTGGCCGGGCACCGCGATGAACGCGCGCAGCACGCCGGCGCCGGCGCCGTGGGTCAGCACGTAGAACACGTTCTCGACCGTGGCGAACCCGAGCGCGGCCACCACCGAGTACAGGATGCCGTCGTAGGGTGCGTCGAACTCACGGCGATGGTAGGCGTAGAACCGGACCACGACGTATTTGGCGGTTTCCTCGACCAGGCCGACGATGAACAGCGCGCCGAGCAGCGCGTGCAGGACATTGTCGGTGCTCGAGCGCCAGCCGGTCAGCTTCTCCAGGCTCAGGCTGGTGACATAGGCGGGGAT
>JAWOHG010000221.1:0-4008 GCA_046485245.1 bacterium
TTTCCAGGACATCACAGACTCCTATGGCGAGGACGCCGATGTCTCTCCCAACGACGTTTACAACTACGAGCAGGCGAACGACGTTGTGCAACTATCCCAAGAGTTCCGGCTGTCCTGGGAGACCGGCCGGACAAGAAACATCCTTGGGCTTTACTACCTCAACATCGACGGCGAGTACGACACGCGGCAGACCGGAGATGCCTTCTTCGGTACCGGGGTCGGCTATCCCGCAGGCACGGCGGAGGTCGTTGAAGGCGACCAGCAGACGGAGACAGTGGCTATCTTTGGCCAGACCGACATCAGCCTTGCCGAGGAATGGACCCTGACGGTCGGCGGACGCGTCAATCACGACTCGAAGGACTTCGACTACCACTCGACAGACATCTACTTCATCCAGGGTGGCGATTTCTCCTATCAGGATTCGATTTCCGAGACCGATTGGTCCGGCAAGCTCCAGGTCAGCTATCGGCCGAAGGATGCGTGGCTGTTCTTCGCCGGCGTGAGCCGCGGCATCAAGTCCGGTGGGTTCAACCTGCCGCTGTTCCCGCTCGCTACCAGCGACTTCCCGTACGACGGTGAGACTCTGCTTGCGTACGAGGTCGGCATGAAGGCTGACCTCACCGATAAGGTGCGATTCAACGCGTCCGCGTTTTATTACGATTACTCGGACTATCAGGCGTATTCGTTCGACGGGTTCGCGACATTCTTGTTCAACGCCAACGCCACTGCTACCGGCGCCGAGTTCGAAGAGGAACTGGACCTCGAGCGGATGGAACCTGAGGTCGAGGTGTTCGACGTGAACCTGCTCGGGATGGTCAAGACTGTTGCCGCGGTCGTGCCGTTGATGGTCAGGCGCGGCTCGGGCCACTTCATCGGGCTCTCAAGCATCGCCGACGGGGTGCTGTCGCCTGAAGCGCCGAGCTACTACGCGTCCAAGGCCGGGTTCACGCGCTACCTCGAATGCCTGGCCCCGGCCCTGCGCCGGCGCGGCGTGTACGTCACCAATGTCCGGTTCGGGTTCGTGGACACCAAGATGGCCAAGGGCAGGCACAAGCCGCTCTTGATGCCGCCCGAGCGGGCCGCGCAGCACCTCGTCAAGTGCATCGAGCGCAAGCCGGTCAGCTACACCGCGCCACGGGTGATGGGCCTGGCCGTGCTGGCAATGCGCTGGAAGAAGCGGCTCGAGATGTTCCTGTTCGGCCCGGCGCGCGTGCGCTGAGCCGCCGGTTCCGAGACACTCCCAACAGATATGTCCTGCAAGTTCGTGCGGTTGACTGCTTCACCAGTCAGGCCTAAGATTCGGTAGTGGGTATGACCCGCCACCTCCACGCAATCCGACTGACCCTGCTAGTCCTGGGCTTGGCGACCTTGGGGCAGGCCCAGTACGTCGAGGACTCGATTGATGTCGGCGGCTCTTGGGTCGGCTCAATGGCCTACAACTCGCGCGAGGATGTGGTGTATGGTGTCTGTAACACCTCAGACTTCGTTTTCGCCATCGACTGTCGCACCAACAGCGTCGTGAGCAGGATTTCTGTCGACTACCCAAAGTACATGGCCTACGACTCGCTGGACAATAAGCTGTACTGCACGTTCGGCTATGAGCGCGAGTCGGTCCTGGTCGTCGATGGGTTCACGCATCAGCGTTTGAGGGCTATCCCGATGCGCGGGGCCAACATCCCGGGCTGGGACCGTATCTACAACCGGGTCTACGTGTCCTGCGAGGCACAGTGGGACGTGAAGGTGATTGACTGCCGAACCGATTCGGTGATAGCGACTATTCGCACCGGCGACGGACCGCTGAAGATGCACATCAACCCGCGCCGGCGCAAGCTATACGTGCAGAACCACGACGAGGGGACGATTGCCGTTGTGGACATGACGCGCAACGAGGTCGTCCGGTCGATTCGCGTCAGGCAGTGTACGCAGTCCGGCGCATACGATACATGCTCTGACACGTACTGGGTGGGACTGCCGGATCGGGCTATGGTCATTGACTGCGCGACCGAGTCAGTCATTGCGGAGATACCGACTGGCATTGACCGCAATGTGCTCTCAGTTGCCGCCAATGGCGCTGGACGTGTGATGCTCGGTGTGACCGGCGCAAACGTCCTACTGACTTACGATTCGTACACCCGTGCCTTACTTGCCAGCGTTCCGATTGGCAGTGTACCTCGGTCCGTAGTCTGGAATGCCGGCCGGTCGATGCTGTATGTGGCCAACAGCATGTCCAACTGCGTAAGCGCAGTCTCCGGAGATGGTTCCATGCTGCTGGCGTCTCTGCCTGTACAGAACTGCCCAAGCGCTATGGCCTACTCGGTCACAACGAGGCGCGTGTACGTTGGTCACTCTAACACCCGCCTGGTCTACGTGCTTCGTGATGAAGCCGACGCATTGCCCCGGCGGAGTCCAGTCGGTGATACGGCGGCGGCCTCGGCACGGCTCCTGAGCACGCCCTTCAGCGGAGTAGCGTCAATCGCAATAGAGGGTCGCGTGACGGAGGGGGGCGAACTCCAAGTCTTCACGTCGGCGGGCAATTGCATCCGTCAGCTTCTGCCCGCTTCAGTCGAGCCTGGGTGCTCTGTCTGGCGCTGGGACGGCCGCGACGCGCAGGGCAGGGCAGCCCCGGCCGGAGTGTACCTGTTCGCGCCAGCCGGGAGTCGATCGGCAGCGGTCAGGGGCGTGAAGCTGCGCTAGCGGTCGGTCCCTGCGTTAGTTGTCCTGGCCGCCGCAGCAATGCGGCGGCCCTGGCTATTGCCCGGCGTAGCGCGCGGCGGCGGCGTCAAGCGCTTCCTTGGGCGTCTTGGCGCCGAGCATCGCCTGCTCGAGTTCCTCGACCAGCGCCTTGCGCCCGGCCAGCCACTTCATCCCGCGCGGCTCGAACACCGCGACGTCCATCTGGGCGTAGCAGTCGCGCATCCCGGGCGTCTTGTCGAGCCGTTCCTTCATCCGCGGGTCGTCGAGGCAGCGGCGGTGAATCGGCACGTACCACGTGCCGAGCGACCATTCGACCTGCTGCTCGGGCGCGATGAACCACTTGATGAACTGCCACGCTGCGGCCTGCTCCTCGGGCTTGGCGCGGCGGAACATCCCGATGTTGGTGCCGTAGATGATGGCGGCGGGCTTGTCCCATTGCGGCACGGGCGACATCCCGACCTGGAAGGTCTCCTTGTCCACGACCGGGGCGCGCCAGGTCGAGGAGCCGGTGAGCGTGGCCATTCGGCCGACGAGGAAGTCGTCCATCGGGGTGCGGCTGACGTCGGTGTTCTGTACCTTGTCTTTCTGGATGAGGTCGCACTGAAACTGCAGGGCGTCGATGCCGAGCCGGGAGTTGAACTCGGCTGCGCCGTCCTCGCCCGCTGAGAACCGGCCGCCCTTCTGGTGCAGCATTGAGCCGAATATCCAGATGTCGGTGCCGCCGGCCGCGCCCCAGACCGTCACGCTGCCCTGCGCGTCGCGCTTGGTCAGCTTGTTGACCGCGGCGCGGAACTCGGGCCACGTGCGGGGGAACTCCCCGTAACCCGCGGCCTGGAACATAGGCACGTTCCAGTAGTAGGTCGGCACCGACTTGTTGAAGGGCAGGGTGAGCAGGCGGCCGTCCCACGTGTTGTTGTCGAGCAGGGCCGGGTAGATGTCGGCGAGGTCTTCCTCGCTCAGTCCGTCCGGGCCGCGCACGAAGCTGTCGAGATACACCAGTTCGCCGCCGGCGTGGAGCTGGGCGGTCCAGTTCTCGTACTGCTGGGCGATGGTCGGCGGGTTCTTGGCCGCGACCGCGCCCATCAGCTTCTGGGACAGCGCGTCGTAGTTGCCCATCCCGACGAGCTCGATGTGCACGCGCGGGTTCAGGCTCTCGTAACGGTCGACCAGCGTCTTGAGCGTCTTCTGCGATTCGCCGCCCATCGCGTGCCAGAAGGTGACCGTGGTCTTGTGGCCGGCGTGCGAGCCGCACCCGGCGAGAAGCAGAACGAGGGAGACAGCCGCGAGTAGTCGTTTCATTGCCCTATTGTAGAT
>JAWOHG010000110.1:0-3650 GCA_046485245.1 bacterium
TGCCCGCCTGCCCGGCTCCGCCAATCTGCAATCTGACTTCGTCCGCCTGCCCTCACGCTCCGGTCAATCGTCATTCGACATTCGCCATTCGACATTTGCCTCAAAACCCGCCTCTTATCCCGACGCTCGGTATCGGCACGGGCAGCAGCACGAACGGCTCGCGCTCGATGCGGCCGTTCTCGTCGGTGTAGTAGTCATACCACAGCACGTTCTGCGCCGCGTACACGTTCACCACCTGCAGGTACACCGCCCAGTCGGCGCGCCACAGCCGGAACCGCTTCTCGAAACCCAGGTCCAGCCGGTGGTACGCGGGCAGCCGGTAGTTGCCGCGCCTGCCGCCGAGCGGGGTCCACCAATACCACTCGGTCTCGCCCTCGCGCCAGCCCGGGTCCTCGCCGACGTACTGGAACTGCCCGACCGGCCCGGTGAACGGGAATCCGCTGCGGAACAGGAACTGGCTCGTGATGGCCCAGCCGTGCTTGAGCGGCAGGGCCAGCGCAAGGTTCAGGTTGTGCCGCGAGTCGAACACCGGCCAGAACGCGGTCGAGTCGAACGTCCGCCGCGTGAACGCGAGGCTGTAGGAAATGCTGCTCCCCTGCCGCCGCAGCAGCACCTCACCACCCGCGGCCCAGCCCGTCCCGACCGCCAGCGTTGCGGTGTCCTCGCCGCCCGGGTCCGGCCCGACACCCGGCAGCAGCGACCGCGTCTCCAGCAGGTTCCGCATCGACTTGTAGTAGCCTTCGACCCCCAGCTCGAACCCCTGCCCCAGCCCCTTCTGCGCGCCCAGCGCCCAGTGCATCGCCTCGACCGGCGCGTGGGCCGAATCTGCCGGCAGCCACTGCTGGAAGAACAGCGCCGGCAGCTTCACCAGTTCGTCGTTGCGCGGAAACGGGATGCTTAGGTACTGGTAGTACAGGCCCCAGCCCGCGTTCAGCGCGAAGTCGTCGGCCAGGATGTACTTCGCCCCGACCCGCGGCGACGCCCGGAAGTAACTCCCGCCCGAGAAGTACTCGGCCCGCACCCCGGCGTCCAGGAGCACGTCCTCGACCGGTCGCCACTTATCCGCCGCATACACCGCCGCGTAAGTCGGGCGCGACCGCTGGTCCCAGTAGGTGAACGTATCCGACTTGAAGTAGTTGCGCAGGTCAAAGAGCTTCGCCTCGACCCCGAACCGAGCGGTGTGCGAGGAGTCCACGAACAGGGTCCAGTCGCTCTTGCCGCCCCAGTCGCTCACCCCGAAGGCCAGCTCGGCCCGGCTCGAGTCGCCCCAGGTCGTGTCCTGCGGGAAAAACTCCTGCAGCAGGCTCACGCGGTTTCGGCCGCGCACCGCCATCGTGGTCGCGACCAGCCGCGGCGAGAAAATGTGCCGCCACTTCAGGGCCAGCGCGTAGTTGCCCCAGCGGAAACTCAGCCGGTCAAACTCGTCCTTGATGTCGATGACGTCGTCGCCCGAGTAAGCCGAGAAAGTCAGCCGGTCCCGCTGGCTCGCGTCGAAGTTCAGCTTGCCCTGCAGGTCGTAGAAGTAGTACGGCAGGTACACGCTGATGGTCGAATCGCGGATGAGCTTATCGATGGTCCAGGTCACCGCGTCGATGTAGGTCCGCCGCCCCGCCACCAGGAACGACCCGCGCGGTATCGGGCCCTCCACCATCACCTTCGAGGTCAAGAGCCCCACGTCCCACTTCGCGCTCACCCGCTCGCTGTTGCCCTGCTTCATCTCCACGTCCAGCACCGACGACACCGCGCCGCCGAACTCGGCCGGGAACGCCCCGGCCTTCAGCTCGGCCCCGGCCAGCGCATCCATGTTGAAAGTGGAGAACAGCCCACCGAGGTGATACGGGTTGTACACCGTCACCCCGTCCAACAGCACCAGGTTCTGGTCCGGCGACCCGCCGCGCACGTACAGCGCGCTCGAGAAATCGCTCACCGCCAGCACCCCGGGCAGGGACTGCAGCGACTTGAACAGGTCCTGCTCTATCATCCCCGGCGCAATCTTCAGTTCGGGCAATTCCAGCCGGTGCACCCCGATGTCCACCTCGCGCCGGAACCGCTCCCGCGCGGCCGATGCGGTCACCCCGCTCACCGGTATCGCCTCGACCGCCAGCCGCACGTCGGCCCGCACCGACGCATTCCCGGCGAGCGTGAACTCACGCTCCACGTCGCGGTGCCCGACCAGAGACCAGACAACCTTCACCCTGCCCGCGGGCAGGCCGGACAGGATGTAGTACCCGTTCCGCTCGCTCGCGGTCCCGGCGCTGCGGTCAGAGAGATAGACGGATGCGAACGCCAGCGGCTCGCCCGACGCCGAGTCCCGCACGAACCCGTAAACTGTGGCTGCCTCCGCCGCGCCTGCGGCGACAAGAAGCAAAACCACTAGCAGTGCGTTCCGGCTGATGCGCAAAGCTAGCGCCCCGATGCAAGCTGTCAACAAACGGCAGCGGGGCGGTTTCCCGCCCCGCCTTCTTCTGCCGCCTCACTCGGTCAGTTCAGTCGGTCAACACCACCTTGACCGTGGTCCGGCCGGTCGCGCAGGAGGCACGAATGAAGTAGACGCCGGGCTCAACGTGCCGGACGTCATTTGATCCGGGCGCCAACTCGGCGACTAGCCGACCGGTAGCGTCCAGCAGCCGCGCCCGCCAGCCGCCGGGCAGGCGGACCGAACTCCGCACGTGCGTCGGTAACCGCAGTTGTCCTGCCGATTCGTGTACCTGCCCGGCCAAGCCGACAACCAGCGCAAAGCTACGACGCGGACTCCACAGGCCTTCGTGCCCGGCGCGGTCAATGGCCCGCACGCGCCAGTAGAAGACGACACCGCCGGACAGCGTCACATGACGCACCGTGTCCAACGGAATCGGTGAAGGCACGGCCAACGTGTCCACGAAACCGGTATCCCGGGCGACCTGCACATGGTAGAGCCGCAGGCCGCTGGCATTGTCCGCGACCGACCGCCAAGTGAGGCTGACCGTGTCCCGCCCGACGATACCGCTGTCCGGCGGGAACACCAGCACGGGTGTCGGGGGTCGCGTCGTGTCGACGCCGAACATCTGGGGCGCGGATACGGCACCCTGATTGCCGGCGCGGTCGAACGCCCGGACCTGCCACCAGTAACCCCGCTGCCACGGCAGGACGAGCGTGTCGGACGTCATCCGAGTTGTGTCAACCCAGAGGTCGATGCCGACAGCCTGCGTGTCCACGGACAGGACGTAACTCACCGGCGAGAACGGCCCGAGCTGCACCTCCGTCCACCTGAAGGCAATGACCGATGAGCGTAGCCACGTGTCGGCGACCGGTTCGAGCGGAGTGGGCACGCCGGGCGTCCGGGCGTCAATCTCGAACCTCGCCGGCTGAGACCACTGGCCGACAAGACCGACCCGGTCAGTTGCGCGGACGCGCCAGAAGTAGCACGTGTCCGGCGCAAGCACCCGGGCGAAAGTCGTATCGGAACGCCGCGCCGTATCGACCATGACCTGGAATCCCGAATCGCACGCCACCTGCACGGTGTAGTAATCGATGCCGCCGGTGTCGCGCACGCTGCGCCACCTGAATACCACGGAAGGGTTGTTGATGGCGGTATCCGGCTTCGGGTAGACGATGCCCGGCGTTCCCGGCGTATCCGAATCGACGGCGAAGTTCGCATCACTCGCGTCGCT
>JAWOHG010000111.1:0-4074 GCA_046485245.1 bacterium
CTCGACGTCAACGTCACGCCCGCGTCAGACTCGCTGGCGGGCAGTTACGAGTTCACCCTTGGCCAGGCGGTCGACGCCGACGCATTCGACGGCTACGAGCGCGGCCCGGGCGGCACGTTCAAGGTCGACAAGCTGACATTGCAGACCAGCGTTTCCGGCGTGTTCGCGGGTGGGGACATGGTGTCGGGCCCGGCGTCGGTCATCGAGGCGGTGGCGGCCGGGCACGAGGCCGCGATTTCCATCGACCGGCTCATACGCGGCGAGGACCTGGCCGCGGGCCGCGCTGAGCCCAAGCCGCAGGCGGCGCGAGCCGACGAGTCGGCCGCGGCGCGGGCCAAGATTCGCCGGGTCGAGCGAGCGCGCGAGGCGGTGCTGAGCGTGGCCGAGCGCGGGCAGAGCTACCGGGAAATCGGGCTCGGGTTCGACGAGGAGACCGCGGTGAAGGAGGCCCAGCGCTGCCTGAACTGCGGGGTCTGCTCGGAGTGTTTCCAGTGCGTCATCGCGTGCGAGGCCAAGGCCATCGACCACACGCAGAAGCAAAGCGAGAGCGAAATCGAAATCGGCGCGGTGGTGCTGGCAGCCGGGTTCAAGGAATACAAGCCGACCGGCGATTTGGGCTACGGCTACGGGCGGTACGCCAACGTGCTGACGTCGCTCGAGTTCGAGCGGGTGCTTTCGGCGACCGGGCCTTACGAGGGTCACGTGCGCCGGCCGTCGGACGGCAAGCAGCCGAAGAAGATCGCCTGGATACAATGCGTAGGATCGCGCAACCAGGAGCACTACTACTGCTCGTCGGTGTGCTGCATGTACGCGACCAAAGAAGCGGTCATCGCCCGCGAGCACTGCGGGGGCAACCTCGACTGCCACGTGTACTACATGGACATGCGCTGCTTCGGCAAGGACTTCGAGAAGTACTACGAGCGGGCGCAGAACGAGTACGGAGTCGTGTACCGGCGGTGCAAGGTCAGTTCGCTGAAGCGCGTCGAGGGCGGCGAGGACCTCAGCATCTCCTACGAGAACGAGGCGGGCGAGCTGAAGGATGAGGTCTACGACATGGTCGTGGTCTCGACCGCGCTCACCGCCGACCCGCGCGTGGTCGAGCTGGCGAACCGCATCGGCGTGAAAACCGACGAGCAGGGGTTTGTCCGCACCGACCCGTTCGAGCCGGTGCTGACCAGCCGCGCCGGCGTGTACGCCTGCGGCGCGATGACCGAGCCGAAAGACATTCCCGAAACCGTGACCGAGGCGACCGGCGTGGCTGCGGCGGTCGGGTCGCTTCTCGTGTCCTCGCGCAACACGCTGGTCAAGCCCAAGCAGTACCCGCCCCAGCGCGACGTGTCCGGCGAGGAGCCGCGCATCGGCGTGTTCATCTGCAACTGCGGCATCAACATCGGCGGCGTGGTCAAGGTGCCGTCGGTGGTCGAGTACGCGCGGACCCTGCCCGGCGTGGTGCTCGCCGACGACAACCTGTTCACCTGCTCGCAGGACACCCAGCAGAAGATCCGCCAGGCGATCGAGGAGTACAAGCTCAACCGCGTGGTCGTGGCGTCGTGCACGCCGCGCACGCACGAACCGCTGTTCCATGAGACGCTGGCCGAAGCGGGCTTGAACCCGCACCTGTTCACGATGGCCAACATCCGCGACCAGTGCTCGTGGGTGCACATGCAGAGCCCGGCCGAGGCGACCGCCAAGTCGCGGGAACTGGTGCGGATGGCGGTGGCGAACGCGCGGCTGCTGCGGGCGCTGGATTCATCGCCGCAGTCGGTCACCCAGAAGGGGCTGGTCATCGGCGGCGGGCTGGCCGGGATGACCGCGGCGCTGGCGATCGCGGACCAGGGGTTCGCGGTGTATCTCGTCGAGCGGTCGAGAGAGCTCGGCGGCCGGCTCAGGCAGTTGCGCTACACCGACAACGGCGAGGACGTAGGCGGACTGCTGGTGCGCTTAGAGCAGCGCGTGCGCGCCCACCCGCAGATAAGCGTTTTCACCGGCGCGGAACTGACCGCGGTGTCGGGCTACGTCGGCAACTACAAGACAAGGGTCCGCTTCGCGGACCAAACCCGAAACCCGGATTCCGATACCTCGGACGTCGATATCGAGCACGGCGTGTTCGTGGTCGCGACCGGGGCGCACGAGTATCGGCCGACCGAGTTCCTCTACGGCACGGACGAGCGGGTGAAGACCCAGACCGAGCTCGAGGCGATGATTGTCGACCGGCCGGACGAGGTGAAGCAGGCCAAGCACATCGTGATGGTCCAGTGCGTCGGCTCGCGCGAGCCCGCGCACCCGTGGTGCTCGCGGGTGTGCTGCACCGAGTCGGTCAAGAACGCCCTGCGCATCAAGGCGCTGAACCCGCGCGCCAACGTCTACATCCTGTACCGCGACATGCGCACCTATGGCTTCAAGGAAGCGCTGTACCGCGGCGCGCGCGTCGCGGGCGTGATGTTCGTGCGGTTTGACCCGGAGACCAAGCCTGTGGTGAGCATCAGGCCCCGTCACGCCGAGCGAAGCGAAGCGTCTGGAGCAGGAGATTCTTCGGCTGCGCCTCAGAATGACAGCCGGGGAGCATTGCACGTCAGCGTGTACGACCCGGTGCTGCAGCGCCGGCTGGGCATCAACGCCGACATCCTCGCGCTGTCCGCGGGCGTGGTGCCGGGGGAGACCAACCACGCGCTGGGACAGCTCCTGAAGGTGCCGCTGAACGAGGACGGTTTCTTCCTCGAGGCGCACATGAAGCTGCGGCCGGTGGACTTCACGACGCGGGGCGTGTTCATGGCCGGGATGGCGCACAGCCCGCGCCGGATACCCGAGACCGTGACCCAGGCGCAGGCCGCGGCCGCGCGCGCCTGCTCGATTCTCTCGCACAAGGAACTGTCGACCGACGCGGTCGTGGCCGAGGTCAACCCGCGCTGGTGCGTGGGCTGCGGCGTGTGCGAGGAAGTGTGCCAGTACGAGGCGGCGCGGGTGAACCCGGAAACGGGCAAGTCCGAGGTGACCGCGGTGCTGTGCCAGGGCTGCGGCGCGTGCGCGGCGGCGTGCCCGGCCGAGGCGATAAAGCTCAAGGGCTTCGAGGCGCGCAACGTCCTGTCGATGATTGACGCGGCGCTGTGAGGAACGTGCGACTTACGATTGTCGATTCCCGATTTCGCGGGCCCCGACCGGAGGAGGCTTAGCTGATGGCTGAATTTGAACCCAAGATTGTCGGTTTCCTGTGCAACTGGTGCACCTATGCCGGGGCGGATCTGGCCGGCACCTCGAGGATGCAGTACCCGCCGAACATGCGGCCCATCCGGGTGATGTGCTCGGGCGCGGTCGACTCGGTGTACATCATCCGGGCGCTCCTGGAAGGCGCGGACGGCGTGTTCATGGGCGGCTGCCATCCCGGGGACTGCCACTACGTCTCGGGTAACTACAAGGCGCGGCGACGGATGGTGCTGTTCAACTCGGTGATGCGCTCGCTCGGCCGGGCATCGATGGTCATTTCTTTTTCTCCCTGAATGAAATGGATCAGGGCATAATACGTATTGTTCTTCAGATCGCACACCTCGATCTTGAGCACCTTGATTTCGACCATCTCCATCATGTTCCGGAAAAGGTCGTGCGTCATGGGCCTCGAGAACTTGATCCCCTCCAATTCGCTGGCGATGGCCGTTGCCTCAAGCAGTCCGATCCAAATGGGCAGCGTTTGATCCCCTTCGACGGCCTTCAGGATAACGATGGGGCTGTTGGTGAGGGGATCGACGGTGATGCCCGAGATCGCCATTGGAATGTACATGTTATCCTCCAACCCTGTATTTGAAGAAACGCACCCTGATAAACACCTGATAAACTCTGGGTAGATTAACATGCCGTTTGGATTTGTCAACCGGCTTGAGACCGCAACAGTCGGACACTTGCCTCCCCCCCCCCCAACGAATCCACGGTAAATTTGTTCTGGCGCCAAATCGGCAATGAATCGAGGGTATTTAATCAGCAAGTCAGACTTGGCTCTAACATCAAATAGCGTGACAATCCAGCGGTGTGACGGATTTTGGACCGCCAAGGGCGCCAAGAACGGCAAGAACGGCAAGAACGGCA
>JAWOHG010000249.1:0-34007 GCA_046485245.1 bacterium
TGGGCAGCGGGCCGTGCGCGCTGACCTTCAACGCCGCCGACAACAAGGTCTACGCGGCCTGCTACGGCGGCAACCGGCTGGCAATCATCGACGCGACGCGCGACAGCCTGCGCGTCCTGCTGCCGACTGGCGAGGGTCCGGTAGCGCTGTGCTGGAACCCAACCAATGACAAGGTCTACTGCGGCGTAGAGGAGGGGGAATCCACGCTCGTGGTCGACGGGGCGGGCGACACCGCGGTCGCCGCGCTGGCGGCGGGCTCCGTGACGAGCCTGCTTCACGGGCCGAGTGTCAACCGCGTGTACTTGGGCGGTTACGGCGGGTTGACCGTCGTCGACGGCGCAACCGACAGCGTGCTGGGGTACAGCGGCTACGACGTGGCCGCGCTGTGCCACGCTGCGGCCGTAGGGATGGTCTGGTCCGGGGCTGGCGAACAAGTGATGGCGCGCGACGACAGCACGGCGCAACCGCTGTACCGCTGCCTCACTGACTTCTACCCGCAGAGGCTTTGCTGGAGCCCGGCGTCGGGGAAGCTGTATTGCTCGCCGACCGAGGCCGACGCGGTCGTGGTCGTGGGCGGCAGCCCGCCGTGGCCGTCGCGCGAGCTGTTCGGGCTGGCGAACCCGGGCGCGCTGTGCTGGGATGAGGATGACGACCGGGTGTACGCCGCGGCGGACGACGGCTTCGGCGGCGTCCCGGCGGTCTTCGGCATCGACTGTGCCACCGACAGCGTCGGGCCGCCGGTTCATCTGGCGCTCCGGGCTGAGGAGCTGGCGTACGGCTCGGTCGGCAACCGGGTTTATGCCGGGCACGGGTTCGAGAGTCGTCTCTCGGTGGTCGACGCCGGGGCAGATTCGTTGGTCGCGACGCTGGCGCTGCCCGGGTTCTCAATGGCGCTCTGCTATGTCGAGGGGTACGACCGGCTGTACTGCTTCGGCGGCGAGGTGCTGAGTTCTGTGAACGGCGGCACGCTCGTCGTGGACTCGGTGCACGGCTGTCTCATCACCACGGCGGCGCTGGTCTATGCCGGGTTGCCCCAGGACAAGCTTTACATCGTGCCGAACGGCGGCAGTTGGATGCATGTCATCGACGTCGCGCAGAACTCATTCCTGCGGGTCGTGCCCGGTGAGCAGATGGCCGGGTTGGCCTGCCTGAACACGCGCAGCCGCCGGCTGTACTGCGCCGGCAGCAGCAACAATCTCGTGGTCTTTGACTGCGTGACCGACACGTTTGTCGGCCGAGTCGCGCTGCCGCCTGGCGCGTGGCCCAAGGCGCTGGCCTACGATTCGGTCAACAATCGGGTGTACAGCATCGGCAACAACGCCCGCAACGTCAGCGTGGTCGACTGCGCCCGCGACAGCGTGGTCGCAGTGATAGCAGTCGGCACCGCCGAGGCGCTGGCGCTGGACCCGGCGAACCTGCGCACGTTCGTGGCCAACCGCTACGAGGCGACGCTGTCGGTCATCCGTGACAGCCTGCGGGTGGGGGTTGCGGAGAGGAGCCTGACGCCCAATGCTTCGCGCATCACGCCGGCGGCCACGGTCATCCGCGGCATCCTAAGGCTACCGGAACCCGGCGTATTGCCTCAGGCGTCAAGCGTTCTGCTCGACGCGACGGGACGTCGCGTCGCTGACCTGAAGCCGGGGGAGAACGACGTGAGCCGCCTCGCGCCGGGGGTCTATTTCGTGCTCACCCCTCACCCTTTCCCTCTCCCGCAAGGGGAGAGGGCACGGCCGTCGGCCGTGACTAAGGTCATCATCACGCGGTAAGAGATTGGTCCGATAAGTGAGCCGCCGGGCAGACTGCCCGGCGGCTCGGTATTGGGGAAGAGCTACTGCGGCAGGATGCGGTTCATCGTCTCGCGGGCGACGGCGAGACGCAGGAGGTCGCCGGATTCCTCGTCGGCACGGGCGCGGGCCAGCCATTGCTGGATGGGCGGGATGGTGCCGCCGTGGATGCGGACCGAGCGGTTGATGCCGTCGGAGAGCACCCGCGCGGCCTGCATCTTGACCAGCAGCGACTCGTACTCGGCTTTCTTGCCCTGTGCGAGGTGCCACGCCGCGTGGTAGACCGCCCAGCGCAGGGCATCGACGTCGGCGGCCAGTTCGGCGAGCGTGCGCTGGATGGGCCGGCGTTCGGAGACGTTGCGGCCGAGCGAGGTCCAGTCGTGGGCGTACTGGGCCGTGACTTCGAGCAGGCGGTCGCAGGTGCCGAGCGTGGCCGCGGCGCGCACGATGCGGGCGAGGGCGGACCACTCGCGGCCGAGGCCGATAGCCTTGCCCGGTTCGCCGATGACGCGGTCGGCTGAGACCGCGCAGTCTTTGAGGTCCAGCAGCAGGCGCTCGCCTTCGGTGCGCACGGTTGCGCCCGGCGTGTCGCGGTCGACGACGAAGCAGGTCGGGCCCTGCGGGGCGCGGGCGAACACTAGCAGGAAGTCGAACGCAGAGCGGTTCAGTTCTTTGGTGCCGGCGAGCTTCCAGCCGGAGTCGGCCGGCTCGGCCGTGGCGCGCATCTCGTCGGGCTTGGTAAAGGGGAGCGGCTCGCGGAAGGCGATGGCGTAGCGTTTGTCACCGGCGACCACGGGGGCGAGGTAGCCGTCTTTGAGCGCGGGCCCGGCTTCGTAGAGTATCGGGGTCGGCTCGCCCCATTCGACCGGGATGATGGTGGTGCCGAGTTCCTCGGCAAGGCAGCAGGTTTCGATTGGCCCCAGTCCGCCGCCGCCGAACTTCTCGGGCACGCCGGCCGAGTACATCCCCATCTCTTTCAGACCCGCGGTTGCCGCGTCGGCAATCGCATGCCGGGCGGCCGGGTCCTTGGCGTTGATGAAGGACGGTTCCTTGGGCACGAGGTCGCGGCGCACGAACTCGTGCGCGGTCTGGCGGACCATGTCCGCGTCTTCGCCGAAGCTGAAGTCCATTTGCTAGGTTCCTGAGATTGTCGATTGTCGATTGTCGATTGTCGATAGCACGGAACTATGACAGTTGGCCAAGCGGGAGCGCAGGGAGGAGGCGGAGCCGATTGCCAATTGTCGATTGTCGATTGTCGATAGCATCGAATCACCGCAGTTACCTGAGCGGTAGCGCGGCGAGGAGGGGGAGGCGATTGTCGATAGACCGGCAGGGCGCGGCCTTCCCGGGTTACTCAGGAGGAATCGAAAATCGGAAGTCGTCATTCGTCATTCCTTCCGCGTGTAGTCGGGCAGAAGCACAGGCGAGCAGCCGGCCGGCTTGACGCCCTTGGAGTCGAGCTCGGCCTGCCAGCGGTCGACGTGCGCAAGCGTGAGGTCGAGCGCGCCGGTGCGTGACTTCGCGGTCGTGGCGGCCGAGGCGCCGGCGCGCCGCCCGAACACGATGACGTCGAGCAGGGAGTTGCCCATCAGCCGGTTGCGGCCGTGGACCCCGCCCGAGGCTTCGCCCGCGACCAAGAGGCCGGTGATGCCGGTTTGGCAGTCGGCCTTGATGTCGACGCCGCCGTTCTGGTAGTGCAGCGTGGGGTAGATGAGGATAGGCTCGACCGCGATGTCGATGCCGTGGCGGCCGAACTGGCGCACCATCGCGGGCAATTCGCGTTTGACCGAGCCGGCGCCGCGCCGGGTTTCGATCATCGGGGTGTCGAGCCAGACCGCGTCGACCCCGGCCGGGGTCTTGACCCCGCGGCCGGCCTTGCACTCGCGGATGATGGCCGAGGCGACCACGTCGCGGGTCTCCAGGGGGAAGATGAACTGCTCGCCTGAGGCGTTGACGAGCTGGGCCCCGAGCGAGCGGACCTTCTCGGTGACGAGCTGTCCGAGTATCTGCTGGGGGAAGGCCGCGCCGGTCGGGTGGTACTGCATCGTGTCGACAAACGCGAGCCTGGCCCCGGCGCGGTAGGCGAGCACGAGGCCGTCGCCGGTCGCACCGTAGTGGTTCGAGGTCGGGAAGTTCTGGTAGTGGAGCCTTCCTGAGCCGCCGGTCGCGATGACCGTGACGCGGGCGCGGACCACGACCTTGCGGCCGATGTTGAGGTTGGACAGCACCGCGCCGTTGACCGCGCCGGATGAGTCGGTGAGCAGTTCGACCGCGGGGCAGAACTCCAGCACGGCGATGCCGGGCCGGGACCGCACCTCGTCGCGCAGGGTGCGCATTATCTCGGCGCCGGTGTAGTCGCGGGAGGTGTGCATCCGCTTGCGCGAGGTGCCGCCGCCGTGGATGGTCTTCATCGAGCCGTCCGGGTTCTTGTCGAACATCGCGCCGAGTTTCTCGAGCCAGGCGATGGATGCGGGCGCGTCCGTGACCAGCGCCTCGACCAAATCAGGGTTGTTGTGGAAGTGGCCGCCGCCGACAACGTCGAGGTAGTGGATGGCCGGGGAGTCGGTTGCGCTGTCTGCGGCCTGGATGCCGCCCTGGGCCATCATCGTGTTGGCGTCGCCGAGGCGGAGCTTGGTCGCGACGAGCACCTTCGCGCCGGTGGAGTCGGCGGTGATGGCCGCGGCGCAGCCGGCCCCGCCGCCGCCGATGACCAGCACGTCGACCTCGTGGTCGGGATGCGACAGGTCGGGTCGGTCAGAGGCGAGCAGGGACGAGGCTTCCAGCACGGCGGCCAGTTCGCGGGGCGTGCGGCCGCCGGCGTTGGCCCCGACGCGCAGTTCGGCAAAGGCGTCGGCGTGGTAGTCGGGGTGGTTCTCCTTGAGAACCTGTTCCTTCTGCTCGGTCGTGGCGCGGGCGAACTCCTGCGTGTAGCGCGCGGCGCGGGTGGCGATGCAGCGGTTCAGGGAGTCCTGCAATTGCTGGGGATAGCTCATTTTCAATCTCCGATTTGCGATTTTCGATTGTCGATCGATGCCAGGGCCGAGGGTGGTTCGTGGACCGCAGTGTCGCAGGCGAATCGGAAATCGTCAATCGTCATTCGTGGATTCCTCTCACTCCGGTTCGATGTCGCGGGTGGCGTAGCGCTTCCTGAGTTCGTCCTGCGACAGCTTCTTGGACGCGGCGAGGTCGCCTGCGTACTTGCCCGATTCGACTTCGGCACAGCGGGTCGCGAGGTGGGCCGAGCGGGGCAGCAGCTTGCGGCCGCAGATGCGGCGCGAGAGCAGGGCGGCGTGGTGCTTGACCAGCTCGGCCGGGCAGCGGGAGACGCACAGGCCGCACATGATGCAGTCGAACGAGATGTCGGCCGCGGCCGCGGTGTCGCCCCGGACGATGGCCGAGACGTAGCCGAGCACGTCGATGTCCTGCGGGCAGGACTTGGTGCAGGTGTTGCACCCGAAGCAGCGCAGCATCTCGGGGTAGAGCCGGAGCACGTCCTGGCCCGTGCCTTCGAGTTCCTCGAGCCGGTAGTCGGCGCGATGGGCCGGGAAGAAGGGCAGCATCGCGATGGACATCCCGGGCTCGACCCTGGTCTGGCAGGCGAGCGCGAACTTGAGGTGGTAGTCGCCGGGCAGGCGATAGACCGTGGCGCAGGCGCCGCAGAACCCGCCGCGGCACCCGACCCCGCGCACCAGCCGGTAACCGGCATATTCCATCGCCTGCAGGACCGTGAGCGAGTCGGGCACGACGTGGTGCTCACCCATCACGTAGAAGTCAACAAGATTGGTGTCAGGCATTGTCGCCGACCTCCTCGATGAAGGCGTCAAGGTAAGTGTCGTCGGTCGGGGCCAGCTTGTCGAGCAGGTGCTCGAGCTGCTCGATGGTGCGGGTCCGGATGATGTAATGTTTGAGGGTTGTGTCGACCTGGGGGCAGGCCATCACGCAGTTGTAGCAGCGGTCGCAGTCGGTGCCGACCATTGTCTCGAGCGCGAGCGAGGTGCGCTGGGCGGTTTTCAGCAGCCGGGCCGGCTCACGGGCAAGAAGCGAGCAGATGTCGACGCAGCTGCCGCAGCCGAGGCAGGCGCGGGACCCGGCCAGGGCGTCCCCGGTCTTGAGCATGTGGGACGGCCCGAACCCGGAGGAGAGCAGGCGGCAGCGCGCCACCGGCGCCTCCGAGATGTCCAGCACTCGCTCGAGCGACTCGAGCACGGATTCGATGTCGGTCTGGATGGTGTTGGGCATGGGCTAGACGCAGGGGCCGGGGACCAGGGGCCAGGGACCGGGGAAGAATCGCATCACGATTGGGCCTTGAGTTTGCGGAACGCCTCGGTGAGCAGCGGCACGACGGTGAACAGGTCGCCGACGATGGCGTAGTCGGCTACCTTCATTATGTTGGCCTCGGGGTCTTTGTTGACCGCCACGATGCACTTGGATGAGGACATCCCGACAAGGTGCTGGATGGCGCCGGAGATACCGCAGGCGATGTAGAGCTGCGGGGCGACGGTCTTGCCGGTCTGGCCGACCTGGAACTGGTGGTCGCGCCAGCCCGCGTCCACCGCGGCGCGCGAGGCGCCGACCGCGGCGTTGACCGTAGCGGCCAGGTCTTCGAGGATGGCATAGTTCTCCGGCCCTTTCATCCCGCGGCCGCCCGAGATGATGATGTCGGCCTCGGTCAGCTCGACGGTCTTGGTCACCGCTTTGACCACTTCGGCGACCTTGGAGCGCAGTTCGGCCGGGCCGAGTTGGGCCGCCACGACCGTGCCGTCCTTGTCGGTTTCCGATATCGGCGCAACGGCGCGGGGCCGAACCGAGATGACCAGCGGCCCGGCGGCGGACGCCCTGATTTGCGATAGGACTTTGCCGGCGTACACCGGCCGGGTGAACAGCGGCTGGCCGTCGTCGGCGAATTCGATGGCCGTGACGTCGGGTACCAGCGTGGTCTCCAACCGGGCGGCCAGGGTCGAGGATAGGTCCTTGCCGAGGGTGGTCGCGCTCATCACGACCGCGCCGGGCTTGTGCTCGGCGACGAGGCCGGCGAGGGCCGTGCAATAGCCGTCAGGGGTGTACCGTTCGAGGCTCGGGTCGTCGACCACGAACACCCGCGCTGCGCCGAACCGGCGCAGCCCCTCGGCTAGCCCGGCAATGCCGGACCCGAGGACGGCGGCGGCCAGTTCTTCGCCGCGCCGTTCAGCCAGCTTGAACCCAGCGAGCAGGGCCTCGAAGGTTACCTTCTTGAGTGTGCCTTCACGTTGTTCGGCAGATACGAGTACCATATTCGGGTTTTCACTCCTTGGGCACGGTTCTTGCGTTCGGTCCGGGCATTCTATTCGGCCTGCTCGGCCAAGTCAATAAGCGGGCGATACATCGGTGAGGGTGGAGGCACAATGCGGATTGTCGCACCGGCAGTTTGACCAAAAGGGTGTTTTGGAGTATAATTATCGCGGGTGGATTGATGAGCTAGGACTGACCAACGTCCAGCCCGGTGTTACTGGTGAACCGGGCGGGGCGCAGGGACAAAAAGGAGCGCACATGCTCAGTCTTAGTTCGATACTGGTTCTGTCAGCGCTGCTGACGGCGGCGCCGGTCGGAAACGAACCGGTGACCGCTTCTCCGCTTTCTCTGGTCGGTGCCGCAGGGGCGACCGAACTGCCGGCCTTGCGTACCGCATTCTCGCGCACATACGACCTGCACAACGGCCAGTACCTGGCCGAGGTGTTCCCGGTCAATGTCAACGAGCAGTCGCCGGGCGGACCCTGGTTCCCGGTCGACTCGGACACGACCGACTCGATGTTCCCGGCAATCTCCGACTGGTGGACCGGGCACGTGCAGAGCCAGAACACCGTCGGCACCGTGAAGCAAAACAACGACATGTACTTCCGAGGCGGCGGAGCTGCCTCGCACGACAAACGCCAGGCCTGGATGAAGTTCGACCTGTCGGCCATCCCGGATAGTGGTGTCCTGAACGCGACCGGGCTCGTGTACTACTGCTACTCGATTGACGCGGCCGGCGGCCCCACGACTTTCATCCGCGTGGTCAACGTCGAACCGGTCCAGGCGACCGCTGCCACCCTATGGACAGCGATAACCACGGGTGATTCGGCCTCGAGCCAGGCAAGTCACGGCACGGGCTGGGTCCTGCGGCCTCTGAACACGACCGGCGTGACCGCGGTCCGCACAAGCCTCACCCGGAACTGGGTGTGCTTCGGCATCCACGAACCGGAGAGCGACAACAGCCGCTGGGGTCACGCTTACGGCTACTACCCGCGTTCGACCGCGCCGCGGATGTACGTGACCTACACGCCGCCGCCGCCGCCGCCGGACATCGGCGTCACCGCGCTGCTCGCGCCGACCGGTTCGCTGGACACCGGCGCCATGGTGGTCCCGCGGGCGACGTGGCACAACAACCACACGGCGCCGTACGGGTTCAGCGCCTGGTTCATCCTGACCAATCCATCCAACCAGCGGGTATACTCGGAGTTGGTGTCGGTCTCATCGCTGCGCGCCGGCGCGGACACGACCATCACCTTCACCGGGTTCAACGTCGGGACGGCGTCAGGCACCTGGACCGCCAAGTGTTCGACATTTGCGTTCAGCGACACGAACTGGCGTAACGACACGCTGCAGCGGTCCTTCACCGTGTTCCCGCGCCACGCCGACATCGGGGTCGCGTCCATCGTCCAGCCGGCCGGGACCATCGACACGGGCGCGACCGTGGTGCCGCGCGCCATCTTCCATAACTATCACCCGCTGCACCCGGCCAACTTCGAGGCGTGGTTCATCCTGACTGACCCGGCAGACCAGCGGCAGTACAGCCATTCGATATCGGTCGTCGGCCTTGCGGCCGGGGCTGACACGGCGCTGAACTTCCCGGGTTACTACTTCGGCCAGGGCATCGGCCAGTGGATTGCGCGGTGCTCGATATACTGTGCCATCGACACGACGCCGGGTAACGATATCCGGCAGGGCACGTTCACGGTCACACCGTGGACGGTCCATTCGGACATCGGCGTGGTGCAGATTACCGCGCCGACCGGGTGCCTGGACACCTCCGCGCCGGCCCAGCCCGCCGCCATCTGGAAGAACTACCTGACGAATGCGACCGGGTTCGAGGCCTACATGTTCGTAGCGAACCCGCGCGGGGAGCGGATCTACACCGCCTCGACCGTCGTCGCCAGCCTTGCGGCCGGGGCCGAGACCACCGTCGTGTTTCCGCTGTTCTACATCGACACGATGCAGGGCCAGTGGTCGGTGCGGTGCTCGACGTACCTGACTTTCGACGTCGACAACAGCAACGACACTCTCAACTCATCCTTCTTCGTCTACTTCGGCGGACAGGTCCCGGCCCAGCCCGGCTGGAGCGAGATGGAGCCGATGCCGGTGGAGCCGTCGGGCAAGTCGATCAAGCACGGCGGCTGGCTGGCGTGGATGCAGTCCGACAGCAAGCTGTACGCGGGCAAGGGCAACAAGACCGCCGACTTCTACTCCTACGACGTGGCCACGAACCGCTGGGAGCGCCGGGCCCAGATACCGAGCGGCCTGTCGGGCAAGCTCCCGGCCAAGGGCGGGTACGGCTGCGCCGACGGCGAACGCTACGTCTACTTCACCAAGGGCAACAACACGGCCGAGTTCTGGCGCTACGACATCGCCGGCGATTCGTGGAGCCAGCTGGCCGACGTGCCGCTCGGGCCGAGCAACAAGCGCGTCAAGGGCGGCAACGACATGGTGTTTGTCCACGGCACGGGCGATACCGGGTTCGTGTACCTGATGAAGGGTCAGAAGACCGACTTCATGCGGTTCAACACCGGCACTGGGCAGTGGGACATCCTGTCCTCGGTGCCGATTATGGCCCGGCCCAAGGTCGACCGCGGCTCCTGGCTGGTATATGACGGCGTTGACCGGATATACGCCCACAAGGCCAAGGTCCACGAACTCTGGGCCTACCACGTCGCGGCCGATTCGTGGGGCGCGCAGCTGAGCGCGATGCCTTTCACCCGCTACACGCCCGGCAAATCGAAGAAAGCCAAGGACGGCAGTTCGGCCGCCTGGCACGACGGCGGCATCTACACGCTCAAGGGCGGCAACACGGTCGAGTTCTGGCGCTACCACACGGACGGCGATACCTGGACCGGGCTCGACTCGATGCCTTCGTTCGGGTCCACGGCCAAGAAGCGCCGCGTCAAGGAAGGCGCGGACATCGCCGCGACCGGCGGCGACAGGTTCTACGCGCTGAAGGGCAAGAACACCCGCGAGCTCTGGCGCTACCAAAACCCTTGGACCTTCGGCGCAGCGCCCAAGCCCGCGCCGGGCGGCGTGGCGGCAGCGCCGACGTTCGCCGCAGTACCGTCGCTGTCGGCCAGCATCGCGCCGAACCCCGCGATGGGTGGCCTCACCCGGCTGTTCTACAGTCTGCCGGTGGGCGGGCGAGCCCGCGTGACGGTGCTGGATGTCACGGGCCGAATCAGGCAGAAGTACGAGTTCGCGGCGAACCGGAACGGCGCCGTCCAACTCAACGTTGCCGGTCTTGCCGCCGGAGTCTATCCGGTCCGGCTCGAGGCCGGCGGTGCAGCAGCGACGGTCAAGCTCATCCTCAAGTAGCTCCGTCACTGTCCCTGAGGCGGTGCGCCCTTGCCGGGCGCACCGCTTTTTGCGGCCACGTTTGCTTGACTGGGCAGGGGGCCGAACTAGAATTGCCGCAAGCTCGAGGCTTTACCTGGAGGACAATCTTGCAGGCACGAAGTTGTCGCTTGTATGTGTTGGTGTTTGCCTTGCTGGCTGCGCTCCCGGCGCAGGCGGCCTTCGAGGAGAATCTGTCCGGCGTCCGGGCCGACGGCCTGGCCGGCGCGTTCACGGCGGTGGCCGACGACGTGTCGGCAGTCGATTTCAACCCGGCCGGGCTCTTCCAGGTCGAGGGCGCCCAGTTCGCCGGGTTCGGCCGCCTGCTCTACGGCGGCGTCGGGGTGGGCCTGCACACGGCCCAAGCCGCGGTCTGCCTGCCGGTCAGGAGGGCGGGGACTTTCGGCCTGCGATTCCAGGAGACCGGGTTTGAACTCACGTCGCAGCGGTCGCTCAAGCTGGCGCACGGCATCCGTCTCGCCGACGGGCTGGCGGTCGGGTACGGCCTGAACGGCTACAACCTGAGCCAGGGCGGCGGATACGGCAGCGGGTTCGCGGTCGGCGTCGACGTCGGCTTCTTCGGCCGCATCTACAAGATGTGGACCGTCGGGTTCCAGGCCCACAACCTGAACGGCCCGAAGATGGGCAGTTCGAAGCTGCCCCAGGTCCTGACGTTCGGCCTCGGCTTCTCGCCGTCCCCGGGCATCAACTCGGCGGTCGACATCAGCAAGGAGCCGGGCCTGCCGACCCGACTGTGCGTGGGCCAGGAGTTCCGGATTGTGCAGGATTACCTGACGTTGCGCGCCGGGGTCCAGACCGAGCCGGTCCGGTTCGCGGCCGGGTTCCGGACCGGGCTGCAGCAGGTTCACCTCGACTACGCGCTCAAGACCCACCCGGCGCTGCCGCTGACGCACACGCTCGGGCTGGCCGTGGAGTTCTGAGGTGGGTGTCCTGCTTCTGCTGCTGGCGGCATACAGCAGCGACAACCAGCTCGACATCAACCGGGCCACGCTGGCGCAGGTGCGGGAGCTGCCGGTCGATTCGGCGACCGCCCGGCGCATCCACGAGCGGGTCGAGTTGTTCGGCCGCCTGAACAGCGTCTATGACCTGTTGCGCGTGCCCGGCGTGACGCCCGAGAGATTCGCCGACATCAAGCCGCTCGTCTACGTGTCCCAAGTCGCGTGGGAGGACATCCGGCTGAACAACATCCAACGCATCCAGCGCCGGCTGGCGTCCGAGGAAGGGCCGACCGCGGCGGCGGTCGAGCAGTGGCAGGACCTGCTGTTGACCCCGATCAACGTCAACCGGGCGTCGATTGACGACCTGCTCGTGCTGGACAACGTCTCGCTGGTCGACGCCGTGTCGGTTGCCCGCTTCACGGGCGCGGGCGGCAAGCTCAGCGGTCGGCGCGACCTGGCCGGGCAGGTGCCCGGCCTGTCCTCGTACGGCTATCGCAGCATGAGGGACTTCGTCACGTACGAGGACGCCAAGGGTTTGGCGTTCGGAGGCAACTACCGGGCGAGCTACGAGGGCGACCCGAACTGGTTCACATCCGTCGGCACGACCGAATTCGACCAGGCGCTGGCCGTGCTCGAGACGGACACTGCCCAGTTCCGCGAGGGCGGGTACACGGCTGAAGAGGTCGAGTTCTTCCGAGGGCGTCTGCTCGCATCGCGCGAGTTCCGTGGCGCGATGACCAACGAGGCGAGCGCCCGGCACCGGCTGCGCGTGCGGGCCGGCGACTACGTGCGTGCGGGCGCCTGGGCCGTGCAGAAGCTGTACACCGACCGGACGATTGACGAGTACAAGGTGTTCGCGTCGGCGCAGAACGTCGGGCCGGTGCGCAAGGCGGTCGTCGGCGACTACCGGCTGACCTTTGCCCAGGGGCTGCTGCTGGACAATAACTCCGAGCTGATGGCGCGGGTGCACGAGCGCACGGTCGGGTTGTACAGCGACATGTCGGAGAACCCGGGGTTCGGGTTCCGGGGCGGCGCAGCCGAGCTGGGCACGGGTCGGTTCGGCCTGGTCGGGTTCTATTCGCGCAGCAAGCGTGACGCCATCCTGAACCCGGACAGCTCGGTCAACTACTACATCGTCTCGACGCCGCGCTACCCGGTGTTCCGCAACAACCTGACCGAGTCAGACTTCGGCGGCAGCGCCCGCGTCGACCTGTCCTCGCTGGGCTTTTTGCCCGTGGGCACGCGGCTCGCCTTCAACGGGCTCGCCATCAGCTATGACCGGCCGTTCCGGCCGATGGCGCGCTACCTGGATTTGCCCGGCGACGCCGACACGCTTGACGACCCGAATTACACGGCACTGGACACCGGCACGAGCCGGCTGTACTACGGGGCGGATTTCCGCACCGTCATCGAGAACGTCTCGCTGGAGGGCGAGCTGGCAATGAAGCCGGGCACGCAGGACGAGACCTGGCGTCGATACGTCCCGGCCAGCGCAACGCCCAAGGCCCTGGTGCTGAAGGGCCGGACCCAGTTCGACTACCTGTACGTGACGGCGATGTACCGGCGGTACGACGTCGGCTACGACAACCCCTACAACCGTGGCTTCTCGGAGCAGTCGCGGTTCGAGGACACGCCGCTGGAGAAGCCGTACCGGCTCATCGACCCGGCCTTCGCCGCCTTGCAGGAGTTCCCCATGCCCAAGGCCGAAGAGGGTTTCTTCGTCGACACGCGCTACCAGATCGGCCGCCAGGTGACGTTCACCCGCGTCTACCTCGACGCCTGGCGCAACCTGGCCTGGGGAGCGGACAATGTCCGGTTCCAGGGCGAGGTGGAGTACCAGCCGGTCTACCCGCTGCGCCTGCGGTTCAAGCAGAAGCTGCAGTCGAAGGAACTGCCCAAGCTGGCCGAGGCGACGCGCTCGTTCACCACCGAGACGTCGATCCGGGCGATGGCGAGCCTGACGAACTGGGATTACCTGACGGGTGAGGTCCGGCTGGGCAAGGTGCTGCTCACGCCGACCCTGCGCTACACCGACCAGTCGAGCATGTCGGGCGACTTCGTGGCGGTGCAGTGGGAACACAACTTCTCGGACGACCTGCACGGCGAACTGGGCATCGCCGCCTGGCTCACGCGCGGCATGTCGCAGTGGGCGTTCGAGGACGACGGGATAGACTTTCTCGACGGGCAGGGGCTGCGCTGGTATGCCGCCGTGTCCGACCGCATCTCGGACAACCTGCTGGTGTATTTCAAGGTCCGGCACAAGGTGAGCGAGTACCCGCACACCGGGCTCGGCGCGGGCGAGGGCCTGCACTACCGCGGCAGCACCGAGCCGGTGCGCGATTTCGTGACCCGCGAGGAGGGCCTGACGATGGCCCTGCAGATAGACCTGCTCTGGTAGAGGAGAGAACAGACGATGAACTTCAAGAGAGTTGCAGTCTGCCTGGCGCTCGCGGCGAGCGCCGGCCTGGCCCAGTTGCCGGTGCGCGACTACTGGGGCGAGGAAGTCCGGTTCGCCTCGGCGCGGACCCTGGCCGCGGTCGGCACGACCCTGCACGAGTCGAAGCCGGCCGCGCTCTTCGGCAACCCGGCGCTTTTGTGGACCGGTAACCGGGTCGCGTTCGAGCTGACTTACGGCCTGCGGGTGAGCGCCGAGCAGCGGACCCGCATCGTCTACGACAACTTCGAGAACGCGGTCGGCGAGATAGCGTTCGCGGACAACTACGGCGCGAGCGGCCTTGCCGGCCCGATGGCAGTGGCCGGCCGGCTCGGACCGGTAACGGTCGGCGCCGGCGCGACGCCGGTGCGCGACTTCGACTACCGGTACCTCAAGGAGTACCGCGACGACTTCTACGTGAAGATCGGTGAGGACCGGGTGAGCCAGACCGGCAACCTGTACGCGGCGGGCGCGGGCGCGGCCTGGCGCCCGTTCGACTGGCTCGGCGTCGGCGCGGCAGGCAGTTACGCCTTCGGCACGCGCCGGCTGGAAGCCTGGTACATCGACGGTTACGACACCATCCATTCGCTGGAGGCCGGCAAGCCGGCGGGCCTCGGGTATTCATTCGGCCTGGCCGGCCGGCCGATGGACCGGCTGTCCCTGGCCGCCGATTTCCGCGGGCCGACCGAGCTGGCCGACTGGCGCAGCGGCGACAGCGTCCTTGCGGCCGAGTCGCGCACGCTCCCGGCCTCGGGCGGGCTGTCGCTGGCTTACCGCGCGCCGGGCAGCCTGCCGTCCACGGTCACGGCCGAGGGGCGCTACGCGCTCTGGTCCGCAGCCGACTCGACCTACAAGAACACGCTCCAGTTGCGGGCCGGGGTCGAGCACACGCTGCTCAATCTCGTCCGCCTGCGCTACGGTTTCGGAGTCGAACCGCTGGCCGCCAACCCGTCGGTGCAAGCCGTGGATGTCGGTCTCGGCGTCGGCTTCGATGCCGGCGTCGCACAGATCGACGTCGGCCTGATGCACGCGCGCAGCATCATCGGTCCGGGCGATTTCACGGTGCCACTGGCCGGGGATGACGTGAAGGTCTATGAAAACCGCACGGCGATTGCCGTCACATTCAGCCGTGGCTTCTAGGCTGCTGCTGACTCTGCTGGTCGCGGCCTTGCCGGCCGGGGCTGCAATCCAGCATCTCTACATCGTCCACACCAACGACATCCACGGCGCGCTCCTCCCCGGCGAGGCGTTCTGGATGAACCGCAACTTCCCGCCCCCGCTGGCCAATGCGCCCGGCGCGCTGACGGTCATCCGCGACCTGCGCGAGGAAGCGGCGAGCAAGGGCTATGGCTTCCTGCTGCTCGACGGCGGGGACGTGTTCAAGGGCGAGCCGATCGGCGACTTTACCAGGGGGCAGGCGGTAATCGACTACTTCGAGCGGGCCGGGTACGATGCGGTGGCGGTCGGCAACCACGATTTCGACTTCGGCTGGCCCGTGCTCAAGGCGATGGCGGACAGCTCGAGCATGCCGTGGATATGCTCGAACGCGAAGGTCACGGGAACCGACACCGCCCCCGGCTTCCTGCGGTCGAGCGCGGTGTTCGAGCGCGGCGGGCTGAAGGTCGGCGTGTTCGGCGTCATCACCAAGTACCTCAGCGGCATGGTCAGCGACTCGGCGCGCGGCGACCTCGACATCCTGCCCTACGAGGACGTCGTGCGGCGCGAGCTGGCGGAACTGCGGCGGCAGGGCGCCGACATCACAGTCGCGCTGAACCACGTCGGTCACCGGCACGACCAGCGGCTGGCCGATTCGATCCGCGGCATCGACGTCATCGTCGGGTCGCACAGCCACACCGGCGTGCGGCCACCCTACGAGGCCCCGTCCAGCCATACGATCATCCAGCAGGCGTACAGCAAGCTGACGTCGGTCGGGTTCCTTGACATCAGCTTCGACACCGAGACCCGCCAGGTCGTCGGCTACGAGGGCAAGCTGATCGACCTGCAGGGCGAGGCCATACCCAAGGATTACGAGTACCTCGCGCAGCTTGACTCGGTGCGTGTCATCGCCGAGCAGGGCTATGACGAGGTCCTCGGCTACTCGAAGCGTGAGCTGACCCGCGGCGGTGCCGCCGAGAACCCGGCCGGCAACCTCATTACCGACGCCCTGCGCGAGGAGTTCGGCGCCGACATCGCATTCCATAACTCGGCCGGCATCCGGGCCAACATCCCGGAGGGCGAGGTCACGTACCGGGATGTTTACAAGGTGGACATCTTCAACAACACGGCGGTCGTCGGGTTGTTCACCGGGCGGCAGATACGCGAGATATGCGAGGTGTCGATCAACGGACACCACGCGATATTCCAGGTTTCGGGCATGAAGATGGTCTACACCCAGGCGAAGCCCATCGGCCAGCGGGTGATTTCCGTCGAAGTCAACGGCGCACCGCTGGAGCCGGACCGCAAGTACAAGGTCGTCACCAATTCGTTCCTCGCCTCGGGCACGGGCGAGTACGGCGTGTTCACCGAGGGCGAAGACATCGAGGATTCCTACCTGCCCCTGCGGGACGTCATCGCCCGCTACATCCGGCGCCACTCGCCGGTCGATGCCCGCGTCGAGGGGCGCATAGTGCTCGTCGACCGCTAGCCTTGACCGTGTGGCCGCTACACCCGGCTGACGAATCGGCCGTTGCCGCCCTGGCGCATGACTGCGGCCTCGCGCCGCAGGTCGCGCGCGTCCTCTGGCTGCGCGGCGTGCGAAACGCAGCCGCGGCCGAGGAATGGCTCAACCCGTCGCTCGCGCAGCTGCACGCGCCCGCGCTGCTGCCCGACTTCGCCGCCGCCGCCGAGCGCATCCACGCAGCGATACGCCGGCACGAGGCGGTCCTCGTCTGGGGACACGATGACCTCGATGGGATGACCGCGACCGCGATACTGGTCCGGCTGTTCCGCCACCTGCGCCTGCCCACCCGGCACTACATCCCGGCCAAGGGCCGCGAGCGTCACGGGCTGAACGCCGAAGTGGCACGCGCAATCCTGCCCGGCCCGGGCGGCCTGGTGGTCACGGTCGACTGCGGCATTACCAACTCAAGACAGGTCGAGGAATTGCGTGCCGCCGGCATCGATACGGTCGTGACCGACCACCACGAGGTCGTGGGCGACCTGCCCGCAGCTGCGGCCAACGTCGATGCGAAACGGGTCGACTCGCGCTACCCGTACCGCGGCCTGGCCGCGGCCGGAATCGCCCTGAAGGTGGGGATGGGCATCGTCGAGGCCGAGGTTGGGCTGACGCCGCGGCATCTCCTCTCGGTGCTGCCCGAGTTGGTCGCGCTGGCCGTGCTGGGCACCATCGCCGACCGGGTGCCGCTGACCGGCGAGAACCGGTCGCTAGTGGCCGGCGGGCTGCCCCTGCTCGAGGAGTGCCGCCTGCCCGCGGTGAGCGCGGTGCTCGCGCGACTGCGCAAGGAGGCGGGCCGGCTCACCGTCGCCCGGTTCGTCGCGGAGTTGCTGCCGCTGTTCGCCGCGGCCAACGGCAATGACGGCGTGCAGAAGCTGCTCGATGCGACCCCGGCCGAGGCGGCGGTGTGGGTCGACGAACTGGCGGTGAGGCGGCAGGAGTGGCGTGGCGAGGTCGAGCGGTCGTACGAGGTCGCCGAGCGGGTGATGAGCGCCGGCGACGGCATCGTCTTCGCCCGCAGCCGCGAGTTCTCGCTGCGCGCGCTCGGCTCGTGCGCCGGGAGGCTCAAGGACCGCCTGCAGGTGCCGGCGATACTGCTCGGGTGGCGCGGGGACGCGTGGGTCGGGGAGGGGCGGGGGATGGAGACCGCCAGCCTCATCGACCTGCTCAAGGCCCACGCCGGGTACTTCATCGACTATGGCGGGCACCGCAAGGCCGGCGGGTTCACCATCGCGGACGAGCGGGTCGAGGAGTTCGTGGTCAGCGCCGAGCGCTACGCGCACGAGCACTTCGCCGGCCGCATCAAGCGCGAGGACACGCAGAGCGCGGACGCGGTCCTGCCCCTGGCCGAGCTGACCGATGTCGTCCGGCGGCTCGGGCCGTTCGGCGACGGCAACCCGCAGCCGGTGTTTCTGTCCGGGCCGACCGAACTGAGGTTGGCCGGCCACCTGCGCTACGCGGCGGAGCGGCCGGACATCGAACTGCGGCCGGCCCGCGCCGGGGTCGCACTGGAGCCGGGTTTGCCGCTGGAACTCGTTTACACGGTCGATGACCTGGGCCGGGTGGGCGTGCTCGACAGCCGCCCGGCCTGAAGCGCGATGCCGGACAAAGCGATCGAGGTCGCGCGCAAGCGCAGCCGGGCCCAGCACGCCTGGGTGTTCTCCAACGAGGTGCAGCGCGTCCAGGGCGACCCGGGGCCGGGCGACACGGTCCTGGTTTACGAGCGCAAGCGCCTGCTCGGCTCCGCGGTATACAATCCCTTCTCGCTCATCCGGGCGCGGCTCTACTCCAACGTCGACGAGGACCTCGACGAGGGATTCATTCGGCGGCGAATCGAGGCGGCGCTTGAGTTCCGGCGCGAGCGGCTGCCGGGCGAGGAGGACTTCCGCCTGGTGTACGGCGAGAGCGACGGCCTGCCCGGCCTGGTCGTGGACAAGTACGGCCGGCACTTTGTCGTGCAGGCCTACTCGGTGGCGATTGACCAGCGGCTGGAACTGGTCGCCGCGGCGCTGCGGGGGGTGTTCGACGTCCAGGCGGTCATCGAGAAGGACAACTTTCGCCTGCGCGACGCCGAGGGCCTGCCGCGCCGCGAGTCGGTCCTGTGGGGCGAGCCCGAGCCGCGCATCACAATTTCCGAGAGCGGCGTGCGCTATCGCGTCGACATCACGGCGGGGCAGAAGACCGGCTACTACTTCGACCACCGCCTGACTCGGCGCAAGGCGCGCGAGGCAGCGGCCGGTCGGCGGAGTCTCGACGTTTTCTCTTACACCGGTTCGTTCGCCATCAACGCCGCACTGGGCGGCGCGTCGTGGGTGCTGGCGGTCGACGCGTCGAGCGCGGCCGCGGCCATCGCCGGCGAGAACGCGGCGCTGAACGGGGTCGGCGAGCGCTGCCGGTTCGAGGTCGGCAACGCGTTCAACTTCCTGGCCGAGCTGGGCCGCACGGGCGAGCGGTTCGGCCTGGTCTGTCTTGACCCGCCCGCGTTCATCAAGGCGCAGAGGGAGCGCGCGGGCGGCCTGCGCGGGTACCGACAGGTCAATGCCCTGGCGATGCGCCTGCTCGAGCCGGGCGGCATCTTCTTCAGTTCGTCCTGTTCACATTACCTGTTCTGGCAGGAGATGCTGGACATGCTCGTCGCGGCGGCCGGCGACGCCGGGCGCAGCTTCACCATCCTCGACCGCGCGACGCAGGGGCCGGACCACCCGGTGCTGTTGTCGATGCCCGAGTCCGAGTACCTGCGTTGTTTTGTCCTGCGGGTGAACTAGCCAAGGCAGAAGGCGGAGGCGGTCACGAGGCCAAGTCAAAGGCCAAAAGCCAGAAGTCAAATGTCAAAGCCGCCCGAGGGGCGAGGGCGGCCTAGCGGGTCAGCCGGGGTGACCAGGCCGGGGAGTAGGCGCCGGCGGTGTTGGTGATGCGTCGCACGTTCGTCCCGTTCCAGTCCATCGTGTAAATCTCGTAGCGGCCCGAGCGGTCCGAGCTGAAGGCGAGGTGCAGGCCGTCGGGCGACCAGCACGGGTCCTCGTTGTTGCGCCCGCTGGTCAGCCGCGTGTACGTGTCACCGCTGAGGTTGGTGATGCAGACCTGGTTCGAGCCGTTGGGCTGGCGCTGGACAAAGGCGATAAGGTCGCCGCGCGGCGACCAGGCCGGCGACGTGTTGTAGCTGCCCTCGAAGGTCAACCGTCGCAGGTCGGTGCCGTCGACGTTGGCGACGTAGACCTGGGGTGCGCCGGTGCGGTCGGACACGAACGCGAGCTGGCGGCCGTTGGGGGACCAGGACGGCGATATCTCGATGGCACGGCTGGAGGTGACACGGCGCAGGTTGCGGCCGTCGGCATCCACCACGTACAGCTCGGACTGGCCCTCGAAGCTCATCGACAACGCGACCGTGCGGCCGTCGGGCGAGAACGCGGCGGTCGTGTTCAGGCCGTTGCGCTCGCTCAGTGCCCGCACCTTGCGCGAGGCGATGTCCATCACGTAGGCGTTGAGCGAGAGTGCCCCGTAGGCCGAGTAGGCGATGCGGCCGCCGTCAGGGGACCAGTCGGGGTAGAGCTTGAGCCCGCCGGTCGTGGTCAGGCGGCCGACGTTGTGGCCGTCGTAGTCGACCCAGGCCAGCTCCTTGCTGTCCTTGTCCAGCCGCAGGGAGAAGGCGATGCGGGTGCGGCTGACGCCCTCTTCACCCGTGAGCTGGGTGATGATTTCGTCGGCGATACGGTGGCCGAGCCAGCGCAGGTTGCCGTCGATGTTGTAGGTCTTGCTCGCGATGCGCCGACCGGCGACGATGTCGTGCAGCCCGATTTCGAGGGCCTGGGCCGAGCGTCGAGCGGCGACGCGGCCGGACAGGAGTACCTCGGCGCCGGTCGTGGACCAGCCCTTGTAGTCGGGCTTGTCCGGGCCGGGCGCGAAGGTCCACGATTTGCCCGGTTCCGGTTCCTCGAAGGTGAAGTAGAGCGAGAAGCGGAGGTCGTCGGCGATTATCTCGCGCAGGCTGTCGGCGCGGGCCCTGCTGCCGCCCTGGGCGGTCGTGAACGGCGCGATGACGAGGTCGAGCTTCTTGCGGCCGCTGGACGCGGTGAGCCTGAGCCAGAGCTCGTCGGCGGGTATCTCGGCGCTGGGTTGGGTCGTGTCGGGCGCCTGGGCCGGGGCCGCGCCCAGTGCAACCACAAGGAGCAGGACGACGTGGCGCACGCGGCTAAGGGATGACCGCCAGCCAGTCGTGCAGGAGGAAATAGAAGCGGCCGATGAGCAGGGAGATGCGGGCCATCACCGTGTATCCGAACGACGCCCCGAAGGCAATCATTATGAAGACGATGCCGACCCGCGAGGTGGCGCCGAGCGCGCCCTTGTGCTCGCGCGAGAAGTAGAAGTAGATCAGCGTCGAGATGACGCCGACGTAGAGAACGATGTTGTTGACCGTCACCAGCGGGCGCAGGGTGGCCGATATCTGGGGGAGCAGGTAGCCCTGCACCGACGCGACCAGGCCGAGCCCGGACCCGATGCCGATGGTGAAGGCGATGGGCCAGCGCGACACCCAGGCCAGCTTGGGCACGGACCGGGCGAGCATCAAGAGGCCGAGGAAGGCCGGCACCGCGAGAATCCAGGCCTCGACGTAGTTGCGGGAGGCCAGGTTGTTGCGGAAGGCCTCGATGAGCATCGGGTAGACGTCGAACGACCAAGCGTAGATGACCGCGAACCCGGCCGAGATGCCGACGTAGATGTGCTCGGCCGCCTTGTAGAGCGGGTTGTCCTTGTACAGGAACGAGAGGATGGCGATGGTCAGCGTGGCCGCGACCCAGGTGCCGATGACGTTGAGAATCACGGTTTGCCCTTCCGGCCGCGAGAGAGCAGGAACCCGATGTTGCCGATGACCAGCAGGACGATGATGAGGCCGTGGGCCGAGGACTGGGCCGGCATCCCGAGCGAGGCCGAGCCCGGCTGGCCGATGAGCGCCTCGTATTCCGAAGCGCCCTGCAAACCGCCGATGAGGCCCTTGATCTGGCCGGCCTGCAGGTACTGGTACATGTTGGGTGCGTTCACGCCGGTGACGCCGGCGATGATGGGCTGGTTGAAGCGGCCGCCGACGAACTGTATCCAGGCGTCGGCCACCGCGCCGTGCGCGAGCGTGACCAGCAGGCCGATGTCACGGTAGGTGTGGACCGAGCGCATGAACTCGAAGCTGTCGATGGGCACGCCGCGGTAGTCGGTGCGGAAGAAGTCGCGGATTTCCCGGCCGATGCCGACCATCATCGCCGAGTAGCCGGGCCGGTACCCGATGTTGACGTAGTCGGTGCCGTAGACCTTGCCGTACTCGGGCGGCACCTGGTTGAGCGCAATCTCGGCCAGGGGCAGGCCGAGCGCGAGCTGGCCGGTGACGATGACCTTGAGGTCCTTGGAGAAGCAGTGGCGCAGGATGGCCAAAAGCATCGGCTGGACCTCGGGCGCCGAGGAGGGGTCGTAGTCGATGGAGATCATCACGACCGACCCGGCGGGCAGTTCGTCCACGGTGCGGTACGCGCTGCGCACCGGCTCGGACACGCGCACCGGGGTCTTGGGCCGGAGGATGAGCGGCAGGGCGACCGACAGGGCCAGCAGCACGTAGAGGATGCGGCGGTCGACCCCGGCCAGCAGTTCCCAGAACCTCGTCACGACATGTACGTCCGTTCGATGCCGAGGATGATGCGCAGGGACATTGCGATGCCGCCCAGCGCGATGCCCAGCCCGATGCCGCGGCCGGCCGCGGCCTGGGGCACCGACATCAGCCAGTCCTTCACCGCGGCGAAGCCCTCCCAGGCCGCGATGCGTTCAAAGCCGATGCCGGGCGCGACCAGGTGGATGATGCCGGCGACGCCGCGCCAGAGCGCGCCGCCCAGCGGGACGTTGCCGACCATCACCAGCACTGCGGCGACCAGGAGCAGCGTCGCGGCGAAGTTGCGCACGCGGAACGCCCGGTACGCGGCCGAGACGATGAAGAAGGCGAGGCTGGCGAACATCGTCGACTGGAGCGGGATGATCATGTAGGTGTAGAGCCACATGAACGGCGCCTGGAGCGCGAAGGGACTGCGGAACCGGACCCACGAGTACAGGCCGAGCGCAATGGTCGCGAAGAGGCTGAGAATCAAGAGCAGGCTGTAGCCCCAGCCGCCGACGCGGCGGAACACTCTCGTCAGGTGGTGCCGGGTGAGCGAGTCCAGGCCCAGCAGGAACGTGAACCCCGAGATGATGGCGTACCAGTTCAGGAACCGCGCCTCGAGGTCGCCGAACGGCCGGTGCGGGATGAAGAAGGTGACGATGATGAGCAGCGCGGTGACGAAGACGATGACCAGCGGCAGCGTGCGCTTGAACATCAGTAGGCCGGGGTGAGCCAGCTGGCCAGGGTGTCAACGACCGTTTGCAGGGCCGGCGACTTGACGATGCTTGCCGCCGTGCCGAGGCCGGCGATGATTAGCGTGATGACGACCAGCGTTATCTTGAGCAGGTCCTCGCCCTTGAGGCTGCCGAGCATTATCGGCTCGGGCTTGAGGTAGCAGGACGCGGCGAAAATCTCCTCGCCGATCATCGTGTAGTCGCAGGCCGCCACGAAGAACGGCAGCTGGGTCGTCTCGGTCGTGCCGGCAATCTGGATGGCGCCGACCGAGTGGCCGGTCTCGGCCATGATGAGCGACTCGGCGTAGAAGTAGCCGAGCCAGAAAATCGCGCCCGGCTTGTCGCGCACTATGATGCCGTCGACGCCCGCGGCATAGCCGAACTGGTCCGACGTCAGGAACGATACGTTGTCGGCGTTGTAGAAATCGGGCCGGCCCGCCTCGGTGTAGGCTTCCTTGACCGTTTCCTGCGCCGCGGTCATGACGATGGGGTCGGAGTTGGGCACGATGAGCCGGGTCGAGTACTCGGCCGACTTGGCCGCTATCTTGCGTAACAGCGGCAGGGCGGCGATGACCGGCAGGTCGGTGATGTAGCCGAGGCCGAAGCTGAACAGGATCGGCCGACCCATCTCGGTGGCGCGGCCGAGCGCGTCGTCGATGGCGTCGAGCCCGGCAATCTTGCGCACGAACATCTTCGCGCCGCGGCGGGCGCGGATGAAGTAGACGATGAACACGGCGCAGATGATGACCAGCGCGACCAGGACGTTGAGTTGCGGCGTGCGGAACCACTGGGCGCTGGACTTGACCGGGCCGGCCGGTTCCGCGGCGGCCGAGTCGGCAGGGTAGAGCGCCACGACGCGGTAGTAGTAGGGCGTGTTGTCGCGGGTGTCGCCGTCCTGGTATTCAAGCGACGTGGCCGGTTCGAGGCTGACCTCGACGAAGCCCGAGTCGGGCGAGGTCGAGCGCAGCACGCGATAGCCGGAGGGCGCGACCGACTCGGCGGCCGGCGCGGTCCAGGTCACGTTGATTGCGCGGCCGGCGTCGTTGGGCGCGTCCAGTACCGTCACCGCACCGGGTGGGGCGAACGAGAGCAGCAGCGCGGCCAAGGCGGATGTGAGGGAGATGCCAGCCAAGGACTGAGCATAACCGTGGGCCGGTCGAAGTCAACGCGCGGACTGCGCTTGACTCGGGCAGGGGGGCGTCTATGCTTTCCATGACACATAACGTCTTTGAACCGCTCTCGCTTCAAGTTCGGCCCGCGGCTGCTCCAGCTGTACTTCATCGCCGGACTCCTGGTCCTGGCAGGAGTCTGGTTCTTTTACTCCCAGGTCGTGCTCCTCCGCCTGTCCAAGCTCTGGGATAACTACGCCCGCACGCTCTCGGCCGAACTGGAGAGCGACACCCAGCTTCGCTCGCGGCTGTACGCCAAGTTCATGAGCCGGGCGACCGAGCCGTCCGAGTCCGGCTCGCCCGAACTCGACATCATCTTCGAAGAGGTCATCAAGAAGCTCGACTTCCCGGTCGTCATCACCGACGCGGCCGGGGTCCCCTCGTCGCACCGTAACCTGCCGGTCGAGGACCCGGACTCGGCCCAGCTCTGCGCCATCGTCGTCGCGCTGGACTCCGAGCACGCGCCGGTGCCGCTGTCGGTCACCGACGGCGACTCGGTGCGCCACCTCGGCGAAATCCACTACGGCGTGTCGGCCTCGACCCTGATCCTGCGCCGCATCAACGCCGACCTCGCATCCTCGGTCCGGTCGGTGCGGCTGTTCTCGGTGTTCCAGCTCCTGCTGCTGGTCGGGTTCATCATCGTCGGGGTTTGGGGCATACTCGCCTACAAGCGGCGCGAGCAGGAGCACATCTGGACCGCGCTGGCCAAGGAGACCGCCCACCAGATGGCGACCCCGCTGTCCTCGTTCGCGGCCTGGCTCGACCTCATCCGGGCCAAGGGCGGCGGCGAGGTGGTCGACGAGATGGAGAACGACCTCGGCCGGATGCGGGTCATCCTCGACCGGTTCAGCCGCATCGGCCTGCCGCCCGAGCTGGCGCCCCAGCGGCTCGGCGCGGCCATCGAGCGGTCGGTCGCCTTCGTCAAGCGCCGCTCGCCCAGGACCGTGCGCTTCGCGGTCGAACTGACCGCCGACGAGCCGGTGCGGGTCGACGAGGTGCTGTTCACCTGGATGCTGGAGAACCTGCTGCGCAACTCGGTCGACGCCATCGGGTCGCGCGGCGGCGAGGTGCGGGTGCGCACCGCGCTCACCCCGGACCGGCGCCAGCTCGAAATCGAGGTCACCGACTCGGGCGAGGGCGTGAAGCTCGACCGCCTGTTCGAGCCGGGCGTGACCACCAAGAAGCACGGCTGGGGCGTGGGCCTGACCCTGGCCAAGCGCATCGTCGAGAGCTACCACGCGGGCAGTCTCATCCTGAAAGAGACCCGGCCGGGCCGCACCGTGTTCTCCATCTACCTGCCGCTTGCGGCAGGCGAGCCAGTTCAGCAAGTGACAAGGACAAAGGACTAAGCAAGTGCGGAAGGGACAAAGGCCCGACCAGGCCCGCGTTCGGTCCGGCGACCTCATCCGACTTCGTCCTTAGCCATTCGTCCTTGTTTAGTCATTTGTCCTTAGTACTTCGTCCTTGTCCTCACAAGGAGGTGCCGTTTGAGGATTCTCTGGATTGACGACGAAATCGATATGTTCCGGCCGTTCATCTACGCGCTCAAGGACAAGGGCTACGAGGTCGAGACCGCGACCAACGGCCCGGACGGCATCGAACTGCAGAAGACGCGCGACTTCGACCTGGTCCTGCTCGACGAGATAATGACCGGGATGGACGGGCTGGAGGTGCTGTCGCGCCTGAAGGCGGCCGACCCCAACCTGCAGGTCGCGATGGTCACCAAGTCGGACGAAGAAGTGCTCATCAACGAGGCCTACGGCAAGCTCGTCGACGACTTCATCATCAAGCCGTTCACGCCGGTCCAGCTCCTGGCCGTGGTCAAGCGCCTGCTGGAGAAACAGAAGATAGTGGGCGGGCGCATCGGCACCGAGTACATGACCGCGTCGGGCCGGGACCGCGACGCGCGCGACTGGCCGGGCTGGATCACGGTCTACCGCAGCATCCTGCACTGGCAGCGCCTGCTCGGCCGGTACGGCGACGCGGGGCTGCAGGACGTGCAGGCCGACCGGCGGCGCGAGGCCAACGAGCAGTTCTGCCGCTACGTCGAGGAGAACTACCGCGACTGGCTGGCGGGCAAGGGGCCGGTGATGTCCAACCGGTTCATGGAGACCTTTGTCCGGCCGCAGTGGGAACAGGCGCCGACGTACCTCGTGATATTCGACTCGATGCGGCTGGACCAGTGGGACGCGCTCGTGCCGCTGCTGCGCGACTACTTCTCAATCGACACGCAGGAGTACTGCGCGATACTGCCGACCGCGACGCCCTACGCCCGCAACGCCATCTTCAGCGGGATGCTGCCCCACGAAATCTGGCGGCGCTATCCCAAGTACTGGGTGTTCGAGGAGACCGGCCAGAACCGCCACGAGGCCCAACTGCTCGACGGCCTGCTCGAACGCCTGCGGTTCGGCGGCCGCTCGGCCTACGTCAAGATTGCCCACGGCGACGAGCTCGAAGGGGCGCGTTCCACCCTGCTGGACCGCGGCGTCCGGTTCACGGCCGTGGTCATCAACTTCCTCGACCTGCTCATCCACGCGGTGCGCCAGACGCGCCTGCTCGACGAGATAGTGCCGGACGACGCGGCGCTCGTGGGCCTGACGCGGGTCTGGTTCGCCTCCTCGCCGGTGTTCGAGTTTCTCAAGACCCTGGCGCGGCGCGGGGCCCGCGTTGTCATCACCTCGGACCACGGCTTCATCCGCGTGCGCCGGCCCACGCTCATCTACGGCTCCCGTGAGATATCGGCCAACCTGCGCTACAAGTACGGCCCGGCCCTGCGGGCCGAGGAGCGCGAGGCGGTCGTGCTCAACCGGCCCGAGGACTGGCAGTTGCCCATCGAGATGCCCACCAGCAAGTTCGCCATCGCCAAGTCCGACCACTACTTCATCTACCCGACCAAGCCGCGCGAGTACGAGAAGACCTACAAGTACACGCTCCAGCACGGCGGGTTGTCGATGGAGGAGATGATAGTGCCGGTGGCGACGCTGCGGCCCCGCTAGCGCGGGCCGGGGACACGGACAGGGTTCAGGGTAACGGGTCCAGGGCTCAGGGTCAGCCGCAAGCCGCCAGCCGAGAGCCGGAAGGGCGAATGCAGAAGTCAGAAGGCAGAATGGCGCCGCGAAGCGGAAACTCCAAATCCCAACGTCCAATGTCCAAGGTCCAGTGTCCAATGTCGGCCCTGTCGCTGCAAGCCGTCAGATGTGGAACGCTGTGCTATCGACAATCGGCAATCGTCACTCGACAATTCCCGCGCCGTCAGCCGTAAGCCGTGAGCCGGAAGGGTCCCGGGTGTCGCCTTGCCGCAAGCCGTCAGCCGAGAGCCGTTAGCTCGTTCGTCATTCCGGCAACGGCGCGGCGGGAGGAGTGGGGGAAGTGTCCCGCCATCTCCTTAAGAACAACTTGCCGCGGCCAGTTACAGTTGCGGGCGGAGGCTGCTGCCTCCGCCCGCCTTGCTGTCTGCTGTCGACTAGCTACTGCTCACTCGGCCTTGCCGTCGGCCGTGGAACGCTGTCCTATCGACGATCGGCAATCTGTGGTCCAGCGTCAGCAGGCCGCCGTTCATCGCTCATCATTCATCGTTCAGCGTTGCTGTTGACGATGCGTCCCCGGGTTTCTCGATGCCAGGACCTCAGGGTGAGTGCAGGGCAATGCGGTTCCCTTCGACATCCTGGAACTCGGCAACCCAGCCGAGGTCCCCGACCGATGTCTTGGGATACAGGACGTTGCCGCCGTTCGACAGGACCCGGGCGAGCGTTTCATCGATGTTGTCGGTGTTGAAGTAGACGCGCGTACCCGCTGTTGCCGGGGTGTAGCTCTCTCCCTTGGCCAGGGCACCGGTGATTCCCGGGGCCTGGTCGTGCGACGGGAACAGGGCCATTGGATGCCCGTCGATGACGGTCAGCACCAGCCTGAAGCCGAATACCGACTCGTAGAAGCGCACTGCCCGGTCGAGGTCATCCACCGGGATCTCGAAGTAACCGACAGGGTTCTTCATTCCTTGCCGCTCCTCATCCTATCCGACGACCTCAGGTCCGCCGCCGGGAAACCCGGAAAGACCCCGGATACGTCTGGATTCTCGTACTTCGGACTGCAGTCCGGTTCGCGGCCGGGCAGGAAGCAGCCGGGCGGGGGAGTGGAGTGCAGCGCGCCTGTTGTAGTGTCGGACTGCCATACTACGGTTCCGTGTTTATCAATGTAACCCCAGCCGGGGGTGAATATCACAACCGCGAGTCCGCCATCGAAAGCATATGCCCCATCATAACGTGGGTTGATGGCAAAGCGACCTTCAGTATCGATGTAGCCGAAACTGTCGCCGACAGCCACGACAGCCAGCCCCTCTGAGAAGGCATAGCCCCAGTCAAACTGAGGTGGTATCGACACTGCGCCGTTCCTGGAGATGTACCCACACCTGTCGTCGACTCTCACCACAGCCAGGCCTTCTGAGAACGAACCCGCCCCGTCGTATTCAGCGTCGATAGCGAACGCCCCATGTTTGTCAATATAGCCGTACTTGGTGCTCTCGCGCGCGCATGCGAGTCCCTCACTGAATGGCCTGGCATCTCTGAATCTCAGAGGGATAGCAGTAGCGCCGGCCTTGTCAATGTAGCCCCATCGCCATTCGGCCAGGTCAAGGACACATGCAAGTCCGTCGGCGAAGTCGTCGGCATAGAAGAACTGGCCGGGGATGGCCGCACGCCCCGCCCTGTCAATGTAGCCGACGCTATCTCTGCTGGACTCGTCCTTTACCCAGGCCAAGCCCTCAGAGAAGTTGCCGACCTCATGGTACTTCGCCGCAATCACCGCAGTCCCAGACCTGTCCAGGAACCCAAGCTTATTGGGGACCCAGAACGCGGCCCGGCCCTCATGGAAGTCGGCTACGTATTCAAACTGAGGGTCGATCACGAATTCGCCATCCTCGTCAATGAAGCCCCATCCGCGAGAAGAGATGCAGACAGCGGCCAGTCCTTCACTGAAAGGCCGTGCCTCGGAGAACTGCGGCTCGATTACTACGACACCATGCTTGTTCATGTAGCCCCAGAAGCCGCCCTCGTTAATCAGGTACAGCCCGGAGTGTCGAGTGTTGCCCCACAGGTCGCAACTTAGGAAGATGAGCACCAGCACAATCGCCAGTCCCGGGAGCCACGACAGCGCTCTCGGGCATCGGCATCGCGGGCTATGGGTTGTACTGGGTGCTTCCGGATTCACGCTATTCGGACTGCAGTCCACGCCGCAGCCGGGCGGGATGCCGCCGGCCAGGGGACCTTGTACGCCTTCGCGTTCCACGTGGCGATTCTAGGTCGACCGGACACCCTGTCAAGGGGAGGAGAGACGATAGACGATGGACGATGGACGCTAGACCGGTCGGACAGTGATGAACTATGAGTGATGAATGATGAATGGCCGGTGCCGGACGGTGGACTCAAGGCTCTGGCCCGCGGTCATCGGAAAAACGAGGCGGGGGGCGATTCGGTCGCGGGCGCGTGACGAAGTCGCTAGAGCGAGCGAGAGCGGTGGTCCGCCGCTGGCCGGACGCTCGCTCCCCGAGGTCGCGGAGGCCGTGCGCTGGTTGCAGGGCCTGTTGAACAGGCAGCCGGAACTGTCCGCGGTCAGCCGCAGCTTCCGCTGAAAGCCCACTTGGAGCCAAAAGGCCTGGGTCATTGTCAGCCTGGGTGATTGGGTCACTCTCGGCTGAATGGCCTGGCTGACTTCCTCGCCAATGGCCCGGTCCAGTTTACGGTTCAGTCTCCGGTCGATTGCACGGCACAGTTCGTGGTCGATTGACCGTTTCAAGGCCCGGTTCGAGTCCCGGCTCACTTTCCGGCTGGTTTCATCGCTCATAACTTTCCTGAAATCCTCGCTTTAGGCCCGGTCTGAGGCCTCTTTTGTGGCCCGAGAGGAGGCCGGCCCCGGGGCCGCTGGCAGGCCTATGGCAGGCCGCTGGCCCTACGGGAGGACGCAGCCCGCTCGCATCGGGCCGGCGTAGCGCAGGTCTGCGCGGGAGGTGTCACGGCGGGGTCAGGGAACGGCGAGATGACACTACAGGTAGAGGGGGGAGTGAGTCCCGGGGTCAACCTGTAGACCAGCAGTGCGGCGAACTTGGTGACGAGCCCGATGACGACGTCGATGGCCAACCTGCGGGCAAGCGACGGCGTGAGCGTGGGTCCAAGCGTGGGCCTGAGCCCGGCCGCAAGCCGCGCGGAGAGGTAGTTGATGAGCCGTGTCTTGAGTCTTCGGGCGACAGCGGCGGCGAATCCGATTCTGACGAAGGCGGTCAGGAGTGATGCGACGGCAGGCCCAAGAGCCGCAGTCGCCTTGCGCCAGGCGCCTGCGTCGCTGCACCCCTCACCCTAACCCCTTCGGCAAGCCCAGGGCAGGCTCTCTCCCGCGAGGGGAGAGGGAACGGCGTAATCCATCGGCCTGACTGACACGCGATCACCCCTTGCCCTGGCTCTATCCCGCAAGGGGAGAGGGACGCCCGCGCGGTCCGGCGCTTTGACCGGTATGTCGTTTTCTGCTATAATTATTGCGTTCGAGAGTGTTGGTGATGGCGGACTCGGCCGGGGCGCAAAGCCCTGGCTCTAGTGAGCGAGTTCCTCCTACACCGACGAGCCGTCCGGCTTGCCGGACGGCTCCTTTTATGCCGGCTTGGGGTTTGGGACTTGGCGTTTGGGGTTTCCGCGCGAAGCCGGCTGCATCGGTTTTTCCGCTTGACAATGACAGGACGCAAGTTACAATCCAATCGGACGCGGCAAATCTGTCCACAAGGTCGTGGCCCGGAGAAACTCCGGGCCACTCGTTTTTTGCCCAGACCGAGGCACAGGTCTCAAGGGCGAGGACCAAGCAACGCTGAAAGGCCAACGGCAGGCCCGAGGGTCAGGGTTCAGGGGCAAGGTTCAGGGCCGGGCCATCAGCCGTAAGCTGCAAGCTGTCAGCCGGAGCGCCGCGGTCGCCCTGCGGCCTTACAATGACCACCGCCCTGCTGCGAGCCGTCAGCGGAGGGGACGCGATGTCAGATGTGAGACGACACGGAGTGTCGCCCTGAGGCTTGGCGAAGGGTCGCCGGTGCGGACGAGTGCTGGCTCGCGGACGCGGCGTCAGATGAGTGATGTCAGATTCGAGATGTCAGACGTATCCTGCCGTGAGCCGTTGGCTGTAAGCCGTGAGCCGTTTGCGGCACGATTCTGTTGACAAGGAATGGCGCGGGATTAGTCTTGCACAACGGCTCTACGGCGAGGAGGCGCCGGGAGGCACTAACCCTGCCAACCAGACTGACTTTGAACCCGCCGGAGCCTGTCAAGCCTTACCGAAGGCAGTATACCAAAATCTGGATTGTCCGTTTGTAACGGCGGGTGCGGCATTCGCACGGGCCCTGGGCCGGCGGCGTCGGCTTAACGCCACCGGCTTCGGCACGGATGCGCGCCTGCGAAAGGGGTGGCTGAGAAATGAGCCTGCTGGTAGTGTTCGGGGCAGTGGCACTGGTGGGAGTCGCCGCGTGGATGTGGTCGGGCGCGGTCACGCGCTCGCGCATGCAGCGCGTGATGATGCAGGTGGAGATGAAGGCCGAGAGCCTGCAGGCCGCGAACGAGGCGCTGCACGGCCAACTCGACAAGCTGGACCTCGTCAACGAGGAGATGCGGCGCCAGCTCGACAAGGAGAAGGAGTCGCGGGTGCAGGCGCAGACGCGCCTCGAGGAGGCTTCGCGCGGCATCAAGGAGCAGAGGAAGCTCCTCGATGAGGCGACCGAGAAGCTGAAGGGTTCTTTCAACCGGATGGCCACCGGGGTTCTCAAGAGCAACAACGAGATGTTCATCGACCTCGCCCGCCAGGCGCTGGAGAGCGTCGTGGGCAAGGCCGAGGGCGGCATCGACCGCCAGCACGCCGAGATGAAGAACCTCGTGGGGCCGATTGCCGAGGCCCTGCAGAAGTTCGAGGCCCGGGTCGACGAGCTGGAAGCCGAGCGCCAGACGGCCTACGGCAGCCTCGAGTCGCAGATGGCCGGGCTGTCGCGGACGAGCGAGACGCTGCAGCGCGAGACCGCGGCGCTGGTGTCGGCCCTGAAGCGGCCGCACGGCGGCGGCGCGTGGGGCCGCGTCTCCCTGCGCCACGTGGTCGAGATGGCCGGGCTGGCCGAGTTCTGCGAGTTCAGCGACCTGACGCCTGCCCCCGAGGGCGAGCGCGCCCGGCCCGACCTGCTGGTGCGCCTGCCCGGTGGCCGGTCGATCGCGGTGGACGCGCGCGTGCCGCTGGCCAGTTACGTCGAGGCGATGGAGGCCGGCGACGATTCGACGCGCGACGCCAAGCTGGTCGAGTACGCGGCGGCCGTGCGCGAGCACCTCAAGGGCCTCGGGCCGAACGGCCACGGCGACGCGGGCCGGCCCGACGTGTCGGTTATGTTCCTGCCGGGCGACGCTTTCCTTTCGGCCGCGGTCGAGCAGGACCGCGAGCTGGTGGACGACGGCCTGCGCACCAGGGTCGTGATGGCTACCCCCGCGACACTGGTGGCGCTTTTGAAGTCCGTCGCGCTGACCTGGCAGCAGGAGAAAGTGACCGTGCGGTCGGAGGAAATCCGGGCCGCAGGCAAGGACCTGTTCGAGCGCGTGTCGCGGTTCACCGACCACCTCGAGGAGGTCGGCGAGGGCCTGCGCCGCGCGTCCAAGTCCTACAACGATGCGGTGGCGAATTGGAACACGCGGCTGGTGCCGGGCGCGCGCCGGATGGGCGAGCTGACCTCGGCGACGAGCGAGCCGGTCGAGCAGGCCGTACCCCAGCCGGTGGAGCAGGTCATCCAGGCAGTCAGAAGTTAGTCCTCAGGCGAGTAGGTCATAGCGAGCGGCGGGGCAACCCGCCGCTTCGCTTCGGTGCCGTGCAGAGAGCAAAGTGCAAGATGCGGAGGGCTGCGCGGCGGCGTCACCCTCACCCCGACCCCTTCGACAAGCTCAGGGCAGGCTCTCTCCCGGCAAGGGAGAGGGAGGATGCGCCGGAGGCGGCTCTGACTTCCTCTCCACTCGCGGGAGAGGACTGAGGTGAGGGGGTCGGCCTCGGGTGCCTGAGGTCGCTGTGTCGGTCTGAGGCAATCGGCAATGCATCGTTGCCGGACGCTGTGAGCCGCAAGCGGCGGGGCAACCCGCCGCTTCGCTTGTCTGTCCGGTCATCTTGACACCCCGACTCCCTGCGGGGCATTATGGGTAGTGCATCGCTTCAACGCGGATGGCCGGCACCGGGTCGCTGGTCCTGTCCTGGCCACGTTCCTTCTTCTGCTGACCGCAATAGTCCCTCACGCCGCCTACGCTCTGCCGACATTCGAGCGCACCTTCAACTTCAGCGGGAACGACTACGGCAGTCGGGTCGTGGCCCTGGACGACGGCGGATGCGTCGTGGCTGCTGCCGTGACGCTCGCGGCCGGTCCGTACGGCATGGCGCTGATGAGATTGGACACGCTGGGCGACACGCTCTGGATGACTCACTTCGCTGAAGAGCAAGGAGGTGTAGCCTGCCAGGCACGGGATGGAGGCTTCGTTACCGCGGCCTCGGTTCACCGCTCAGGTAGCTGGACCGACATCATCTTGCACAAGTTGAATGGCGGCGGCGATTCGCTCTGGAGCACGACCTTCGGTACCGCTGGATTCGACGAGCCGTATGACATCTCCGCGACTGCGGATGGCGGGGTCATCGTATCCGCGTGGTATTGCGACTCGCCGGGCGGTAACGGCGGTATCATCAAGTTCGACTCGGCTGGCGCGCTTCAGTGGTCGCGTTACCTGAGTGATAGCTTGGAAGTGGAACCGTATTCCATCAGCCAGTTGCGCGACGGCGGATACGTCGTGGGCGGACGTGCCGCCGACAGACCAGCAGCGTCCCTGTTCTATCTGGCGAGGTTGGACAGCAGCGGCACTACCGCGTGGAGCCTGCGTGGCGACACGTCGTATCGAATGGCCGTCTGCGCCGATGTTTTGGAAGCGCGGAGCGGGGGCTATGCGGCGTGTGGGATTGGCCTTGACAGGAACGCGGACCGCTATCGGG
>JAWOHG010000299.1:0-2540 GCA_046485245.1 bacterium
GACCGACGAGGGCGTGAAGTACCTGCGCGGCAAGGTGTCCAAGATTTACCGGCAGGGCGACAAGGTGATGGTCTGGGCCGCGGATACGCTCGCCGGGCGCAAGGTCGAAATCGAGGCCGACATGGTCGTGCTGGCCAGCGCGGTGGTGCCCAACCCGTCGGGCGTCGCGCTGGCGCGCAAGCTGAAGGTCCAGCTCGACACCAACGGGTTCCAGTCCGAGGCCCACCCGAAGCTGCGGCCGGTCGAGACCTTGACCGCCGGGTTCTTCCTTGCGGGCACGGGCCAGGGCCCGAAGGACATTCCCGAAACCGTGGCGCAGGCGTCGGCCGCCGCGGCCAAGGTGCTGGCGATGTTCGGCTCAACCGAGCTGTTCCACGACCCGACCACGGCGCAGGTCGACGAGGAGCTGTGCGTCGGGTGCGGCTACTGCGAGCGGACCTGCGCGTACGAGGCGGTGAAGGTCGACCCCAAGAAGCGCAAGGCGGTGGTCAACGCCGTGCTGTGCGAGGGCTGCGGCGCGTGCGCGGTCGCCTGCCCCTCGGGCGCGATGACCCACCGCAACTTCAGCAAGAAGAGCATATACGATATGGTCGAGCAAGATTAGCCGATGAACGGCGAAACCCCAAACCCCAACTCCCAAACCCCAAACGCGACCGGCAAGACCGGTGCTGTCCTCGTAGTGGGTTCTGGCATCGGTGGGATCCAGGCGGCGCTGGAACTGGGCGACGCCGGGTACAAGGTCTACCTGCTCGATGAGAGCCCGGCCATCGGCGGCGTGATGGCGATGCTCGACAAGACATTCCCTACCAACGACTGCTCGATGTGCATCCTCGCGCCCAAGCTTGTCGGCACGGGCCGGCACCAGAACATCGAGCTGCTGAACTACTCCGAGCTGCTGTCGCTGGAAGGCGAGCCGGGACGGTTCAAGGCGCGCATCAAGCACAAGCCGCGGTTCGTGATACTGGACAAGTGCACCGGGTGCCTGGACTGCACCAAGGTCTGCCCGGTGAGCGTGCCCGACACGTACAACCAGAAGCTGGCCGACCGCCGCGCCATCTTCAAGCTCTACCCGCAGGCCATTCCAAACGCGGTTGCGGTGGACAAGAACGAGGGCCGCGCGCCGTGCCGCCTGGCCTGCCCGTCGGGCGTGAACGCGCAGGGCTATGTCGCGCTCATCGGCCAGCGCAAGTTCAAGGAAGCCTACGAACTGGTGCGCGACCGGCTGCCGTTCCCGGGCATCTGCGGACGAGTCTGCCATCACCCGTGCGAAACCGAGTGCAACCGCAAGGACTACGAGGGGCCGGTGGCCATCCGGACACTCAAGCGGTTCGCGTCCGACTACGCGTTTGCACAGGGGCCGACATCCTATGCCGAGCGCAAGACACCGGACGCGGAGAAGATTCGGCTCGATGCGGCAAGCGTCCAGCGGTCGGGCAAGGTCGCGGTGGTCGGGGCCGGTCCGGCCGGACTGACCTGCGCGCTGGACCTGCGCGCGCTCGGGTATGACGTGACCGTGCTCGAGGCCGGGGACAAGGCGGGCGGGATGATGCGCTGGGGCATCCCGGCGTACCGACTGCCGCGCGAGATTCTCGACCACGAGATTGCCGACATCACCGATACGGGAGTCGAGCTGAAGTTTAGCTCGCCGGCGAAGTCCGCGGCCGAGGTCGAGAAGCTCAAGGCCGACGGGTACAAGGCGGTGTTCCTCGGGTTCGGGGCGCAGAAGAGCCGCGGGCTGAAGATCGACGGCGCAGACCTTGAAGGCGTGCATCTCGGCATCGAGTACCTGCGCGCCGCGAGCGCGGGCAAGCCGCTGGCGACGGGCAAGGAAGTCGTGGTCATCGGCGGCGGCAACGTCGCGGTCGACGTGGCGATGACCGCGAAGCGGTCCGGGGCCGAGAAGGTGACGATGGTCTGCCTCGAGTGCCGCGAGGAGATGCCGGCGTTCGAGTACGAGATTGAAGAGGCGCTGGCCGAGGGCGTCGTTATCAACCCGTCGTTCGGGCCGCAGGGCATCACCGGCAAGGACGGCAAGGTGACCGGCCTGCGTACGGTCGAGTGCACCCGCGTGTTCGACGACGCGCACCGGTTCAGCCCCGAGTTCAACACCTGCAACGAGGGTTTCCTGCCGGCCGACACGGTGATACTCGCCATCGGCCAGGCGGTCGACGCCGACGCATTCGACGGCTACGAGCGCGGCCCGGGCGGCACGTTCAAGGTCGACAAGCTGACATTGCAGACCAGCGTTTCCGGCGTGTTCGCGGGTGGGGACATGGTGTCGGGCCCGGCGTCGGTCATCGAGGCGGTGGCGGCCGGGCACGAAGCCGCGATTTCCATCGACCGGTTCATCCGCGGCGAGGACCTGGCCGCGGGCCGCACTGAGCCCAAGCCGCAGGCGGCGCGGCCGACTCGTCGGCTCGCGCCGCCTGCGGCTTGGGCTCAGCGCGGCCCGCGGCCAGGTCCTCGCCGCGTATGAGCCGGTCGATGGAAATCGCGGCCTCGGGCCCGGCCGCGACCGCCTCGAGGACCGGCGGCGGGCG
>JAWOHG010000305.1:0-20517 GCA_046485245.1 bacterium
CTGGCCGAACGACTCGGCCGTGGCAGTGGTGGATTGTGCCAGCCAGTCGGTCATTGGGAGGGTCGCGGTCTGCGGAGTAGCCATGTACCCGTATCACGATGAGCGGCACGACTTGCTTTATGTCCCAGTCTATCGGGATGGCCTGGAAGACGCCATCGTGGTGCTCGACTGCCAAAGCGACAGCGTGACGCGAGTGCTGGAGCCGGTTCACTCCATGTGGTTCGGGTCGGGTCGTCTTGTCCCTGCTGGCGACGGCCGCATCATCACAAGCTCCGGTGGACAGATGCCGTGGATTACCGTCATCCGTGATACGACGCCGATTGGGATTGCGGAGAGGAGCCTGACGCCAAGCGCCGGACGCATCGAACCCGAGCCGTCAATAGTACGCGGGGTGCTGATGAGCTTACGGCCGACGGCTTACGGCTCACGGCAGGAACTGCTCAATGCGGCAGGACGAAAGGTGATGGAACTGCGGGCGGGCGACAACGACGTGTCGCATCTGGCACCCGGAGTTTACTTCGTGCGTCGGGCGTCAAGCGTCAGGCGTGAGGCGTCTAGCGTGACCAAGGTCGTCATCACGCGGTAGGCACCCGCCGCCGGGCGGGCGAGCCGGGCGAGAGCTTTGAAGTGGCGCTGGACTAGAGCCGGCGCAGGCCGGGCCGCAGGAGCGACACCAGCCCGATACTGACGAGGACTGCGCACCCGCCGAGGATGGTCGCGGCGGGTGCGCCCGCTTTCTGGGCGACCGCGCCGCCGATGAAGCTGCCGATGGGGAACATGCCGTTGAAGGCGAGGGTGTAGACGCTCATCACGCGGCCGCGCGTCTCGTCGGGCGCGAGGGTCTGGATGAGCGTGTTGGACAGCGAGGCGATGGAGGTCTGGCAGAAGCCGATGAGCGCGAGCAGGATGAGCGCCGGCCACAGGACCCGGACGAGGGAGAAGCCGATTTGGAGCAGGGCCAGCGCGACCGTGCCCCACGTGAGAACCTGGCCGAGCCGGGCGGTGCGGCTGAAGGTGGCGAGCGTGAGCCCGCCGATGACCGCGCCGACCCCGAGCGAGGCCATCATCAGGCCGTAGCCGCCCGGGCCCGCGTGCAGGACGTCGCGGGCGAAGACCGGCATCAGCGGGAGGTAGAGGATGCCGACCGACGAGAACACAGCGACGAGGATGATGAGCGTGAGGATGTCGGCGTGGCCGCGCACGACCCGCAGGCCGACCGCCATCTTGTGCCAGACCGATTCGTCGGTGCGCGGGCGGGGCTTGTGGTCGAGCTTGATGAAGCCGAGGGCGACGATGATGGCGAGGAAGCTCACGCTGTTGATGCCGAAGCAGCCGCCCGGGCCGATGATGCCGAGGAACACGCCGGCGATGGACGGGCCGATGATGCGCGCCGCGTTGAACATCGTCGAGTTGAGCGCGAGGGCGTTGAGGACGTCGCGCCGGCCGACAAGTTCGGGCACGAGCGACTGGACGACCGGCGAGTTGACCGACACGACAAGGCCGCTGAGCGCGGCGATGACGAGGATGTGGGTGATGGTGACGGCGCCGGTCCAGGTGAGGATGGCCAGCGCGAGCGCGAGGACCGCGAGGATTGACTGCGTGACCATCATCAGGTTGCGCTTGTTGAAGTGGTCGGCGAGCACGCCGGCGGGCAGGGACACGAACCACGCGGGCAGCCAGGTGACGGTGGAGTTCAGGCCGACGTAGAAGGGCGAGTTGGTGAGCTGGAGCACGAGCCAGCCCGAGGCGATGTTCTGCATCCAGGTGCCGATGAGCGAGACGAGCGCGCCGAACCAGTAGATGCGGAAGTTGCGGTGGCGGAACGCGGCAAAGGTGTCGGGCCGCGCTTTTTCGTCCAGTGGCATCGGGGTGGGGTTAAGCAATCGGGCATTCTAGCGGAGGCGCGGACAGATGTAAACGGCCGGCCGGTACGTTCAGCACGGCCGCTCGCGAGCGAGAGGGTTGACACGCCTCGAACCGGCGCCGGGGCAGGGCTGGGCTAAGCGTCATTCGCCCGGACCGGTGCCGTGACTCGCCGGTTGCGCCCGGTTTGCGGCAGGCTTTGTCGGCCCGACCGCGCCCTACCGGTCAGCGCACGTCAACCCACCAGCGTAAAGGTATTTACATCATATACTTAGCGAATCGTGGGGTGAGTGCCGAAATCTGCTTGACATATAATAAGGTGGCGTTAGACTGCCCGAGTGGTGCAAAGTGGTAAAAAGTGGTAGACTACACTGACTTCAACTTCATCGGGACTTACGAGCACGCGGTAGACGCGAAGGGGCGTCTCGCGGTGCCGACGCAGTTCCGGCGGAAGTTGCAGCCGGTCGCGACGCACGGGCTGGTGCTGGCGCGCGGGCCGAACCACTGCATCGAGCTCTACACGCGCGACGCCTGGATAGAGCACGTGCGGGAGACAGTGGGCGAGATGCCGCTGTACGACCCGCAGGCCCGGCGGCTGCGTCGAGCCAAGCTGGGCAACGCCTGGGAGGTGGAGATGGACGAGCAGGGCCGGGTGCTGATTCCGCAGGCCCTGCGCGAGATGTCGGGCATCGCCGGCGCCGCGGTCGTGACCGGCGTCGGTTCGTTCATCGAGGTGTGGGACCCGGCCCGGTACCGCGAGTACTCGGGCGAGGCGGATGAGAATTATGACCGGGACCTGGTCGAGATGGACAGGCTGCAGCGGGAGAGGGGAGGGCGGACCGGCGATGAGCCGGGGACGCAGGGTGATGTTCCACCAGCCGGTGATGGTCGATGAGGTACTGGCGTTACTCCGGCCCGGCAGCGGGACGATTGTCGATGGAACGGTCGGCGGCGGCGGCCACGCCCGGGCTTTGCTCGAGCGCGGCGCGGAGAAGCCGGTTGGCGGGCAGGCGGCGGGTGCGCCCGGCCGCGGCCCTTTTCGGCTGTTAGGGATTGACGCCGACGGCGAGGCAGTCGCCGAGGCGCGCAGGCAACTTGAGGATTACGAAAACGTGGAACTGGTCCATTCAACCTACGCCGAGATGGCGGCGCTCGTGCGCCGGCTTGGACTCGAGCCGGTGACCGGCGTGCTGCTGGATTTCGGCGTGTCGCTGCACCAGCTCCAGAGCGCGGGCCGGGGCTTCGGCCACGACGTGGCCGGGCCGCTGGACATGCGGTTCGACCAGGGTTCGGGCCGGACCGCGGCCGACGTCGTGCGCGAGACACCGGAGCGCGAGCTGCGCGACCTGCTGCGCGAGTACGGCGAGGAACCGATGAGCGGGCGGGTCGCCCGGGTCATCCACGAGCTGCGCGGCCAGTTGCGGTCGACCGCGGACCTGGCGCGGGCCGTGGGCCGGGCGGTTCCGGCGCGGTTTCGGCGCAAGGCGCTGGCCCGGACCTTCCAGGCGATACGCATCGCGGTGAACCGGGAGCTGGACAGCGTGCGGCAGGGCCTCGCCGCGGCGCTGGATACACTCGCGCCGGGCGGGCGGCTGGTGGTGATTTCCTACCACTCGCTGGAGGACCGGCTGGCCAAGCAGGCGTTCCGGCAGGCCGCGGTCGAGGGCCGCGTGACGGTGCTGACGCCGAAGCCGCTGCGGCCGACCGAGGAGGAAGTGGCCGAGAATCCGCGCGCCCGCAGCGCGCGGCTCAGGGCGGTAGAGGTGAACGGATGAGGAGCGTTGGGGCGATCGTCGTGGTGTTGGTGGTGTGCGGCATCGGGGTGCTTTACATAATGCAGCACACCTGCAGCCTGAAGCTGGCGCAGCGCATCGGGGACCTGGAACACGAGCGGGAGATGCTCGTGCAGCAACTGGACAGCGTCGAGGTGGACATCGTCCGGCTGTCGAGCTTCGTGCGGCTGGAGGCGCTGTGGGTCGCGCAGGGCCGGTTGCCGCGGCCGACGGTGCCGACTGCGGCGCCGACCGGGGCGGTGGCGGCGCGCGCGGGGGCGGGGAGCGGTATCTGAACTCGGACGGCGCGCGCTACCGGACGCTGGTCATCTGCCTGCTCGGGGCGTGGCTCCTGCTGCTGGGCGTGGTGGCTTTCCACCAGCTTATCCGCTGGCGGCACCACAAGCGCGACGCCGAGGACCAGCACGGCGTGCGCGTCGAGCTGCTGGCCCCGCGGGGCCGGATGTATGACCGGCTGGGCCGGCCCCTGACTCTGAACCGTTCGATCTGTTCCATCCGCATCCTGCCGCAGCACGCGACGAACAAGGACACGCTGGCGGCGATACTGGCCGGGTTCGGGCTGGGCGACCGCCGGGCCATCCGCGCCGAGCTGCGCCGGCGCAAGCGGCACTTTTGGTTCCGGCGCAACGTCGACGGCGCCCTGGCCGACTCGCTGCGCAAGGTGCTGGTCAAGCGCGGCTACGACAACTGCACGATGGTCGACGACGACGAGCAGCGGCTTTACCCGTACCGCGACGTCTGCGCCGCGTTCACCGGCTACCTGGGCGAGGAGCGCGGACTGGCCGGCCTGGAGTGCGAGTACGATTCGATACTGCGCGGCCAGCCGGGCTGGAAGCTGCTGCAGAAGGACGCGCACGGTTACAGCCACCCGTACCCGAGCTACCCGACGTACGAACCGGTGCCCGGGGCCGACGTGCACCTGACAGTCGACCTCGACGCGCAGGAGATATGTTACGAGGCGCTGGCCGCGAAGGTGCGCGAGACGCGCGCGCTGAAGGGCTCGGCCGTGGTTATCGAGGCGGCGACCGGCCGGATACTGGCGGTGGCCGACTACCCGTCCTACGACCCGCAGAGACCGGCCGGGGCAGACCGCGAGCGGCACAAGTGCATCGCGGTGAGCGACGTGTTCGAGCCGGGTTCGGTGTTCAAGATTGTCACGGCCGCGACCGCCCTGATGAGCCCGAATGCCGACCGGCTGACGGCGCAGACATACGACGTGTCGAAGGGTTACATCTTCATCGGCAAGTACAAGATCGGCGATGCGCACAACCACGGCGTGTGCACGTTCGACAGCCTCGTGATACTGTCGTCGAACCCGGGCTGCGCACTGCTGTCGATGCAGCTCGAGCCGGAGCGGTTCTACGAGACCGCGCGCGCCCTGGGGTTCGGCAGCGCGGTGGGCATCGGCCTGCCCGACGAGCGGTCGGGCGGCATCGACAAGCCCAAGCGCCTGAACACCCTGCGGCTGGCCAATATCTCGTTCGGCCAGGGCATGACCGCGACGCTGGTCCAGCTCGCCGCGGCGTACCTGTGCGTCGCCAATGACGGGGCGTACCTGCGGCCCTACCTCATCGACTCGGTCTGCCGCGAGGGCCGGGCATTGCGGCGGTACCAGCCGGTGCGGGTGCGCCAGGCCCTGCGGCCCGACGTGGCGCTGCGGGTGAAGGACATGCTCGAACGGGTCATCACCCAGGGCACCGGGCCGATGGCCGCGATACCGGGCGTGACGGCCTGCGGCAAGACCGGCACGGCGCAGAAGACCGAGCCGGGCGGCGGCTACTCCAAGACCCGGTCGCGGATGACCTTCATCGGTTTCCTGCCCAAGGAGTCGCCGCGCTACGTCATCGCGGTGCTGGTCGACGAGCCGCAGACCGACCGGTTCGCGAGTACCGTCGCCGGCCCGGTGTTCGCCCGCATCGGCGAGCGGCTGCTGCGGCTGGAGAAGATGCGGCAGTCGCCGGAGTTCATGCAGATTGCGGAGGGCAGGGAGGCGGGCGGGCCAAAGTCAGAAGCCAAAGGCCAAAAGCCAAAAGTCAAAGCCGGGAGCGAGGAGAAGGCAGAGGCGGGCGGGCTGAAGTCAAAAGCCAGAAGCCAAAGGCCAAAAGGCAAAGCCGGGAGCGAGGAGAGGGCGGAGGCGGGCGGGCCAAAGCCAAAAGCCAAAAGTCAAAAGCCAAATGTCAAAGCCGAGGATGAGGTGAGGGCCGAGGCGGGGCAGAGGCTGTCAGCCGTGAGCCGTAAGCTGTCTGCGGGGTCGCGGTGAAGCGGCTTAACGAGCTGGTCAAGGGCGTGCCGTGCGCCATCGAGGGCAACAGCACGGTCGAAGTCAAGGGCATCGCCTACAACTCGACCCAGGTCCAGCCCGGGTTCCTGTTCGTCGCGGTCGAAGGCTTCGCGGTCGACGGCCGGCAGTACATCGACGACGCGATCAACCGCGGCGCGACAATCATCGCCACGAGCGACCCGGCGCGCGTGCGCAAGAACTGGGTGACCGCGGTGCAGACCCGCACCCCGCGCCGGTTCCTGGCGCAGGTCGCCAACCGCTACTACGATTTCCCGGCCCGCAAGCTGACCCTGGTCGGCGTGACCGGCACCAACGGCAAGACGACCACGACCTACCTGCTGCGCGCGATGGCGCAGCAGGCCGGCATCAACCCCGGCCTCGTCGGCACCATCGAGTACTGGGACGGCACCCAGAAGCACAAGGCCGGCCAGACCACGCCCGAGAGCCTCGACCTCGTCCGGATGCTCGCGCGGATGGTCGAGGCCAAGGTGCCGCTGTGCGTGGCCGAGGTGTCGTCGCACTCGCTCGAACTCGACCGCGTGTTCGACCTCGACTTCAAGGTCGCGGTGTTCACCAACCTGACCCAGGACCACCTCGACTTCCACCGCACGATGGAAAACTACCGCGCGGCCAAGATGCGGCTGTTCACCGGGCTGTCGCCGACCGCCCACGCCGTCACCAACCTCGACGACGCGATGGGCCGGGACATCCCGCACGAGACCAAGGCGCGGGTCATCACCTATGGCACGCGGCCCGACCTCGAGGACGTGCCCGCGGTGCACGGCCGGGTCGTGGCGGTGCAACCGGACGGCCTGGCCTGCGAGGTCACGGCGGACGGGCAGGCGCGGTCGGTGCGCCTGCGGCTCATCGGCCGGCATAACCTGGCCAACCTGCTCGCGGCGTACGCGGCCGGCCGAGTACTGGGCTGGGACCACGAGGACATCATCAAGGGCGCCTCGGCGCTCGAGGCGGTGCCGGGCCGGCTCCAGCCGGTGCCCAACAGCCGCGGTTTCGGGGTGTTCGTGGACTACGCCCACACGCCCGACGCGCTCAAGCGCGTGCTGGCGACGGTACGCGAGTTCACCGGCGGCCGGGTCATCACCGTGTTCGGCTGCGGCGGGGACCGCGACCGGGCCAAGCGCCCCCTGATGGGCGCGGTTGTGGCCCAGCTTGCCGACCTCGCCATCGTCACGTCGGACAACCCGCGCAGCGAGTCGCCGACCGCCATCATCGACGAGATTGTCAAGGGTATGAATGAGACGGGGTCCCGCCTGGTCGAGCCGGACCGGCGCGAGGCAATCCGCCGCGCCTTCGCCGAGGCGAAGCCGCGCGACACCGTCCTCATCGCGGGCAAGGGCCACGAAGACTACCAGATCGTCGGCAGGCAGCGGCTGTGGTTCGACGACGCGGTCGTCGCGGCCCAGCTGCTCGAGGAGCTGGCCTAGTGCTCTACGAGCTGCTGGTGCCGCTGCGCGAGGCGTTCGGGCCGCTGAACCTGCTGCGCTACATCACCTTCCGCGCCGCGGCCGCGGGCGCGACGAGCATCATCCTGACGTTGGTGCTCGGGCCGATGCTCATCCGCTGGGTGCGCCGGCTCGGGCTGGGCCAGAACGTGCGTGAAGAGGTGCCCGAGCGGCACCGGCAGAAGGCCGGCACCCCGACGATGGGCGGCGTGCTCATCCTCGCCTCGGCGATCGCCGCGACCCTGCTGTTCGCCGACCTGGAGAACCGGACGATACTGCTCGGCCTGCTGACGCTGGTGTGGCTCGGCCTGCTCGGGCTGTGGGACGATTACATAAAGGTGCGCGGGGGCCGGGCCCGGGGCATCAACAAGACGACCAAGCTCGTGGTCCAGTTCGCGCTGGCGCTGTTCATCGGCGCGGTGCTGTACTTCCTGCCGGCCGACCCGGCGAACCGGTCGCGTGCGAACGTCCTGCTCTTCAAGAACATCGTCGTCGAGCTCGACTGGTTCTACATCCCTTTCGTGATGCTGGTGGTGGTCGGCTCGTCCAACGCGGTCAATTTCGCCGACGGACTGGACGGACTGGCCGCGGGCCTGATGACGGTCGCGATGGGCAGCTATGCCGTGCTCTGCTACGCGGCGGGCAACTTCCGGCTCGCCGGGTACCTCAACATCCTGTTCTGCCCGACGGTCGGGGAGTTCACGGTGCTGGCGCTGGCCGTGACCGGGGCGTGCCTCGGTTTCCTGTGGTTCAATGCCCACCCGGCGCAGATTTTCATGGGCGACACCGGGTCCCTGCCGTTGGGCGGCGTGCTCGGGCTGGCCGCGGTGCTGTGCAAGCACGAGGTCCTGCTGCCGATTGTCGGCGGCGTGTTCGCGCTGGAGATGGCGTCGGTGGTCCTGCAAATCGGCTGGTTCCGCACTACCGGGGGCAAGCGGCTGTTCCGGATGGCGCCGCTGCACCACCACTTCGAACTGGGCGGCTGGACCGAAACACAGGTCGTCGCGCGGTTCATGATTCTCGCCCTGCTTTTCTCGATGGCGGCGCTGGCGACGCTGAAGATACGATGAGAGCGTTGCATCCGCCGAAGGTCAGCGAACTGCGCGGGATGAGGTTTCTCGTGTACGGCCTGGCGCGCTCGGGCACCGCGCTGGCCCGGTACCTCGTGGCGCAGGGTGCGCTGGTCTGGGCGCACGACGACAGCCCGGCGGCGCTTGAGTCGGCCGCAGTGCGCCGGCTGGTGCGGTCCGGGATGAAGATCGCGGAGCGGCCCGGGCGCGCGAACTGCGACTGGGCGGTGGTCAGCCCGGGCATACCGGATTCGAGCCCGACCATCGCGGCGCTGCGGCGGCGGGGCGTGCCGGTGGCGGACGAGCTCGACCTGGCGGCCCACTTGCTGGGCGGCGACACCATCGCCGTGACCGGGACCAACGGCAAGTCGACGACCACGGTGCTCATCGCGCGAATGCTGGAGGCGGCCGGGAACCGCGTGTTCTGCGGCGGCAACCTCGCGCCGGGCAAGCCGTTGTCCGCCGCGCTGGGCAAGCCGCGGCGCGACTGGTATGTGGTCGAGGCCTCGAGCTTTCAACTGGAGCGCGCGCGCTGGTTCAAGCCGCGGGTCGGGGTCGTGCTCAACGTCACGCCCGACCACCTCAACCGACACGGTTCGCTCGACCGCTACGCCGAGTGCAAGTTCCGGATGCTCGACCGGCAGGACGCGGAAGACACGGCGGTGCTGAACCGTGACGACCGGGTCGTGCGCCGGGCCGCGCAGCGGGGCGACGGGTGGAAGTTGTGGTTTTCGCTTGAATCAGAGGTCGACGGCGCGTGGCTGCGGGGCAGGGACATCATGTTCGGCGGCTCACGGATGGCGGCGACGCCGGACCTGAAGCTCCGGGGCCGGCACAACCTGGCCAACGCGCTGGCCGCAGTCGCGGCCGCTGCCGCGGTCGGCGCAGGCGCCGGGGCGATACGACCGGCACTGCGCGGGTTCGCGGGACTCGAGCACCGGATCGAGTCGGTGCGGAAGCTGCGCGGGGTGGAGTACGTCAACAATTCGATGTGCACCAACCCGGAGGCCGGGGCGAAGTCACTGGAGGCGTTCGAGCGGCCGGTGGTCCTCATCGCCGGCGGCCGGGGCAAGAGCCTGCCGGTGGAGCCGTTCATCGCGGCCATCACGCGCAGGGCCAGGTGGGCCATTCTCACCGGCGAGAACCGCGCCGAACTGGCCGAGCGGCTGGACCGGGCCGGGTTTGGCGCGCACGAGTCGGCCGAGCGGCTGGGCGCTGCGGTTCGGGCGGCGGCACGCAAGGCGCGGCGCGGCGACACGGTGCTCTTCGCGCCCGGGTTCGCCTCGTTCGACCAGTTCGCCGACTTCCAGGCGCGGGGCCGGGCATTCAAGCGGGAGGTGGCGCATCTTCGTTAGCGGCATCGACGGCCTGCGCCGCGACCGCACCACCAGCCCGATCGACAGCCACCTGCTGACCATCGTGGTGGCGCTCGTGGTCATCGGCATCACCGTGGTTTTCGCCGCAACGCATCACCGCACCACGACCTACCTTGCATCGCACCTGGTCAGGGTGCTGCTCGGGTTCGGGGTGCTGTTCTTCGGGATGCTGTTCAACCACACCAACCTCGCGCGGCGCGGCCGGTGGGTGTTCCTGCTGATGACGGTCGCGCTGATGAGCCTGACATTGGCGATCGGCGCGACGTCCGGCGCGGCGCGGCGCTGGCTGGATGTCAAGTTCATCGGCTCGGTCCAGCCGGCCGAGTTCGCCAAGTACGTGCTCGTCGTATGGCTGGCGGCCTACTTCGCGGGCCTGCGCGAGTCAGGCAAGGCCTGGGGCTGGCGCAACTCGGTGGGCAAGCCGGGCGCGGTGGCCCTGGCGGTCATCGGCCTGACACTGCTCCAGCCGGCGATCGGCACCGCCGCGATAATGGCGGCATCGTCACTCGGGATGTTCGTCCTTGCCGGTGTCCGGCGTAAGTTCCTCGGGCAGGTGGCGCTCGTCGGGGCGGCCGCGATAGTCCTGACCATCGTCTTCGTGCCGTACGCCCGGGACCGCTGGAAGAAGTTCGTGAGCGGCGACCGCTACCACCAGGAGCAGTCGCTCATCGCCATCGGGTCGGGCGGCCCGGTCGGCACCGGGCTGGGCGAGGGCAAGCAGAAGTACAGCTTCCTGCCGAAGATGCACAACGACTTCATCTTCGCGTCCATCGGCGAGGAATTCGGTTTCCTCGGTGCGCTGGGCATCTTCCTGTTGTACGGGCTGCTTTTCTTCCGCGGGATGCGCATCGGGCTGCGGTCGTCGGGCGATTTCGGCCAGTACCTGGCCTACGGCATCAGCTTGACGCTGTTCCTGTATGCCATAGTGCACGTGGCCGTGACGCTGATGATCCTGCCGACTACGGGCCAGCCCCTGCCGTTCGTGTCCTACGGCGGCACCGCGCTGGTCACGAACCTGTTCGCCGCCGGCGTCCTGCTCAACGTGTCGCGCTACGGCCGGGCGCGGATGGTGCTGGCCGAGCCGAGCGGCGGCTGGGGCGGCGAGCGGCGCGGGTTTCTGGGCGGCGGCAGGCGGAGGCACGCGTGACGGTGCTGGTCGCGGCGGGCGGCACGGGCGGGCACACGTACCCGGCACTGGCGCTGGCGGTCGAGCTGCGCGACCTGGGTTTTGCCGTGCGCTGGGTCGGCCGGCCCGACTCGCCCGAGTCGCTGCTGGCGGCCGAGAACGGGTTCGACTTCGAGCCGCTGGCGGCCGCGGGGTTCTTTGGCAAGGGGCCGGGGGCAAAGGCGCGGGCGCTGGTCCTGGCCGCGGCCGGGTTCGTCCGGGCCATGGCCCTGCTGCGCCGGGTCAAGCCCGACGCGGTGGTCGCGACCGGCGGGTTCGCTTCGGCCGCGCTGCTGGCCGCGGCGGTGACGCTGGGCACGGGCTACTTCCTGCTGGAGCAGAACTGCGTGCCCGGCCGCGTGACGCGATTCTTCGCCCGCGGGGCGCGCGAGTCGTTCCTCGGGTTCCCGTCGGCGGCCGAGTTCCCGGGTCCGTCCCGCGTTACCGGTAACCCGCTGCGGCGCACCGTGACCGAGCGGCTCGAGCGAGTCGACGACGGCCGGACGGTGCTGGTGCTGGGCGGGAGCGGCGGGGCGCGGGCGCTGTCGCTGGCCGGCCTCGACGCGGCAGCGGCGCTGGCCAATCTCAATTTCGTGGTCCTCGCGGGGCGGCGCGACTTCGAGTCGATCCGCGCGCTGGTGCATTCGCGCAACTGCGAGGTGGTCGAATACACTGCCCGGCCGGAGGAACTCTACCGGCGGGCGACGATTGCGGTCTCCCGGGCAGGCGGCATGGTCCTATCAGAACTAGTTGCCTTCGGCATCCCTGCCGTACTTGTACCCTTCCCCTATGCCACCGACCGGCACCAGGACGCGAACGCCGCGTGCCTGGAGTCGGCCGGCTGCGCCATCACACTGGACCAGGCCCGCCTGTCCGGGCTGACCGCCGCAATCAACAGCCTGATGGACGACACGAGCGCCCGGCGCTCGATGGAGAGCGCGGCGCGCGCCTTCTCGCAACCAAGTGCGGGACGTGCCATCGCCGAGAGGATACGGGAATGCTTGGCCGGCTGAGGCGGGTGCATTTCGTGGGCGTCGGCGGGGTCGGGATGTCGGGCATCGCGCTGCTGCTGAAGAACCTGGGATTTGAAGTGACCGGGTCGGACCTCAAGGAGAGCGAAGTGACGCGGCGGCTGGCCGAGGCCGGGGTGAGGGTCGGCATCGGTCACGCCGCCGAGAATTGCGCCGACGCGCAGGTGGTCGTCTATTCGTCGGCGGTCCACTCCGAGAACCCGGAGCTGACCGCGGCGCGGGAGCGCAGCGTGCCGGTCATCCGCCGGGCCGAAATGCTGGCCGAGTTGATGCGGCTGAAGTACGCGGTCGCGATATCGGGCAGCCACGGCAAGACGACCGTGACCTCGCTCGTCGGCCACATCCTGGAGCGGGCCGGGTTCGACCCGACCACGGTCATCGGCGGCCGGGTGATGGCCGCGGACGCCGGGGCGCGGCTGGGCCAGTCCGAGTTCCTGGTGGCCGAGGCGGACGAGAGCGACCGGTCGTTCCTGATGCTCTACCCGACCATCGCTGTCGTGACCAACATCGAGCGCGAGCACCTCGACGTGTACCACGACCTCGGCGACATCAAGCGCGAGTTTGTCCGGTTCGTGAACCGGGCGCCGTTCTACGGTGCGGTGGTGCTGTGCACCGACTCGCCGGCCGTGCGCGCCATCCGGCCGCGGGTGAAGCGCCGGGTGGTGACTTACGGGCTGGAGGGCAGCCCCGATGTCGGGGCGCGCGAAGTCCAGCTCTACGGGTTCTCGTCGGCGTTCACCGCGACGCTGGGCGGCCGCGAGGCGGGCCGGTTCAACCTGCCGATGCCGGGCCGGCACAACGTGGCCAACGCGCTCGCCGCGATCGCGGTCGGGGCCGAGCTGGGCGTCGACTTCGACGCGATGGCCGCGGCCCTGCGGGTGTTCTCGGGCGTGCACCGCCGGCTCGAGCGCGTGGGCGAGAAGGGCGGCGTGACCCTGTTCGACGACTACGGCCACCACCCGACCGAGATCCGCGCCACGCTCGAGGCCCTGCGCACGGCACTGCCCGACCGCCGGATAGTCGTGGTGTTCCAGCCGCACCGTTACACCCGGACCCAGCTGCTGGCCGACGAGTTCGCCGGCTGCTTCGACGCGGCGGATTGGGTAATCATCACGCGCATCTATGCCGCATCCGAGCCGCCGATACCGGGCGTGGATTCGAACCTGATAGTCCGCGCCATCGAGGCGCGGGGCAAGGCCAGGCCGGCCGTCGAGTACATCGACGACCCGGACGAGGTGGCCGAGAAGCTGGCCGCGCGCCTGAAACCGGGCGACGCGGTGATAACCCAGGGAGCGGGAAACATATGCCGGATTGGCGCAGAGCTGCTGAAGCGGCTGTAGCCGGCGCGGGCGAGGTCCGCTACGACGAGCCGCTGGCGCGGCACACGACGTTTCGCATCGGCGGACCGGCCGACCTGTTCATCACGGCCAACAGCGCCGAGGGGCTGGTGCGCGCCATCGGGTTCTGCCGCGAGAACGCGCTGGACTGGTGGCTCCTGGGGCGCGGTTCGAACGTGCTGATATCGGACCAGGGCCTGCGCGGCGCGGTCATCCGGCTGGGTGGCGAGCTGGCCGGCGTCGCCGCGTCGGGCAGCCGGCTGGTCTGCGGCGCCGGGGCCGCGATGGACGAGGTGGCGAACGCGGCCGAGGCGCGCGGCCTGTGCGGGGCCGAGTTCCTGGCCGGGATTCCGGGCACGGTCGGCGGCGGCCTGCACACCAACGCGGGCGCTTTCGGCCGCAGCCTGTCGGATATCATCGCAACCATCGAGGGCATCGACGCAGCGGGCGAGCCCTGGCGGGCCGAGCGCGGCGCGATACCGACCGGGTACCGCTCGGCGCTGGTCGGGCCGCGGCTGGTGGCGCTGAAGGTCGAAATGGAATTGAGTCCGGGACGCCCTGAACCGGCATCCGCGATCAGGGAGAGACGCTGGGTTAAGCATCCGAAAGAGCCCTCGGCCGGCTCGTTCTTCCGCAATCCGCCGAACGAGCCGGCCGGGCGAATCATCGAGCGCTGCGGCCTCAAGGGGCGTCAGGTCGGGGGCGCCCGGGTGTCGGAGAAGCACGGCAATTTCATCGTCAACGCCGGCGGGGCGCGCTGCGTTGACGTGTTGCAGTTGGCGCAGGTAGTGAAGGCAAACGTGGAAGAGCGGACCGGCATTCTCCTGGAGGAGGAAGTTACTCTCCTGCCCGGAGTCAGGAGGTAAGCTTATGGCCAAAGCGAGGCGAACCGGTGCCATCGACATCGGCAGCACGAAGATCGCCTGCGTGATCGCCGAGACCGACGGCGCGGGCAAGACGAGCATCGTCGGGTTCGGGACAGCGCCGCCGGACGGGTTCAAGCAGAGCGTCGTCATCAACCTGGACAAGGCGACCGAGTCGGTGGAGACGGCAATCCGCGCGGCCGAGACGATGGCCGACGGCAAGTTCCGCTCCCACCCGGTGTTTGTCGGGGTGTCGGGCGAGCACATCAAGTACCTCTCGGGTACGGCGGCGGTGCCGGTGCACAAGCCGCAGCGGGGCATCGCGGCGCGCGACGTCGAGGACGTGATGAAGCAGGCCCAGACCGTGCGCCTGCCCAACGACGAGCGCATCCTGCACGTCGTGCCGACCCAGTTCATCGTCGACGGGCAGAGGGGAGTGCGCAACCCGCTCGGGCTGTACGGCATCCGGCTCGAAGTCGAGGCGCTGCTGGTCATCGGGGCGGTGACCCCGGTCGCGAACGTGATGCGCGTGCTCGAGCGGCTCGAAGTGCGCAACCGGTCGCTGGTCCTGCAGTCCATCGCGACGCTGTACGGCGTGTGCGACGACGAGGACAAGGAACTGGGCGTCGTGCTGGTCGACCTCGGCGGCGTGACCGACATCTCGCTCTACCGTGAGGGCGAGATACGGTTCACAAAGCTGCTGCCGGTCGGGGCGAACAACATCACCAAGGACATCGCCATCGGCCTGCGCACGACCGTGGGCCACGCCGAGGCGCTGAAGCGGGCCCACGGCGTCGCGATGGCCTCGATGGTCGACAAGGACGAGCCGATAACGGTCGAGGACGCGTCCGGGCGCGGGTCGAAGCAGGTGTCGCGCCGGCTGCTCGCCTCGATCATCGAGCCGCGGGCCGAGGAGCTGCTGACGCTGGCCGACGGCGAGGTGCGCAAGAGCGGCCTGGCCGACGGGCTGTCGGGCGGCGTCGTTCTGACCGGCGGGGGCGCGGCCCTGCCTGGCATCGACGAACTGGCCGAGCAGGTGTTCGGGATGCCGGTGCGCATCGGCCGGCCCGACCGGCTGAACGGGCCGCGCGAGGTGAGCGGCAACCCGGCGTTCGCGACCGCGGTCGGGTTGGTGCGCTCGGGCATCGAGGGCAAGTGCGCGAACCAGATACCGAGCGCCGGGCTCATCGAGCGGGTCGGCGACGAGGTGAAGAGCTGGTTTTCATGATGCGTCCTATAGGGCATATAGGACCTGTTGGACCTATGGGTGGCTGCTGCAAGGAGGCAAAGGATGATAGAACCGGTCGTTGAGGAGAAGCACCTGACGCGCATCGGCGTGTTCGGAGTCGGCGGGGCGGGTAACAACGCCGTGAACCGGATGGTCGAGGCCGAGCTGTCCGGGGTCGAGCTGTTCGCGGTCAACACCGACCTGCAGGCCCTGCGGATGTCGGTGGCGCCGAACAAGATACAGATCGGGGCCCAGCTCACCGGCGGGCTCGGCTCGGGCGGCGACCCGCGCGTCGGGCGCCAGGCCGCCGACGAGTCGGTCGAACTGCTGCGCGAGAACCTCGCCGGGTTCGACATGGTCTTCGTGGCCGCGGGCGAGGGCGGCGGCACGGGCACGGGCGCGGCGCCGGTCATCGCCCAGCAGGCCCGGGCGAGCGGCGCACTGGTCGTCGCGGTCGTCACCAAGCCGTTCATCTTCGAGGGGCCGGTGCGCGAGGGCAAGGCACGCGACGGCATCACGGCCCTGCGGCCCCACGTCGACACGCTCATCGTGATGCCCAACGACAAGCTGCTCTCGGTCCACGGCTCCCTGCCGGTGGGCAAGGCGTTCCGCACCGCGGACGAGGTCCTGCTCAACGCAGTGCGCGGCATCTCCGACATCGTCATAGGCCGGCAGATGATAAACATCGATTTCGCCGACGTCCGGACCGTGATGTCCGAGCGCGGCGGCGCCGTGATGACGGTCGGGACTGCCGACGGCACGGGCCGGGCCGAGGACTCGGCGCACAAGGCGCTGGAGTCGCCGCTCATCGACGCTTTCGAGATTCACAGCGCGCGCAAGATCCTGCTTAACATCACCGGCGACGATTCGATGACTCTGGACGAGGTCAACAAGGCGGCCTCGGTCGTGTTCCACGCCACCAACGGCCAGGCCGACGTCCGGCTCGGGGCGGCCCGCGACGGCGGGCTGCGCGGCACGATGAAGGTCACGCTCATCGCGACGGGCCTGAACGAGCCCCTGCCGAAGCTGGAAGACGTCGTCGACATGCTGAAGGACAACGAGATGTTCCCGGTCAGCCGCCGCCGCATCGGCGACGACGGGTCGCTGCGCATCGACAGCGGCGACCTTGAAGTCCCGACCTTTGTCCGTCGGCAGATGGATTAGTCCGCACCACCGCGCCGGATCCCACCGGCGCCTGTTTGCCTCCTGAGCGCCTGCACGGCCCGGCTTCGGCCGGGCCGTGCTCTTGACTGAGCGCAGTTGGGGATTAGCCTCGGCTGATGAATGAGACCGCCTCGGTGCGTGGAATCGCGATGAGGGGCGCGGCCGTGCGTGCCCTGGTCGCGGTCGCGGCCGGTATCCTCGCCGCGCGTGCGTTCAATCTGCCGTGGGCGGCCTGGGCGGCTTTGGCGCTGTTGGGCCTGCGGGCAGCCAGCTGGACGCGAGGTTTCACTCTGCTTATCACGCTGGCCTGTGTTGCGGCAGTCTACTCGTCGGCGCGCGAGCCCGGGCCCCCAGACCCGGCCGTGTACCGCGTAGATGCGTTCCGCGGCGTGGTTGTCGCAGAGCCGCACGGGCCGGGCCAGCCGGCAATGCTGGAACTCGACCCGCCGCTGCGCGGGCGGGTTCGGTTGTGGCCGCGCGACTCGACGCTCACCCTGCGCTACGGTGAAGAACTGGTCGTACGCTCGGCTATCCGCCCGTTCGACTACCCGCGCAACCCGGGCCTGCCTGACCGTAACGTCCAGATGCTGCGCCGCGGCGTGGTCGGCCGGGCCGGCATCGGTGCGGGCCGGTTCCGCGTGACCCGGCAGGACCGCGGTGCGTGGTTCGTGCGGGCCATGGTGATGCCGGCGCGGCGGGCAGTGCTCGGGGTCATCGAGCGCCGGTTCGCGGGCGACGAGGCCGGGCTGCTGCGCGGGCTGCTGCTGGGCGGCAGTTCGGGCCTGGGCGGTCCGGTGCGCGATGCCTTTGCCGACGCGGGCATACTGCACATCCTGGCGGTGTCCGGGATGAACGTCGGCATACTCGTCGGCGTCGTGTGGCTACTGCTCGCGCTGGTCGGCCTGCGCGGCTGGTGGCGGTTCGGCATCGCCTCGGCCGCGGTCGCGGGTTACGTGATGCTCTGCGGCTGGTCGGCCGCGCCGGCGCGGGCCGGGTTGATGGCCCTTGCCGCGCTCGCGGCCGCGCCGCTGCAGCGCAAGGTCCACGCGGTCTCAAGCCTGTCCTGCGCGGCCATCGCCCTGCTTGCCATCGACCCGCAGGCGTTCTTCGACATCGGGGCCCAGCTTTCATTCGCCGCGACATTGGGCATTGTCCTGTTGGTGAACCGGCTGAAGGTGACCGGCGATGCCGGGAGCCCGGCCGACAAGCTCGGCAACCTGTTCCTGCGCCGGCGGGACTTTGTCCAGTCAACCGGCCACAGGCTGGTGCCGCGCTGGCTGGCGTACAGCCTCCTGCCCGCTTTGCTGGTCGCGCTGGCCGCGACCGCGGCGACCGCGCCCCTGCTGTTGCACCACTTCGCCCGGTTTCAGCCGCTGAGTTTCTTTTCCAGTCTCGTCACGGTGCCGCTGGTCGGCGTGGCGATGCCGCTGGGGATGCTGGTTGTCGCGCTCGACCCGGTGCCGTTTTTCGGCGGCGTGTTCGCCGAGGCGTTGCGCGTCGTGCTCGCGCTGCTGCTCAAGGTCGGTGTCCTGCTGGGCAGTACCGGCTGGGCAATGGTCGAGCCGGGCCGGCTGTCGTGGCTCGGGGTCGCGTGGCTCTACATCTCGGCGCTGGCGCTCAGCCGCCGGGCAGTTCTGCGTAAGGCTGGTGTCGCGGTACTGCTCGTCGGTGCGTCGGTTGTCGTGTGGCAGGCGGCGCTGGCCCGGCCCCGCGCCTCGGTCGCGTTCCTCGACCCGGGACAAGGCGACGCGGTGCTGCTGGAGGACCGTACCGGCAAGCGGCTGCTGTTCGACGCTGGGCTGGACGGGCCGGGCGTGGTGCGCGATTGGCTGCGCAGCCGGGGCGCGCACCGGCTCGACGTGGCCGTCATAACGCACCCGGACCGGGACCACTATGGCGGCCTGCTGGACTTGGACCGGCGCGTGCGCATCGGCCGTGTCGTCGTGCCGACGCTGCAGGGCGACACGGTGTATACCCGGCTGCTGGCGCGCCTGCGCGGACGCGGGGCAGAGGTCGTGGTCGCAGGGCGCGGCACGCGGCTGGAGGGCGGCGGGTTCGGGGTCGAGTTCCTCTGGCCCGACGCGCGGGCGCGACAGGCCTTCGGAGCGGGTACAGAGCCGTCCAACGCCGTGTCGCTGGTTGCGCGGGTGACGTGGGACTCCACGCGCATCCTGCTGACCGGCGACATGGAGCGGCTCGAGGAGGCCGGTTCGGACCTGCGGGCCGACATCCTCAAGTCACCGCACCACGGCAGCAAGGCCGGCAACCGCGACACCGTGTTCGCGCTGGTGCGGCCGAGCCGGGTCATCGTGATGGGCCGCTTCCCGACGCCCGCCGGCTTGGAGGCGCGTCTCGACTCGGCCGGCATCGAGCTGTACAACACGCGCGAGTCGGGCGGCATGGTGCTGGTTTCGCGCGGCGGCCGGCTTGAGCCGCAGAGGCGCGGCTTGACTTCCCGCCTGACCGGCGAGAATTGACCCATGGCGACAACGCGCGGCCGCGTGCTGCTCGGGCTCGGGCTGGGCGTGGTCGTGCTGTCGTTCGCGTCCGTGCTGATTCGCCTGACCCCGGCCGCGAGCATAGTCATCGCGGCGGGCCGGATGGCCATCTCGACGCTGATACTCACACCGCTGTTCCTCGCGCGCCTGCCCAAGGCGCGGGCCGAGTTGCGCGGGGTCAACCCGTGGCCGCTGGTCGTGGCGGGGCTCCTGCTCGGGGCGCATTTCGCGCTCTGGATTGAATCGCTGAACCGCACGTCGGTGGTCAGTTCGGTCGTGCTGGTCACGATGGACCCGATATTCGTTTCCCTGCTGTCGCCTTTGTTCCTGCGCGAGAAAGCCTCCGGACGGGTCTGGCTGGCGGTGCTCCTGGGCGTGGCCGGGGCAGCAATCGTCGCCGGGCCCAACCTCGGCTCGGCAGCGCTGACCACGGGAAATCTGCTCGCGGTTGGCGGTTCGGCCTGTGCGGCCGGATACCTGCTGGTCGGGCGCAGTGTGCGACCGCGGGTGTCGCTCTTGACCTATATCTTCATCGTCTACGGCATCGCGGCCGTGGCCCTGGTGCCGGTCGCACTGCTGTCCGGCGCGCAGTACATCGGGCTGCCGGCCAGGGCGTGGTTGTTCATCGCCCTGCTGGCGGTCGGGCCGCAGTTGCTGGGGCACACCTCCTTCAACTGGGCCTTGCGCTGGCTGGCCACGCCGGTCGTGGCCATCGCGATACTCGGCGAGCCGGTGGGCACGACCCTGCTGGCGTGGGGCATCCTAGGCGAGACGCCGCGGGTGTTTGAGTTGGCCGGCGGGCTGGTTATAATGGCTGCCATTTACCTGGCGGCGACCGACCGGCAGAAGCCGGCGCTGGAGCCGGCAGGCTAGGCAATGAGCGCAGCGATAGCGGCAAAAGAACTGACGCGTCGATTCCGCGACTTCGTCGCGCTCGACCGGGTATCGTTCGAGGTCGAGCCGGGCAGTGTCTTCGGGTTCCTCGGGCCCAACGGCGCGGGCAAGACCACGACCGTGCGGATGCTCTGCACGCTGGCGATGCCGAGCGGGGGGCAGGCGAGCGTGGCCGGGTACGACGTGGTGCTGAAGCGGCGCGACGTGCGCCGGCACATCGGCATCATCTTCCAGGACCCGTCACTGGACGACCGGCTGACCGCGCGCGAGAACCTGCGTTTCGCGGCCCGGCTTTACCATATCGCCGGGCCGGAACTCGGCCCGCGCATCGACGGCGCGCTGGAGTGGATGGAGCTCTCCGACCGGGCGAACAGCCTCGTGCGCGAGTTCTCGGGCGGGATGAAGCGCAGGCTGGAAATCGCGCGCGGCCTGATACATTCGCCCGACGTGCTGTTCCTGGACGAGCCGACGCTCAGGCTGGACCCGCAGAC
>JAWOHG010000056.1:0-14725 GCA_046485245.1 bacterium
TACATCGAGGTCGGTGACCTGCCGGCCGGGTTGGGCGCGCCGGATGAGACGCCGGCGGGCGACACTTCACTGCGCGAGATGCGGCGGCGCAAGGCGACGGCGGCGCCGGCGGGCGAACGCGAGCGCCTGCTCGAAGCGCTGAAGGCGGCCGGCGGCAGCGCCGCGCAGGCTGCCCGGGCCGCAGGCTTCAGCCGGGCCCAGTTCTACCGATTGCTCAAGAAGCACGGCATCAAGCCGGGCCAAGCCGGCTGAGCCGGGCAGTTCAGCAATACAATCGAGGCGCGGGTAACTAGCTGCGGCGCAACGGCGCGATGAACAGCGTGGCCACGGATTCGCGGTGGAGCATGCCGCCGTGTCGGTCGATGGCGCGGCGGATGCCGGCGAACAGCCGGCGTCGGGTCGGCGCAGGCAGGATGGCGTGGTCGGACATCGTGCGCAGGAGCGCGACGTAGTCGTCTGTCGTGTAGTCGCGGCCGGACGGGTAGCGCCGGATGGTGACCGGCCCGAACCGGCCCGAGTTGAGAATCGCCTCGCGCTGGCGGCGCGTGCGTTCCTCGGGCGGCCGGCCGCGCCAGGGCTTCAGTCCCAACTCGGCGTAGACCGCGTCCAGTTCCCGCTGCAGGGGCGTGCTCGGCGTCACGCGGAAGTGCCACAGGAGAGCGATGCTGCCGCCCGGCCGCAGGGCCGCCGCGGCGCGGCCAAATGCAGTGCGCGGGCTGAGCCAGTGGAAGGCGCTGGCCGAGAGGACCAGGTCAAACGAAGCCGGCTCAACCGGCCAGTGTTCGAAGTCGGCGGCGTGCACCGTGACCGAGGGGAAGTCGCGAAGGTTGGCCCGGCACAGCCGGGCCATTCGCGGCGCGAGCTCCACTCCGACAACAACCAGCCCGCGCCGGGCAAGGGGCAGTGTCGCCTGGCCGGTGCCCGGACCGATTTCCAGCACGCGTGCGCCGCTGTCGACGCCGCACAGTCGCACGAGCTCGTCGAACAACTGCTCGGGGTAGCGTGGCCTGACCCGGTCGTAGACTCCGGCGATGGAGTCGAACGACCGGCGGCGCAGCTTCTGGCGTTCTGCCGCCGAGAGGGGCAGGCCGGCCTTGGGGTGGGGCAGCGGCCGCCCGGGGTTACTCAATCGAGGCCGGGGCCCAGCAACTGCCGCTGTCCGAGCACTGCAGCAGCGTGAGTTCGTCGCCGGCGATGACGCCGATGAGGCCGTCGGAGAAGAAGCGGATGCTGTACAGGTCGTTCTGAACAGGGAGCAAGACGCGTTCCCATGAGCCGCCGCCGTCGAGCGTCCGCATGGCCGTGCCCTGAGCGCCGACCGCCCAGCCGCCGAGCGTGTCGCGGCGCATGTCGAGCGAGTAGAGCGCCGGCAGGGACCAGTCGCCGCGCAGGGGCCGCCAGGACTCGCCGCCATCGGGGGTGAACAGCACGCGGCCGTTGCCGGTCGTGGCGAAGCCGACCGTGTCGTCGCCCGGGAAGTGGATTGCGGTGATGTGCGTGCCGGGCAGCATGTCCTGCACGTTGCCCGACTGGGAGAACCACATCGCGCCGCCGGTCGTGGTCTTCAGTATCGTGCCGTTGAGCCCGGCCGCGTAGCCGGTCATCTCATCCGACGGGAAGTTCATATCCATTATCTTCTCGATAGTCGCGGTCGTGAGCCGGTCCCACGTCGTCCCGCCGTCGGCGGTGCGCAGGACCGTGCCCGAGTCGCCGGCCGCGAAACCGACCTGGGGCGTGACCGGGAACCGGACGATGCGCAGGTCGACGCTGACGCCGGATTCGAGCCGCCGCCAGGTCGCGCCTTCGTCCTCGGTCTTGAGTATCGTGCCCCGGTCGCCGGCCGCGTAGCCGACCGCGCCCTGGTTCGGGAACGATATCGTGTACAGGTTGCCCGGGAAAGGCGGCGCGAGTCGCTGCCAGGACGCACCGGCGTCGGTGCTGCGCAGCAGCAGGCCGCTGTCGCCCACGGCCCAGGCGATGAGGCTGTCTTCCAGCGTGAACAGCGAGTTGATGCGGTTTGCCATTTGTTCTCCTGAGAGATGTTGGCGGCTGTTGTCGAGATTGTCAATACCGGGACCGGCGCGGCGCGGGGGCGGTTTTGAGCCGCCCCCGCGTGTGAGGTTGTTGCCGGTCTAGTGCTGGACGACCAGCTTGCTTGAAGTCGTCTGGTCGGCCGACGTCAGCTTGGCCAGGTAGACGCCTGCGGCCAGTCCGCGCAGCTGCAGGCTGCCGGCCCGGCCCGACAGCACTGCCCGGTGCACGCACCGGCCGGACGCATCGTACACCGACAGTGTCGAGTGACGAGTGCCGGCTGGCAATTGCCAGCGCAGGACAGCCAGGCCGCGGCTCGGGTTGCGCTCAACCTGCAGCCGGTAGTCCGCCCCCAGGCTTCCGGCCTCGCCCTGCGACCCGGTTCGCGCCACATGCAGACCGGCCGCCATCGGCGCCGGCCCGGTCGGCGTGTAGCGCCATACCTCGGCGGTCTTGTTGCCCTTCAAGGCATACAGCACCGTGCCGTCGGTCGTGATGGCACCGCCCGCCTTCACCCGTTTCTTCTTGCCCGTGGTCCCGATCGCCGGGATCGTGTCTTCCTCGGTCCACGTCATCGTCGCCAGGTCGAGGCTGTAGAAGTCCTGCGTGTTGCCGCCCTTGAGCCCGTACACCACGCCTTCCAGCAGCACCGCGTCGCCGCCGTCCTTGCTCTTCTTGCTCTTGCCCGTCTGGCCGTTGGCCAAAGGCATACCCGGGATGATCGGGCCCCAGGACATCGAATCGAGCGAGTAGGCATAGAGTTCCGAGTACTTCGCCTTGTGGGCGTAGAGCTTGCGGCCGGCAGCGTCGTAGGTGAGCCAGGAGCCTTTGTCGTACTTGTTCTTCACACCGGCCGGCGCGTCGGCCAGGGTCTGCCAGGTACCAGCGTTCACGTTGTAGCGGTAGAACTCGGTCTTGTAGCCCTTGAGCAGGTATACCCAGCCGGTGGTGTCGTCCTCGACGTAGACCAGGTCGGTGCCGCCCTTGACCTTCTTGTTTGATAGCCCCAGCGGCACGTCGGCAAGCTGGGTCCAGGTGCCGAGCGAGTCGTCGGCAGCATACTTCCAGAACCCGGAGGTGTTGTTGCCCTTGGTGGCGTAGAAGGCGCCGTTGCCGTCCGAGCAGAGGTTGGCGCCCTTGTACGGTCCCTTGTTTTCTACGCCCAGCGGTATCGGCTCGAGCGTGGTCCAGGTCCCGCCGACCGGGTCCCAGGCGTAGAAGTCGCCGGTCTTGTAGCCCTTGAGTACGAAGGCGCGACCCAGGCCGGCATCCCAGCCCATCGCGCCGCCGTCCTTCACCAGCTTGCCTGAAGGCGTCAGCGGCACCTGGCCTACTTCGACCCAGTTCCCGCCGCCACCCGTGCCGACCTGGAACATCGCCCGGGCCGAGTCGTTGGTCGGGTCGGCATCGAACGCGGTCACGGTCCAGGCCCGGGCCGTGTACGGGCCGAGCGGGCCGGCGCGCCACGGCGTCGTGAAGTTGAATGTCGCCGAATCACCGATGGCCAGGCCGATGCCGGTCTGGACGGAATCGTAGACCGGCCCGGCACCGCCTTCGATCACGAACCGGACACCGCAGACCACGGCGCGGCTGCCGTAGTTCTTCACTCTCACGCCAGGGTAGACGTCGCGGTTGACCGGCACCGAGCCGACCGGCCAGGTGATGGCCGCCACGCCGACGTCGGGCGCGAAGATGAAGAAGCCGTCTGCACGCTGGTTGTTGGACGGCGTCACGTCGCCGGCCAGGCCGGTGCTGCAGACCGCGGTCCAGTTGCCGGCCGCGGCCAGGGTGCAGGCCGGGAAAGAGGCGACGACGACGCTGTCGCCCGCGGCCAGGCCCGCCACGTCGACCTTCTGCGCGTAGACCCGGCCGGACACCGGGGCTTCAAGCAGCAGCCACGCCTCGAAGTCCGCCGCGGTGCTGCCGTAGTTGCGCCACATCCCGGCCGGGACCAGCACCGTGTCCAACGGCAGCGAGTCGCCCGGCACGGGGTTGACCAGCGCCGCCGCTCCAACGTCGATCACGCGACCGTAGCAGCTGTCCAGCAGCCTGTCATTGGCAGGATTGTTGTCGTTGGCAGCGATGGTCGAGCAACTCACGGTGACGAACCCGCGCTGCGGCATCGTCCAGCTTTGAAACGCCAGGTGCTGTGCCGCGGCCGGCGCCAGGTCGGTCACCTGCACGCTGTCCACGTAACTCAGGCCGATGCGCATCTTGGCCCAGCACGACATCGTCTGGTTGCCATAGTTGTACACTGAGCAGGCCGGCGTGACGCTTGCGCCGGAGTCGATGAGGCCGGCGGGGGCGACGATGTGCGACACGCCGACGTCGAACGAGATGGACACCCACTGGAGCGCGTTGACCATCTGGCGCACCCACTGGCCGGTCGTAGTGCCGTAGTAGAATGTGGAACCGAAGAATCCGAGGAACGCGGTGCGCCTGCCGGACGAGTCGAATGCCGCGCACTGCACCCTGCTGCCCCCGCTCCAGTCGGCGATCCGGTAGCCGTAGGGCGCGTGGCGGACAGTCGTCACGCTGGAGCCGTAGCTGTGGACGCCGACAGCCGTGACACCGTTCATTATGGGGTGTGACGGCAGGTGCACGGTCCCGAGCGTGCCTGCGAGGTAGGGACTGGCGTCCAGCGGGACCGGCAGGTACTGGGATTCGTAACGTCCGCCGATGGCGTAGCTGCTGTAGTTGGCGAAGATCATCACAACCGCACCGCCGCCGAGGTCGACGAACTTGGCCAGCGTGTCGCCGAAGGCGACCCGGTTCATGTACGTGCTGTTCGTGTATGTGAGTACCGCGCGGTACCCGAGCGCGAGCAGAGAGTCGGGGCGGCGGAAGAACCAGCTTGAGGCATTGATGAAGGTCGTGGTGAACGTTCCGCCTGAACTGTCCTGCAGCGTCTGGGCGATGTTGGCACCATTGCCGTCGGCCACGAGCACCAAGACCTTGTAGGCGTCGGTCGGCGGGTTGACGGGCGGCTTGGCCGTGGTGGCCGGCGCGGCAACGTCAGCGCGGGCCGGCGCGTCACCGGTCGCGAGCAGCCCGGGTGCTCCCAGTGCGCCGGTGGTCAGCAGGGTCAGCGCTATCACGGCCAGTACTCTGTTGTGCATCTCTCCTCCTTCAGTTGTCAATCAGCCCGACGCGGGCGCGAGTCCCAATGCAGACGGGCGCGGGTTCAACCGCGCCCGGGCCCAGCGTTCGCAACCGGATAGGGTCAGTCTAGCCGCGACGACTGGCGTGTCAATTCCCGGTTGCCCTCAAGAGCGCCGGGGCGGCTTGCGCCGCCCCGGTCGACAGAGGTCTGCGGAATCAGCGTTCGACCACGAGCTTCTGCGTGCCGGTGAAGCCATCGCTGGAGAGCTTCACCAGGTAGACGCCCGCAGCGAGTTCGCGCAGGTCGACGCTAACCGTTCCGGCCCGGCCGAGCGCAAGGCTCCGGCCGGCCACGGCGCGGCCGGTGACGTCGAACACCGTGACCCGAACCGGCCCGGGGACGGGCAGGCTGTAGCGCAGTGTCGCAACGCCCGAGGCCAGCGGGTTGGGACCGAGCGAGAGACTCGCGGCCCGCGCCGTCTTCTCGGCCATAACGCCCGAGCGCGCCGGCGCGGCGGCAAGGGGAGTGCCGATGGCGTAGCGCCAGAGTTCGACGGTCTTGTTGCCCTTGAGCGCGAAGAGCGGCGCTTCCCAGTCGCCGGTCGCCGTGATGGCGCCGCCTGCCTTCACGCGTTTCTTCTTGCCGGTGGAGCCGAATGCCGGGAGCGTTTCGCATTCGGTCCAAGCGCCGGTGGCGACCTCGAAGCGATAGAAGTCCTGCGTGTTGCCGCCCTTGAGCGCGTAGATGGAGCCACCGAAGAGCACGGCGTCCGAGCCGTCCTTGGCCTTCTTCTGCTTGCCGGTGCGGCTGTTGAAGAGCGGCATCCCGGTCAGTGCCGTGCTCCACGCGCCGGTCGATAGCGAGTAGGTGTAGAACTCGTGCATCTTGGCCTTGTGGGCGTAGAGCGTAGCCGCGCCGTCGCAGACGAGCCATGAGCCCTTATCCCACTTGGGGCGGGTGCCGGCCGGCGCATCGGCCAGCGCCTGCCATCGGCCAGAGGTGACGTTGTAGCGGAAGAACTCGCACTTGTAGCCCTTGAGCAGGTAGACGTAGTCGGAGTCGCCGGCGACGTAGACCAGGTCGGTGCCGCCCTTGACCTTCTTGTTCGACAGCCCGAGTGGCACGTCGGCCAACTGGGTCCAGCTCGAGTCGAACGCGGAGTACCGCCAGAACCCGGGCGTGTTGTTGCCCTTGGTCGCGTAGACCGTGCCGTTGCCGTCGGTGGCGCCGATGGCGCCCTTGTACGGGAGCTTGTTCTCAACACCCGGCGGCATCGCGGCGAGGCCGGTCCAGCTGCTGTCGAGCGGGTCATAGGCGTAGAAGTCGCCGGTCTTGAAGCCCTTCATGACGTAGATGCGGGCGGTGCCCTCGTCCCAGGCCAGCCAGCCGCCATCCTTGGCCGCCTTGCCCGACGGCGTCGTGGGCACGCCGGGCCTGACTTCGTGCCAGCCGGGCGTCATCGGCACCGTGCCGGTCGTGCGGAACTCCCACATCGGCGAGCCGGTGCGGCCCGCGCCGTTGCGGGCGAACACGGCCCAGTAGTAGCTGCGGAGTGGCAGGAGGCCGGAGTAAGCGCAGGTCGTGTCGGCGATGCTGTCCGCGACCTGCGTGACCGGTGGGTAGAGCGTGTCGAGGTAGACGTCGTAGGCGTCGGCGTCGGGCGTCGAGCGCCAGGTCAGCAGTCCGTTGGTCGGCTGGTTGCCGGCGCCGTCGGGCGGCAGGGCGAGCGCCGGGGGCGGCGGCGCGGCAAGGCTGCGCCGCCACCAGATGTCGTCGACCAGCAGGTAGTACATGTCGAGACTGCGGTTGCGGATGCCGATGTGCACGGTCGAGTCGTCCCAGGCGTCGAGCCCGACGCTCAGGCCCCCGTAGGTCTGCGAGGTTGCGGATGCGGCGCACAACCGGGCGATGGTGTCGGCGATGGTCTGCCCTCTCATCAACCAGATTTCGAGGGACTCGGGGTAGCTCGACGAGTACGCGCGGTAGTAGAGCCCGAACGAGTCGGTGACGCCGCCGAGGGGCTGGAAAGCGGGCGACACGAGCCAGTCGTCGTTGCGCAGCATCGCGTTCTCGTAGTAGCTGCCGCCGTAGTAGCGTCCCGAATTGGCGTAGCCGGCGCTGTTGTAGCGATTCCAGCAGTATGACCCGCCGTCGTTGTTGAGCGTGTCCCAGCCGGTCGGGGGCCAGGTCGTGACGTTCCAGTCGAAGCCGAGCGCCTGCCAGGTGCCGACGGGGAAGATCCAGTCGCTGAGCGTGGCGATGGTGTCGTTGGAGCGGACCTCGTCGCCGGCAAGGTCGTGCCAGAAACGGAAGGAGGCGCGTTCGCCCGAGCCGGTCGGTGTTATCGGGATGCCCACGAGCAGGGCCTCGTTGGGCGCCAGGGCGCGGAGCGGGGCCGAGCCGGCCGCGCTGCCGTTGACCTGGACGTGGACGTTGCACGGGCTGCTGGAGGCGCGCCCGAGGTTGCGCACGGTCACGGCCACGGTTTCGGCCGAATTGGACACCAGCGGGTAGGACGGCACGTTGTACGTTCCCACCATCGCGAGGTCGCTCAAGGGGGCGTAGAGCGCCGGGGCCATGACGTCGTCGACGTTCAGGTAGTGGTTGTACCGGGAACGGCCGACGAAGCGGACAAAGCACTGATCCGTCTGGCCGACGCCTTCGAGGCTCAGCGCCTTGCGGCTCCACGGCGTGTCGATGCCGGTGTAAGTGGCGAGCGTGGCCCACGAGATGCCGAGGTCGGTCGAGGCCTGGACTTCAAGCGAGTCGTTGGCCGCGCCGGTGTAGGGCAGGTGCAGGTGGTAGAAGATCAGCGAGTCAGAGGATTCCAGCGTCAGGTCGAGGCGGGGCGAGCGCAGCGCGGCGACGTTGCCGATGGGGATGAGATACGACCGGAACTGCGCCGCGCCCGGCGTCGTGCTGTAGTACGGGGCGGTGGTCGTGCGCTGCCATTGGGGTGAACCCGTGCCGGACAGGCGCAGAGTGTCCCAGCCGGTCGGCGGGAACGCGGTGCCGGACCAGGTTTCGTAGAGACCCGGGTAGACGTAGACGTCGCGTCCGAGGGTGTCGTTGGACGGGTTCTGGTCGCCGGTCAGCCCGGTACGCACGCTCAGGCGGTAGGCGCCCTTGTTCGCGGGCGCCGCCCAGTTGGGCGAGAAGGTGAGACTCTGCGACTGACCCTTGGTCAGCGACACGGTCGTGAGGACAGTGTCGTTGTAGCTGTAGCCGAGCGGGCCGGTGATGGCGAGGTAGACCGGCAGGCCGGCCGGGCGAGCCGTGGTGCCCTCGTTGCGCACCGTCACGCCGACCGAGACCGTCGCGCTGCGGGCGACGAACGGCCACACGTTATTCACCGAGCTGACCGCGACGTCGTTGGCGAACGGCGGCAGCCCGCGCTTGTAGTAGATTTCATAGTTGCCGTCGCGGTTGTCGTGCCAGAGCAGGTGGATGTCGCCCGCGGCATCGGCGAAGACCGACGGGCAGTACCGGCCGGTGTTGTTGACTGCGGTCGCGTCCTCGAACCCGGTCCAGCGGTCGGTCCTCGTCCAAGTGCCGTAGCGGACCTGCTGGTAGCTGGGCGCGGCGTCGGAGTAGCCCTGGTAGGCGACGTGCATCCAGCCGTTCAAGCCGGGGGCGACCTGCGGGGCGTAGCAGTACCGGCTCCAGCCCGAGGGCGTGAGCGTGTCGCGCAGCCAGGTGCCGAGGCTGTCGCGGGCCAGCACGATGCGGTAGTTGGCGGTGCCGGCCTTGAACACGATGAACGGTGTGACCGAGTCGACGGCGATGGACGGCACGGCGTAGAGCTGGCTGGCGTTGGCCTGCGTGACGTCGATGACGGTTCCCCAGGTCGGACCGGTGCGCTTGCGGTACATCACCTGGTACAGGCCGGTCTGTTCCCCACGCCACGCCACGTGGACGTTATTGGCCCGGTCGAGGGCGATGGCCGGGTAGTATGTCTGGAAGGTGCCGTAGGAGTGGTCGACCGGCGTCTGCCACGTCGACGTTACCCGCTCGCGGGTCGTGATGCAGAAGTAGTTGACGGCGGCAATGTATGCCCGGGTCTGCCAGGCGGCGTGGACCCGGCCGTCGGGCGAGCAGGCGACGGACGGGTTCGTGCGCCAGTAGTTGCTGGCCGAGTCGACCAGCACGGTGACCGCGCTCCAGGCGCCGGCCGCCGAGCGCTCGCGGTGCAGGATGCGGCGGTTGGCGCCGGAGGCGCCGGCCGAACTCCACACGATGTGGACGTTGCCGGTCGAGTCGAGCGCCATCGACGGGTAGCGGTTGTAGTGGCCGTTGTAGGGCGCCACGGCGCTGACCGCGGTCGAGTCGGTCCAGGTCGCGCCGCCGTCGGTCGAACGTTTGTAGATGACCTGGTAGAACGACCCCATGTTGTACCAGACCGCGTGGATGGCGCCGCCCCCGTCGACGACGATGTTGCGCTGGTTTTCCCAGTCGGCGTAGTCGGTGGCGGTGTTGTAGGTGACGCGGACCTCGGGGTTGGGCCACCGGGCATCAAGCTCGCCCTCGTCCGGGCCGACCGGTGACGCGTCGACGCGCTCGGCCCTGGCCGGCCGGCCGCCGTCGTGCCTCAATTCATCCAGTTCAAGGGGGGCGGGTTCGCCGGCGGGGGCAATCCCGGCCAGCCCGACGAGTAATGCCAAGACCGCGAACTGCTGCATCGCTACCTCCTGATACTACGGCCGGCAGAGTCAACGCCGCCGGCGTAATGGTGCCCATACCTGCAGCCGCTGTCGGCACCCGGACAGCGGCCAAACTAGTCAGTGTGGGGGCCCGGCCCACCGTCGGCTGCGCCCGTTACCTCTCTCGCCAAGTCCGGGCGTAACCGCAGTCAACAGATAATTTTACCCACGGCGAGGCAGTTCGTCAATAAAACTGCCGGGGCGCCCGATTGGCGCCCCGGCAGCGAGGTCGGTCCGGTTCAGCGGGAGACGACGAGCCTGGCAGCCAGGTGCTGGTTTCCTCCCGAGAGCCGGACAAGGTAAACGCCGGCGGGCAGGGCACGTACGTCGAGCGAGAGTGCTCCGGTGGTCGAGCGGTCGAGTGCCCTCAAGAGAATGCAGCGGCCAACGGCGTCGTAGACCGACAACTGCCACGTGCTCGCGGGCACGGGGGCAGACCAGCGGATCTCGGCCGCAGCGCTTGCCGGGCTCTGCACGAAGAGCTTGGCGCCCGGCGCCGCGCGCTTCCCGCCCTGCACGCCCGTCCTGGCGTGCCGCGCATAGCGTCCCGCTTCAGGCGCGGCCGGCACGTAGCGCCAGGTCTCGCGCGTCTTGTTGCCCTTGAGCGCGAAGAGCACGGTGCCCTCGCCGGTGACGCTGGCGCCGCCCTTCACTCGCTTCTTCTTCATCGTGGAGCCGACCGACGGAATCGTCTCGCGCTCGGCCCACGTCCCGGTCGCCAGGTCGAGGCAATAGAAGTCGACTGTGTTGCCGCCCTTGAGCGTGTAGACGACATTGTCGATGACGGTGGCGTCCGACCCGTCCTTGGCCTTCTTGTTCTTGCCGGTCTGCTGGTTGGGAACGGGTATGCCCGGCAGCAACGGGCCCCAGGTCAGCGAGTCCAGCGAGAAGGCGTACATCTCGGAGTACTTCGCCTTGTGGGCGAGGAGCCTGTGGCCCGCCTCGTCGTGGACCAGCCAGGAGCCCTTGTCCCACTTGGGCTTGGCCCCGACCGGGGCGTCGGCCAGCGTCTGCCACTGGCCGGTTTCGACGTTGAAGCGGTAGAACTCGGTCTTGTAGCCCTTGAGCAGGTAGATGAAGTCAACCGAGTCGGAGGCGACGTAGACCAGGTCGGTGCCGCCCTTGACCCGCTTGTTGGACAGGCCCAGCGGCACGTCGGCGAGCTGGGTCCAGGCCGATTCGGCCGCGGAGTACTTCCAGAACCCGGACCGGTTGTTGCCCTTGACGGCGTAGATGACCCCGTTGCCGTCGGAGATGCCGACCGAGCCCTTGTAGGGCGGCTTGGCCTCCGTGCCCAGTGGCCACGCCGGCAGTTCGCGCCAGGTGTTGGGTATCGGGGCGAAGGCGTAGAAGTCGGAGGTCTTGTAGGCCTTGGCGACGTAGCATTGCCGCGTCGCGGCGTCCCAGGCAATCCAGCCGCCGTCCTTCACGGCTTTGCCCGAGGGCGTGAGCGGGACCGGCGCGGCCTCGCTCCAGCCCGGTGGCCAGATGCAGTGGCTGATGACCGTCACCGTGCAGGTGGCGGTGTCGTTCTCCGGCCGCATGTCGCCCGCGAGGGCGGTCGAGCAGCGGACGTCGAACCGGCCACCGCGCGGCGCGGTCCAGTCGCCGAAGTCCACGACGCGTTCGTCACCCGGGGCGAGCCCGGTGACGGGGCGCGTGTCGTCGTAGCCGTCGGACACGGTGAGGCGGATTGACAGGTCGGCCGGCAGGTTGCCCCGGTTGCGCACGCGCACCTGCGGCGTCAGGGTCGTGCCCGAGTCGAGCTCGCCGGCCGGGGCGATGATGGCGGTAGGGCCGACGTCCAGCAGCCGGCAGACGTAGGCCGCGGTCGCGCGGTCGTTGGCCGGGTTCATGTCGCCGGCGAGCAGGACCGAGCAGGACGCGACGTAGGCGCCGGTGTCACAGACCAGCGGCGGGAAAGCGAAGGTGTCGGTCGCGCCCACGCCGAGATAGACCGCGACGGTTTCCTCGTAACCCGCGCCGGGGATGCTGAATGCGAGGCGGAAGTTCTCGGCAGTGTTGCCGCGGTTGGCCACGGTCGCGCGCGGGTTGAGCGTCGCCGGGTAGTCGAAGGTGTCGCGCGGCCGGTCGACCGATACCGCGGCGATGTCGATGAAGCGGACGTTGAACGGGTCGCCGGAGAGCGTGTCATTGTCCGGGTGGATGTCCAGCGGGTGGTACGTGGAACAGCGCGGGACCAGGCCGAACCCGGGCCGGGCCGACCAGGGCGCGAATGATACGGTGTCCTCGCAGTACCGTTCGACGTACTTGGCGCGGGTGCTCAGGTAGCCGGTGCCGGGAATCGAGAAGGTCACCTGCACCGTATCGTGGAACAGGCCGAAGTTGCGCACGCGGGCCAGCGGTGTGACGAGGTCACCCGAGTCAAGGATGCCGGTCGGCGCGAGCAGCTCGGTGACGCCGAGGTCGTGGGCGGCGGTGCCCAGGCCGACGCGCGCCCGGATGCGCCAGTCCTGGGTTTCGTTGTCGCGCGACTGCGCCCACACGCCGGTGTACTCCCAGCTGTTGAAGGCGTGAGGCATCGTGTTGTCGTAGGCCAGCCGGGGATAGCCGGGCCCGGTCGAGGTGTAGCCGACAAAGAACCCGCCGGACTGGACGTTGACCGAGTCGGCGGTGAGGTCGATCGAGTCCCAGCCCGCGACCGGCGTGATGACGCGCGTGGCGAGCACGGTGCCGGGCGAGCCGTCCGGCCCGTTGTCGTCCCAGACGCGACAGGTGATGGGCGTGGAGCTGCCGGACGAGAAGTAGAAGTGGATGCTGCGGACCGCCAGCGGGTAGCGCGGCGGGATGAACTTCTCGGCGAAACCGTGCGGGCCGGACAGCGAGTAGGACCCCGAGGTCACGCGGTCAAAGTAGAGCGAGGTCGGGAAGGTGAAGTTGACGACGTGGATTTCCACCATCACCGAGTCGTTGCGGGCCAGGGCGTCGCCGGCGAGCTTCGACTTCACCTTCAGCGTGTAGAACCCGGTGTCGGACGTCACGTACTGGCCGAAGGTGTGGGTCGTCTCGGCGCCGCGGGGCAGGGACGCGAACACGGTGGTGTCGGCCCAGACGAGCGTGCCGCCGATGCTGCGTACTTCGGCGAGCACGGTGTCGTTCGTGATTGTCTCGGTGCCGAAGTTGGTGATACGGGCGCGCACGAGCGCCGGGTTGCCGACGTTGGGGTGGTAGAGGAACGTGCCCTGCGAGCCGCGGTTGAGGGCCCAGCGGATACCGCAGTCGAGCCGCGTGTAGGCGGTCGCGGCGGGCGGCGTGAAGCGTATCGCCAGCCCGGCGTGGATGTCGTTGCCGGGCGTGTTGTTGTAGTAGTACGACAGCCCGGTGACCCCGGTCGGGTCCTCGATGCCGACGGTGGCGTTGCCCGCGCCCCAGCCCTGGCTCGGGGCGCCGGTCTGCTCGCGGTACTGGAAGCAGATCGAGCTGTCCCGGCGGGAGAGGATTATCTGGAACGTGTTCAGGCTCGTCGGCACGTTCCAGAACGGGATGCTCTCGCACTGCAGGATGAACGTGTCGGCGGCGGCGTTGGTCCAGTACCAGCAGCCCCGGCCGCCGGTGGTGCGGCCGGTGAAATCGAGGTCGGACATCAGCGCGGCGATGACGTTGTTCGGCCGCGCGGCGTTGGGCAGTTGCGGGAACGGGTGGGCCTCGTTGGATTCGTCGTTGAAAGCGATGTAGCCGTTGGACCCGACGTAGATGCTTGTCTGGCGCAGCCAGTAGAACGGGAACTGGAATCCCAGCGCCAGCGGCCCGAGCACGTTGTCGTCCCCGAGGCCGTTCAGGCGGGTGCCGACCGCCTTGATGTCGACCCAGTTGAAGATCGGGGCGCCGGGACAGGTCGTGTCGCTGTCGAGCCAGGTATAGCCCCAGAGGTCGGGGCCGCCGCCGCCGTCAAGCGGCAGGTCGTAGCTTCCTTCGATGGATGCAGCGCCGGCGATGCCGAGCGCGGCGATGAGGCAGACCAGGGCAGTACGGTACACGGTAACCTCCTATAGCAGCATCGTCGGCCGAAGCCGACAACGCAGTCCGAACCCATTTGCACCTGTGACGGTGCGGAATCTTCGGGTCGCCCCTCGCGACCCCTGACGTAAGAGTATAGCCCCGGGCCGTGGCGCTGTCAAACTCCCGCCGTGCAAGGCGGAGGGGCGGCACGCGCCGCCCCTCCGGTGCAGCAGCCCTTGCGAACTAACGCTCGATTACCAGCTTCTGCGAGCCGGTGAAGTCGCCGGACGAGAACTTGACGAGGTAGACGCCCGCGGCGAGGTCGCGCAGGTCAAGGTCGAGCGTGCCGGTGCGGCCCAGGGCCAGGTTCCGGCTGGCCACGGCGCGGCCGGCCACGTCGAACACCGTCACGCGCGCCGGCCCGGCAACGGGCAGGGACCAGCGGATGGTCGCGGCGCCGCGGACCGGGTTGGAGACGATTTCCATTCTCCGGCCGGCGGTTTCCAGCCTGGCCTGCACGCCCGTTCTCGACTGCGGCGCCCTGGTGCCGGCGACGAACATGCCCGGCGCGTAGCGCCACAACTCGAGGGTCTTGTTGCCTTTGAGCGCGAGCGCGTGAAGTCCGTCGGTTGCCAGGCTGCCGCCGCCCTTCACGCGTTTCTTCTTGCCCGTGGTGCCGACCGACGGGATGGTCTCTCGTTCCGACCAGGTCTGCGTGGCCAGGTCGAAGGCGTAGAAGTCGATGGTGTTGCCGCCCTTGAGCGTGAAGATGCTGCCGTACAGGACGACGGCGTCAGACCCGTCCTTGGCCTTCTTGGACTTGGTGGTCTGGTTGTTGGCCAGCGGCATGCCGGGCAGCAGCGGGCTCCACGCGGCGCTGTCCAGCGAGTAGCTGTACAGCTCCATGAACTTGGCCTTGTGGGCGTAGAGC
>JAWOHG010000114.1:0-6299 GCA_046485245.1 bacterium
GGGCGATCTCGGTCCAGCCGCCCGGAGGCGGGGGCTGGCTCGAGAGCACCACGCGGAAGGTGCTTTCCAGCACGTCGTTGGCCGGCGTGTTGTCGCCGTCGGCATAGGTCGAGCAGCGCACCGTCCACGTGCCGGTGTCCATCCCGACGTTGTAGGGCAGGAAGTACAGCAGCGTGTCTTCGCCGGCCAGCAGGCCGGTGATGGTCCTGCTCTCAGTATAGACGCGCGTGCCGGACGGGTTCTCGAGTGAGTAGTACGCGGTGAAAGTCCCGGACTGCAGCGCGTGGTAGTTCTGCCAGCGCGCGCCCGGTATGACGACCTCGTTGGTGTCGACCTGGCCGGTCGGCGAGACGATGGCCGCCACGCCGTAGTCCAGTTCCTTGGGGATGATGCGGTAGCACCAGGTCGTCAGGGTCGGCGCCTGCTGCGTGAACAGCAGGAAGGTGTCCTTGAACACTTCGCCGCCGGAGAACAGCGCCCCGGGGCCGGGCCCGGCCAGCGTCGTGTCGAGCAGGTGGGCGAAGTCGGGCATGCCGTACTGGACGATGCCGCCGGTGTAGCTGCCGTCGAACCCGTACATCGTGCCCTTGTTGTCGTCGTAACCGAGGCCGAAGGGGACGATGGTGCCCGGGAACGCAGTCAGTACCCGGCGGGCGTTGGTGCCGGTCACTGAGAACTTGTAGACGCCGTAGGTGTTGAAGTAGGACGAGTAGAGCGAGTCGCCGTCGTGGGCCATCGACAGCAGCCAGTTGTTGTACGGCGAGCCGGTCAGGATGTAGCTGGAAATCAACGCCTTGGTCGTGCCGTTGATCTTGTCCATCCGGTTGGTCACCGAGGTGCCGGCGTAGACCGCGTTCTCGGCTGGGATGTAGGTCATGTCGAAGTAGCCGTACGACCCGGTGGCGTACTGGGTGAACGAGTCAAGAACGGCCTGGTCCGAGAACCGCAGGATATAGGTCTTGAACGGCGCGAGGTAGCCGAGGTTGACCCAGACCAGCGAGTCCTGCACCCCGGTCACGCCGTAGCATCCGCCGGTCGTGCGCGGCGAGTTCCAGCTCCACTCCTGCTTGAAGTAGCGGTTGGGGACGCCGACGACCGTGCCGGTGAACCGGGCGGTATCGTTGGACGGGTTCTGGTCGCCCGCCAGCGCGGTCCAGCTCGTGACGCCATACAGCAATCCCCTGGCGCCGACCGGGAAGCCGGTCGTGAACGTGACCCGCGCGGTGTCGCCCGGGTTGAGAGTGCCGGTCCAGGTCGTGTTGGCCGAGTAGATGAGAGTGCCGGCCGAGTCGGCCGTGACGTAGACCGGTACACTGGTCTGTGCCGCCGTGCCGGTGTTCCTGATGCGCACGATCGGGGTGACCGATACGCCCTGCTCGAACCTGGTCGGCGCCAGAATAGCGTCCAGTTTGACGTCGTTCGGCGGCGGCGGTATGTACCGACCGCGCCAGTGCATGTTGACGTTCAGGATCGGCGACGGGTAGTTGATCTCGCCGCAGGCCAGGTGGATGCCAACCGTCCCGGCCGAGTCGACCGCGCCGTAACCGCCGCCCAGGTCAGGCTGGGGCAGGCGGTCCATCTCCGGGGACCAGGTGTTGGCGGTCGTGTCGTAGACGTTGATGCCGCGGCGCGGATACCAGCCGTCGCCGCCGCCGTAGAGTACGAGTTTGCCGCCCGGGATGCCGACGAGGTGCGTCGAGTTGCCGCCGGCCGAGTCGGCCCAGGAGGGCGACGCCTTGCTCAGCCAGGTGCGGGTCGGCGGGTCGTAGCAGAGGAGCGCGGTGGGCAGGGCCGGGGAGATCGGGTAGGAGCCGATCTGCCAGATCTTGCCGCCGTACGTGGTCATCGCGCCGTAGTAGGCGTACCCCGGTACTTGGCCGATGCTGGCCCACGTGCCCTGGCGGATGCTGTACCTCCAGAGCGAACAGACCGACGCGGAAGTGCGGGCCATGAAGTACAGCGAGTCGCCCACGACTGCGCACATCGTTCCCGCCTGGTAGGTTGAGGTCGTCGGTCCCGGGGGCCACGGAATCGTGTCCCAGGTGTTGGTGGCGCGGCGCCAGCGGTACGAGGTCCGGGCATATGTCGGGCTGTAGCGGCAGACCACGAAGATGCCGGAGGAGTCGGTGCCGCCGCCGTTGTCGACCCAGAACGCGGCCATCTGGTTGGCGTTGGCCCCGGGCATCGGGGCGATGGTCGACCAGGTGTTGGTGAGGATATTGTAGCGGTAGGCCGTCGCGACCGCTGACGGGGCCTGGCCGCCCATGACGTAGAAGATGTTGCTGTCAGGCGCCACACAGCTCATGACGCGGTAGCGTCCAGCCGTCCCCCCGGGCAGAGACTCCTTCGACCAGAACGTGGTGTTGTCGACCGGCAGCAACTGCCCGCCGGGAGACGACACCTGCGACCGGGTGAAGAGTTCGAGGGGGACGCGGTCGACGTCGACGGGCTGCGCTTGCTGCAGCCCCGGGTCAGCCGCGCTGAGTGACGCGGCTGACAGCACGCAGGCAAATCCTAAGAATGCCAGCGTGATGATGCTTCTGCGCATCTTGCCTCCTTGATGGTTTTACAGCCTGGGACGGGTCACGCGCCGGCCGCGCGCAGCATTGCGCCGGCAGTGGTGCGACACAATTGTCGTCTTGAGGCGTGCAACCCGCGCCTGAACGATGATACCTTCCCGGTCATCGCTGTCAACAGGTAAGGGCTGTTGCAGTTAACTTCTCGTCCTCACCCGGGCCGTCAACCGGCGTCGCGGGCGGTCGGCAGAATCGGGCGAGGGTCCCGGGAAAAGGCGAAGGGCGGCTTGGCAGCCGCCCTTCGCGTACAGCAGTGACGTACTAGCGGATGACCAGCTTGTGCGAGCTGGTAAAGACCCTTCGACTCAGCGCCAGCGGCGCTTCGCTCAGGGTGACTTCGTACGGCATCGGCTACCGGATGACCAGCTTGACGCTGGCCGAGGAGCCGTCCGAAGTCAACTTCACCAGGTACACGCCCGCGCTCAAGGAGCGCAGGTCGAGCTGGGTCGAACCGAGACGGTTCACGGCCAGGCTGCGGGTCAGCACTGTCCGCCCGGTCACGTCGACGACCTTGACGGTCGCCGCACCGGCTGCGGGCAGCGTGTAGCGCAGGGTGGCCACACCGGTCAGGAGCGGGTTGGGCCCGAGCTTGACGTCGAAGCCCTGCGGCAGGACGCGCTCGGCCATCACGCCCGAACGAGCCGGCCGGATGCTCGCCGCGAACATCGGCGAGTACTTCCAGAGCTCGTTGGACTTGTTGCCCTTGAAGGCGTAGAGGACCTCACCGTTCATGGAGGTGATGTCGCCGCCGCCCTTCACGCGCTTCTTCTTACCCACCGGCCCGAGCTGGTCGATGGTGTCTTTCTCGGACCACAGCATCGCCGCGGGGTCGTAGGCGTAGAACTCGCAGGTGTTGCCGCCCTTCAGAGCATAGATCAAGCCGTCGTTCAGGTAAGCGGCCGAGCCGCCGTCCTTGGACTTCTTGTTCTTGCCGGTCTGCTGGTTGGCCAGGGGCATCGCGGGCAGGACCGTGCCCCACGCCATCGAGTCGAGGTCGTAGGCGTACATCTCGCCGTACTTCGCCTTGTGGGCGTAGATGGTGCGGCCGATGCCGTCGTAGGCGAGCCAGGAGCCCTTGTCGTACTTCGCCTTCACGCCGGTCGGCGCGTCGGCGAGGGTCTCCCACGTGCCGAGGTTCGTATTGTAGCGGTAGAACTCGGTCTTGTAGCCCTTGAGCACGTACACCCAGCCGGTGGTGTCTTCCTGGACGTAGACCATGTCCGTGCCGCCCTTGACCTTCTTGTTGGAAAGCCCGAGCGGGACGTCGACGAGCTGGGTCCAGGCGGATTCGGCGATGGTGTACTTCCAGAACCCGGACCGGTTGTTGCCCTTGGTGGCGTAGATGGCCCCGTTGCCGTCGGTGCAGGCGATGGAGCCCTTGGACGGGCCCTTGGCCTCGAGGCCGAGCGGCCACTCGGGCAGCTGGGTCCAGGCGTCGGCGACGGGGTCGTAGGAGTAGAAGTCGCCGACCTTGTAGCCCTTGGCGGCGTATATGAGGCCGTTGCCCTGGTGGTAGACCAGCCAGGAACCGTCCTTCTGCATCTTGCCGCTGGGGGTGGCGGGCATCGACGCCTTGGGTTCCCAGGCGGTCGGGACGACGCCGGAATCGGCAACGGTGCAGGTCCCGAAGGCCGAGTCGTTGGTGGCGTCCTGGTCGTACATCAACTGCGTGGTCGCCTCGTGCGTGTACACGCCGCCCGCCAGCGGGAGCCAGGGGGTCGTGAAGCTGAACGCGGCCGAGTCGCCCAGCGGGACGATGATGCCGGCCTGGATGCGGTCGTAGACGACCGTGTTGCCGGCGTCGCGGATGACGAAGCGCACGTCACAGACCGCCGCCGCGTCGCCGTAGTTCATCACCTTGACGGCGGGGTAGAGGTTGGTGCGCGAGACGTTGCCGACGGGCGCGGTCACGGCACTGACCCCGACGTCCATCCGGTCGACGGACACGGCCAGGACGATGCTGTCGTTGCCCGGGTCGGTGTCGCCGAGGGCCAAAGCCTGGGCCTCGGCGGTGTAGTCGCCGGCCGGCGTGGCCAGCCACGTCGTGTCGAACACGATGGTGTCGGTCGCGCCGTAGGCGAGGTTGACGCTCACGGTCTGGCTGTAGACCAGCGCGTCGAGCACCTTGCGCCGCGGCGTGCCGGCATTGAGGGCGTCGCCGCCGAGGGCGCCGTCGTCGACCGTGAAGGCCAGGTCGAAGATGGCCGCGAAGTCGCCGAGGTTCGTCACCACGACGGCCGGCGCAACAGTCGCGCCGAGCGGGGTCGAGGCGGCGGGCGCCAGGACCGCGGTCACTGCCACGTCGACGTTGCCGACCTGGAAGGCCGCTCCGATGGAGTCGTTGGCCGGCGACGCGTCAGGCATCGCCTTGTGCCAGGCCGCGGCCGCGAAGTTGGAGCCGATCGGGCCGGCCACCCAGTTGGGCAGGCTCACCACGATGGTGTCGCCGACCGAAGACGTCACGAGGGTCGACTCGGCGTAGACCGGCGTGCCGTTGTTGGTCAGGACCATCTTGACGTAGTTGGACCCGGCCGGGCCGCCGAGGTGCACGAACTGCACGCGCGGGGCGACGGTCGAGCCGACGCCGACGCCGCCCGCGGGGGCGATGATGGCGGTGATGCCGAGGTCGACGAAGTACTCGTCGGCCCCGATGTCGGCGGCTGAGCCGATGGGCCGGACATCGCCGTCGATGTCATAGGCGAACCCGGTCACCACGGTGCCGACGTCCTTGCAGGGCGAGGCGCCGGTCAGGTGGAGGTCGGTGTTGGAGGCGAGCAGCGGGTTGGCCGAGATGCTGTTGGCGTCCTGGCCGGTGCCGCTGCGCCACTGGGCGAGGTCGGTGTAGCCCATGCCGTTCCAGACGCCGAGCATCGAGCTGGCGAAGAAGTTGTTGTAATTCGACGCGCCGGTGCCGGCGAACGTCGAGTTCCAGAACGCGACCGCGTAACTCTGGTTGCGGTTCCAGAAGATGTTGTTCTTCATCGTCAGGTTGGTGACGTACTGGCCGTAGAGACCGTTGTAGGAGGAGTTCGCGGAGGCGCTGGCGATGGTGTTGCTGTAGACCTCGGGGAGGTTCTGGTAGTAGAGGTAGAGGCCGTAGGAGGTGTAGCCGGAAATCATGTTGTTGGCGATGACGTTGCGCTGGCCGTAGGAAGCGGAGGTGCCGTAGACGAAGAGGCCGTAGCTCGACGTGGCGTTGAGGTAGTTGCCGATGATGGAGTCGTCCTTGCCGTAGTACCAGTATATCGGGTACGGGCCGGTGATGGTGTTGCCGCGCACGACGCAGGAGTCGGTGGTATTCGAGCTGCTTGAGAGCGAGGTCGCGTAGATGCCGTAGGAGGAGAAGCCGTAAATCCTCAGGTTCTCGAGTGCGACGCGCTTGTTCCCGTACAGCCGGATGCCGTAGGAGTAGCCGTTGCACGGCAGGTTGACGGTCTGGCCCGGGTAGCCGCGGACAATCAACCGGTTCGGGCCGTTGCCGATGCCGTCGAAGTTGAAGGCGGCGCCGGCGCCGGGGATGCCGGTATAGGTGCCGTCGTAGACGTCGAACTGGACGTTGCCGCCGAACCCGCGGAGCTGGACGTCGCCGAACGCCTGCGCGAACGTCAGGTAGTCGCCGCCGCCCTGCTGCTTGATGGTGAAGATGCCGCTCATCGGGGAACCGACCGAGGTGTACTCGTCGGCGCCGATGTCGGGCGTGGTCCGGGTGTCGCCGTCGATGTC
>JAWOHG010000147.1:0-4148 GCA_046485245.1 bacterium
GCCACATCTGCTTCGAGATAATCTTCCCCCAGCACGCGCGCGCGCTGGCCCGGCGCGGCTCGATGCTGTTGGTCAACGTCACTAACGACGGCTGGTTCGGTCGCCTGCCCGGCGCCCACCAGCACACCGAACTCTCGGTGATGCGCGCCATCGAGACCGGCCTGCCGCTGGTGCGCTCGGCCAACAACGGCATCTCGATGGTCGTCGGCCCGTACGGCAACGTGGTCAAGCACACGCGGCTCTTCGAGCAGGCGGTGCTCACCTCCGACGTCCCGGTCCCTGCGGTCGTCCCGCCCTATCGCCTCTGGGGCGACCTGCCCCTGCTAGTCTTCTGCCTCGCCGGCCTCGCCATCGGCGCGCTCCGCCGCCTCCGGCGGCGCAGGAACCATTGATGGATGCCTGCTCTCGGCTTACTGCCGGACCGGAGACTCTCGTGAGGATTGACCCGGGTCGGCTCAGAGGCTACACTGTCGTCAGGAGAACTGCATGAAATACCGAGTGGTCATCGAGATTGACGAGGATGGGGCCTTTGTCGCCCAGTGCCCCACCCTACCCGGTTGCGTTTCCCAGGGCAATACCAGGACCGAAGCGCTGGCCAACATCCAAGACGCCATCAAGGGTTACCTCGCCAGCCTCGCCAGGCACGGCGAACCCGTCCCGCCCGCCATCACCGAGGAGATAGTCGAGGTCGCAGTCTGACCAGGCTCCCGGTCGTCTCCGGCCGGGCCGCTATCTGCGCGTTCCAGAAGCTCGGCTACGAAGTTGACCACCAGACCGGCAGCCACATCATTCTAAGACACAACAAGCCCCCGCACCGCCGCCTCTCAGTGCCTGACCACCCTGAACTGGCCAAGGGCACCCTGCGCGCCCTCATCCGCGACGCCGGCCTCACCCCGGACGAGTTCGCCGCCCTGCTGTAGTCGGGCAGACCCGAGAGCTCGGACCGGTCTGACGGGTACGCCACGCCTGACATCACTAATCACGCATCTGCCATCTGACATCTCCTCGTTCTCCTGATGCAAAGCGGCGCGGGCGGCCCGAAGGCCGCCCGCAACGCCGACGCAGGCCCTCTGCCGCTACTCGGTCCTTACCAGCTTCCTTCGCGTTCTGCCGCTGTCGGTGGCTAGTTGGATGAAGTACACGCCGGCCGGGAGCGCGCGGCCGCTGCTTCGGCCGTCCCAGATGTTGCACCTGCTCATTGAACTCGCGCAGCTCTGACCGAGTTAAGTATTATGTCCCCGATATCTCCCTCACGGGCACCTCCTATGGTTTGACGAACTGCTGCCTCTTCGACTGCCCCCCTGCTTGTTTGTACTCGACCACGTAGACGCCCGAGGGCAAGTCACCCACCGGTATCGCGGCGTGGCCAACGCCGGCGGACTGGACGACCGCCGCTCGACGCACCTCACGCCCGGCCACGTCGAGGATGCGCAAGGTGATTGGCCCCGGCTTATCGAGCAGTTCCACGTTCAGAATGTCCAGCGCCGGGTTCGGCCACAGCCGCAGCGGCTTGGCGGAAGTGGCGCTTCGCGGCTCTGCAATCGCACTGCTCACGGTCTCGTAGACCGCCACGCCTGCGTCCATACAGGCAAGGTAGATGTATCGGCCGTCGCACTCGACCCGCCAGCCGAATGAGGGTGTCCCGGCGAAGGCAACCTCCACCGGGCTGCGCGGGTTGCTGATGTTGAACTGCCTGAGGCCATCCCGGCACGACACGAATGCGCTGTTGCCGCTCACTTCCACGTCATAGGCCCACGCGGGCGTCAGGCGTGAGCCGACCTTGTAGCAGGAGTCAGGCCTTGCGACACTCACGACGGTCAAGCCACTATCGAACTCGGCAATGTAGGCCAGCGTGTCCTCCACCCAGACACCGTGCGTCGACCGAACGCTGGCGTATGTGCCGACTTCGCGCGGCGATGAGGGCTGCGCAACGCTCAGTATCTTCAGGCCGCTGTAGCCCTGCGCCACATACGCGAGGGTGTCTCGCAAGAACATGTTTCTTGTCCTGTCCGGCAGATTCACCGTCCCCACCACCTGCGGCTGGCGCGGCCGGGCGACGTTGACTATGTCGAACACGCCATCGGCCGCGAGGTAGAGCAGGCTGTCCCGCAGTGCCAGCGCCTTGGGTGCGGCGACGACGTTGCAGCCCGCGGCCATCAGTGGCCGCGTCGGGTCGGTGACATTGACCACACGCAGGTAGGGACGCCGCCAGCCGATGAAGGCGAAGCTGTCAAGCGCCACGGCAGCTTCAATGGTCAGGTCATTGTGCGTCGTGTCCAGGTCGCCAATCCACTGCGGCGATGCCGGACTGCTGAGGTCGAGCACTTTGAGGCCGGCGCCGTCGCTGGCGACGTAGCCGAGTCCGGCGTCGATGCTGATGTCTACCGCAGAGCCACCGCGCAGCACGACGGTGTCGAGCGACGGCTGCGTCTGGTTGGCGATGTCTATGACTGCCAGCCCTCCGCGGTTGTCCGCTACTAGCGCAACTCTGCCCGCCGTCGTACCCCAGACGCCGTAGTTATTGTTCTGTGTCGCGCAGGTGCCAACAACGGCCGGTTGTGTGCTGTCGCCGATGTCGACTAGGCGGAACTCGTGGCCGCCGGACTGGTAGCCGGACAGCATCGCCCGGTTGCCGTCAAGGCAGATGTCGTAGCCGCCGACGTTGTTCAGCGAACCGAGCGGCGTTATTGCGGCCGGGTTAGTGGTATTCAGGATGGTGAAGCCGAGCCACGACGGCTGGTTGGGGTTGGTCTGCGTGACGCAGCAGATATTGCCTCGCGCCGCGACAGAGAGTATCTGCCCACCCCAGGAGCCGACACGATGAGGCGCGGCCGGGTTGCTGACGTCGATGGCAAACAGCCCCGCTACGTTGGCAACGAAGGCGGTGTTGCCTGCGACCGAGACTGCGGAGCCGGAGTCCCGGCAGGCACCAACCAGCCGCGGGTTGGCCGGGTCGGCGACACTGATGACCTGGAACGAGTCGTAGCCGACGGTGTACACCAGCGAGTCGCGGGCATCGAAGCCCAAGAGGTCGGTCTCGATGCGGCTGTGCCGGTTCGGCCGGGTCGGGTCGGAGATGCCCCAGACTTCCAACCCGTAGCTCGAAACCAACACCAGCGTGTCGAGCAGCCGTACGTCGCCGACCAGCCGGTCGCAGTTGATGTCTGAGAGGACTTCGAAGCGGGTCGATGTGGAACGATTGAGTCGCGCGATGCTCACTCCGGACCCGCGGGCCAGAGCGATGAACGTGTCGGTTGACGTCATCCGGCAGTCGACATCGTAGGCCGGGCCAAGTGACCAGCGGCCGACGACGGAAAGGCCCGAATCGGTGCTGAGCACCGCGGGCCGCAGCATCGGGTCTTCGATGCCCCGGTCTCTCAGCCATCGGCCGCGCAGGCGCGGCGGCATCTGCCGCAGGCTGTCCTCAATCGCCTCCCACCGCTCGAACTCGCCACGGTCAGCCGGAAATGCCGCGGCCAGAGCAACCAGCAGACCAAGCAACGCAAGCAGGCGCACGCTCACACCTTCAACCTACGCCCGCACCGCGGCCGCGCAACTCCCCGGCCCAGCCGGGCCTCTGCCGCCGCCCCAAGCAGCAGCATTGCCATCCCACCCGCTATCATCAGTCGCCGTTTCATGTCATCATCGTAAGTTCGGCTCGACTCTTGTCAACCTGTCGGCGGATGGATGTTTGCTCGGCGCGGCCGGGCTGCTCGGCGGCCTGACCTAGAACTGCCCGGTGATGCGGACTGAGAGCAGGTGCGAGGCGGCCGCGCTGAAGGGCAGGGTCGCGTCGTAGTCGAACTGGACATACAGGAACCGCCAGAGGTTGAGATTCACCCCGGCCCCGGGCGTCGCGGTCAGCGTCGCGCCGGCTTCGTCGGTCGAGCGGCTGCCGCCGAGCCTCGCGCGCAGGTATGACTTCTCCCCCATGCGGTACTGGCCCTCGGCCGCAGCCTTCACCTCGCCGCTCTGCAACTCCGCCCGGATGTAGCGGTCGGCCTGGTCACGCCAGTTGGCGGTGAGCTTGGAACGCAGGCCGTCGGTCCACGGCCGGTTCCACTCGAAGTAGACGTTGTCCGTGGCGGTCTGCGGGTAGGCCTCGGCCGTGCGTCGCTCCCACGTCGATGTGAACAGGCCCGCCTGTC
>JAWOHG010000153.1:0-6169 GCA_046485245.1 bacterium
CGGTTCCACTGGCCGATTCGCCTTGGCCCAAGTTCCAGCGCGACTACGCCAACTCCGGCGCGGTCGGCGGGTCCTTGCACCGACCGAAACCCGGTCAGCGGCAGAGCGTGAGCGCCGCGACGGCGGGGCCGGTTCGCGCGAAGTAGATTCCGGGCGCGAGGCCCGACAAGTCAACCGAAACAACTGAGTTGCCCGCAGCCGGCACGGTGCGGACCTGCCGGCCGGCCCGCTCAAAGACACCGAGCGTTCCGGTCGCGGTCGCGGAGAGGCTGAACCGGACCGGGCCACGCGTGACCGTGTGCCACGCTATGAGCGCGGCGCGCGGCGCGAGCGGTTCGGGCCCGGACGCGATGCCGGTCGCGGTCACGCGGTCGGAGAGGATTTCCCAGTTGCCGCCGGGCGCGTAGCCTTGCCAGGCAAGCCTGATGCCGGAGCTGTCAGGAGACGCGACCGGGTTGAGGTTGTAGCCGGCGGTGCCGGGGAGCAGGCTCGGCGCCTGCCAGGTCCCGCCGGAGTAGCGCGACAGCGCGATGGCCCAGCCAGCGGAGTCGCGCGACTGCCACGCGAGCCAGGGCGTGCCGGCCGCGTCGGCGCTCATCGTCGGCTTGACGTTCAGGCCGAGCCCGGTTGAGACCGACACGGGCGCGGACCAGGTGCTGCCGTCGAACCCCGCGGCGCAGATGCTGCCGGCCTCGGCTGCAAAGTCGGCCCACGCGACCCAGACCTTGCCGTCGGCGGCGCAGGTGATGGCGGGCCTGAGCGCGTGCGCGCGGCCGGCCGACGGGATGCCGGCGTCGCGCCACGTGCCGTCGAAGTAGCGGGCGCGGATTTCAGACCGCCCGGCGCTGCGGCGGGTCCACGAGACCCAGGGCCGGCCGGAGAGGTCGACAGCGACTGCGGGCCACTCGTCGATTGCGGCGTCGCTCGTGAGGTTGACTGGCGCAGACCAGGTCGAGCCGCTCCAGTAACAGGCGTAGATGTCGGGGGCCGCGGTGCGCGCGGTCTGCCACAGGCACCAGAGCCTGCCCGAGCCGTCGCGCACGAGCGCGGCCTTCATATCCTCGCTGGGGTCCTCGGAGATGCGCGCGGCCGCGGACCAGGTCGTGCCGTTGTAGACGCTGTAGTACAGGTTGTAGTGGTAGGTGTCCTCGAAGCGCGACCAGACACAGACCGGCCGGCCGGCGGTGTCGATGCCGAGCGTCGGGTCGCATTCCCAGTAATAGGCGTTGCCGACGGGCACCGCGGCGGACCACGCGCCGTTCGTGCGGCGGGATGCGTAGATGTCGAAGCGGCCGTTGGCCGGGGTGCGGCCGGTGACCCACGCGGCCCAGTGGCGGCCCTGCGGGTCGCGCACCAGCGCCGGGTCGGCGTCGGTCTCGGCGTGGGCGCCGACCGGCTCAGACAGGGGTGCTAGCTCGGGTGCGGGCTCACGTTTGGGCGGCGCGGCGACCGCGGCGTGGCGGGGTTTGAGCGACGGGTCGCCGACCATCACCATGCCGTAGTGCCAGTCGACGTTGTTCAGGTTCTCGGCGAGCCAGCGGCGGAACGCCTCGCCGATGGTGATGCCGGTGCCGAGGTAGGCGTAGAAGTCCTCGCTGTTCAGCATCGACCCGGTCTTGGAACTGCCGACCGCGAGCAGGCCCCAGTCATCGTTGAAGACTTCCCAGCCGGCCGAGTAGTTCTCTTCAATGAAGCGCGCGCCCGAGCAGCAGAACAGGTTGTAGAAGTGGGCGTCGGGCCGAAGCGCGTACATCTCGCAGTTGAAGACGGTGCCGGTGTAGTCGGAGCCGGTGGAGCGGAAAGTGTTGCCCCAGGCCGAGGAGTGGGACGCGACCTGTATCCACTCGTAGCCGGTGACGAGTTGAGCGCGCCAGCCGGCCGCGGTGGTGCGGGCGTCGTCGATGACCGTGACCGAGGGGTAGACTGAGCCCAGGCCCCAGTCGCCGCCGCCGGCCCAGTCGTTGTCGATGAAGCACAGCGCGCGGTCGGGCAGGGACAGGCCGCCGGTGCGGTAGGCGTGGTTCTTGGCGAAGTAGCGTTTGAGCAGGCGAACCTCGGAGTCCCAGGTGAGCGAACCGGCCCAGAGCCGGCCGACCCAGATTTCCGGGGCGGTGGCGCCGGTGTGCCGGTCGAACAGGCCATCGGCGTCGTTGTCCTGCCACGTACCGTTGAGGTCCATGTAGTAGATGTCGCAGGGGAATTCCTCGGGCCGGGACCCGCCCCAGTCGGCCTCAAACCAGGCGACCGGCAGGTCGCCGACGAGCACCGCGCCGCGCAGGTCGGCAATCGACGCGAGCAGTGCGCGCAGGGCCGCGGGGCTCGAACCGCGCAGCGTGTCGATGCGCGGGGAGTAGCCGTCAGCGGTGAGGTCGGCGCTGAAGACTGCGAGGTCGGCGGCGATGTCGGGGTAGATGCCGGCGTCGACCACGACCGCGATGACATCGGTGTCGTCGGTCCGCGTGACGCAGGCGTGGTGCGTGGCGTCGGCAGTCGCGCGTGACGCGGCCCAGCGGGCGTGGTCAGTCGGCAGGCGGCCGGCCGGGTCGGTCCAATCGGGGCGAACGAGCGCGCCGATGAGCAGTAGTGCCGAAGTCAGGGTGGTCATCCTGCAGAGATGCTAGCTGGCCGAGGCAAGGGCGTCAACGTGCCGCGCGGCCGGCAGCGGCGCAGTGCGCCAGGCAGGTTGACCAGCGGCCGGAACGGGTGTAGAATTTATCCAGCGACACGAAAGGAGGCTGAGAATGCCTACAAAGAGAGTGTTGCAGCAGTCCTCCGCACTGACCGTGGTCGCGATCGCCGCGCTGGTGCTGGCAACCACCGGCTTCGGTTGGACCCGGCTGGCCGACGTGAGCGGGCAGCCTTCGGGCAAGGCGGTCAAAGGGGGCGGCAGCATCGCCGCCATCGACCACGACGTGTACCTGCTGGTCGGCAACAACACGCGCGACTTCATGCGGTACACCGATTCAACCAACTCCTGGGCAGTCCTGTCCGACATGCCCCAGGGCCCCAAGAAGAAGCGGGCCAAGAAGGGTGCCTGCCTCGCCGACGACAACGAGGAATGGATCTACGCCCTGAAGGGCGGCAGCAAGAACGAGTTCTTCCGTTTCAGCCCGGAAACGGGCTGGGACTCGACCCTGCCGGAACCGACCTTTGTCAAGGGCGTCAAGGGCGGCTTCGCCTGCGTCGTGGAGATCGGGGAAGCGCAGTACCTGTACGCCGGCGCCGGTTCGAAGGCGCCCGAGTGGCTGCGTTTCAACATCGGCACCCTGGCCTGGGAGGCCGCGGTGCCGGCCACGCTGCCGGGCGAGAAGGTGAAGATCGGCAGCGCGCTCGCGTTCGACGGCACCTCGACGCTCTACTTCCTCGCCGGCGGCAACAAGGAGAACGACTTCTACGCGCTCGACCTGACCGCGCTCGAGCCGGCGTGGGTCGCCAAGGCCGACCTGCCGTGGGCCGGGCCGACCGGCAAGAAGAAGAAGGTGAAGGAAGGCGGCAGCCTGGTCTGGTTCGAGGGCAAGGCTTACGCCGTGAAGGGCGGCAGCACGCGCGAGTTCTGGGTCTATGACCCGGCGACTGACGCGTGGACGTGGCTGTCCGACCTGCCTTCGACCAAGGGCATCAAGTGCGGAACCGCGCTCGCGGCGGCCGACGAGGGCATCTACTGCGTACCAGGTAAGAACACCAATGAGTTCTTCTACGAGGCCATCGGGACCGGCGAGGCGGTGCAGCCCCGGGCCCGCGGCGGCGTGATGGCGGGCGTGTTCGCGCGTCCGGGACAGGCTGTCAGCCTGCCGGCAGGGCAGTTGACGGTCCACGACGCATCGGGCAGGACGGTGTTCAGCGGGCAGAGTGACGGCAGGCTGGCTCTGAACCTGGCGCCGGGCCTGTACCTCGCTCGCACCGGCAGCACGACACACAAGCTGATAGTCCGATAGGTCACAGGGTCCGCGGAATTGCAGGGGCGGCACTGCCGCCCCTGCCGCTTTCAGGCTGGGATTTGCCGCACGGTCAGCTCGCCGGCGAGGTCCTGCTGGAACAGGCGGCGGACAACGTCGGGCGAGAGGTCCGGGTCGCCCAGCAGCACCATCAGCTTGACCAGCGCGGCTTCGGGCGTGATGTCGAACCCGGAGATGACGCCGGCTTCGAGCAGGCGAGACCCGGCTTCGTAGCGGCCGAGGTCGACCCGTCCGCCGAAGCACTGCGTGACCGCGACCACGACCACGCCGCGCCGGACCGCGGCGGCAATCGGGCCGAGCACGCGCTCGTCGGAGGGCACCGTGCCCATCCCGTAGGTCTTGAGCACGATACCGCGCAGGCTCTCGTCGCCGAGGATGTGGGGCAGGAGCGAGCCCTGCTGGATGCCGGGAAAGAAGCTGATCGCGACGACGTTCGGCTCGAGGTGCGTGCGCAGGCGCAGTGGGCCGGTCGGGGCCGGCCGGACGGCGCGGTCGTGGACGATGATGCGCTCGCCGGCCCGGGCGAGCAGCGGGTAGTCGGGCGACTCGAAGGCGTTGAACCCCGAGGCGGTGACCTTGCGCGCGCGGTTGCCGCGCAGGAGCACGTCGCCGAAGAACACGCTCACCTCGGGCACGAGCGGCAGGCCGGATAGGGCCGGGTTGGCGAACTGCAGGGCGGTGAGCAGGTTCTGGAGCGCGTCGTTGCGGATGTTGTGCAGGTGCGAAAGCTGGGCGCCGGTGAGGACCACGGGCTTGGCGAGGTTCTCCAGCATCAGGCTGAGCGCGGATGCCGTGTAGACCATCGTGTCGGTGCCGTGAAGCACAACGAAACCGGCGTAGCGGTCGTAGTTCTGCGAGATGGTGCCGGCAATCGCGGTCCAGTAGTCGGCGCCGATGTTGCAGGAGTCGAGCGGCTCGAGGCTCGCGCCGTCGACCGGGAAGCCGATGTAGCGCGCGTTGGGCCGGCCGTCGGCAAGGGCCGGGTTGAGCGAGGAGGTGCGCGAGCGGAACTCGTCCCAGCTCACCGTCACCAGCGGGCTTGTGGAATCTTCGGGGTCGCGCGGCATCGAGCCGATGGTGCCGCCGGTGTAGACCACGAGCACCCGGTCAGGACCGGCGGGCAAGGATGGCGTTTCTTTCATATCGGGCCTGATACTAGCCGCCGCACCAGCGGCGTCAACCGGCCGCTAGCCGGCCGGCTGGCTGAGTTCGATGAGCACGCCGCCGGTCGCGGACGGATGGATGAAGGCGACGCGGGAGCCGTGGGCGCCGGGGCGCGGCGCCGAGTCGATCATCCGCACGCCGGCGGCGACGAGCCGAGAGCAGAGGGAGTCGATGTCATCGACCTCGAAGCAGATGTGGTGCAGGCCCGGGCCACGCTTGGCGAGGAACCCGGCGATGGGCGCATCGGGTGAGTCGGGCTGGACCAGTTCGACATTGGTGTCGCCGACGGGGATGAAGCCGACAGTCACCTTCTGGCTCGCGACCGATTCCCCCGCAGCCCATCACGGCATTTGCCAGACATGCCTTTGTTCGTCACCGCCTGTCCAGGCAGCGAGGCATGCTCGCCGGCCTTGAGCGATTCAGGGGTGCCCTGGCGCGCCAGCGCCGCAAAAACTGACAGCCCCGAAGAGCAAGGGCAAAGCCGGGTCAGGCCGGCCTGCAAGGCGCGCCACGCCATCCACATACCGACCCGGAATCAGCAGTTACATAGCGTTACACCTGGTTACCGCGCCCAAACAGTCTGCTTACATGCCGCCCCTACAGTGCAGTTGTCCACTGACGAAACGAGTCGACAGGACATCCCTCAACTGCAAAGGAGTCACACCATGAAAAGCAAGCTGAACATGACACTCATCGCCCTGCTGACATTCGGCGCTCTGGGCCTCGCCGCAAGCGGCGCGCAGGCCGGCTGGGGTCAGCGCGGCTACGGACCGGGCCATGCCGTCCAGGTGCACAAGCAAAGCCAGTTTTTCTTGCGTCAGATCAACGAGCGGCAGAACCGGCAGATGGAGCGCATCCATGCCGGCATGCGTCAGGGTGAACTGACCCGGGGCGAATTCCACAGGCTGATGCAGGAACAGCACGATATCCGCGCCATGGAACGCCATTTCCACGCCGACGGATTCATCGACGCGCGTGAATTCCAGCGCCTCGATCGCGCACTTGATATCGCTAGCCGCAACATCAGGCTTGAAAAGCATGACCGCCAG